>JBOGFI010000168.1:0-22296 GCA_050743365.1 Acidimicrobiia bacterium | reverse complement strand
CTCCGCGAGGCCTTTGTCGACGCCGCGGCGCGCCTCGACGGCACCGGCGGCGCCGCCGCCCGTCAGGCCGAGCGCCTACAGGCCGCGCTCGCCGGCGCGGTGGCAGAGCTCGAGGACGCGCACCAGCGCGAGGCCGAGGAGCTCGCGGCCGAGCTCGACTCGGCCGGCTACCCCGAGCGCACGGCGGGCGTGCTGAAGAAGCGCCTGGTCGAGCGGCAGAGGCGCGAGCACCGGCGCGCCCGTATCGACGCGCTGCTCGAGGGGATCACCGCGCTCGAGACCGTCTACCGCGACGCGCTCGCCGGGCCCGACGCCCCGGCCCTGAACGCCGACCGCCCCGCACTGCTCCTCGGGGGCCGCTCGTGCGACACGGCCCTGGCCGCCTGCCGCGACGCGCGCCAGGCCCTGGGCGAGTTCAACCCGAACGAGGGCCTCCTGCTGGAGCACCTGCTCCTGCAACTGCCCAGCGCCGCGTCAGAACCTCCCCGGTAGGCTCGGACCTCACTTGAATCGTTCGCCGGGGTAGCTCAGTCGGCAGAGCAGCTCACTCGTAATGAGCAGGCCAGGGGTTCGAGTCCCCTCCCCGGCTCCTGGGGCCGAGCTAGGTGTGGATAACAGCTGCGGCATCCGAGACCGCGCGCCTAGGGCCGGTGCTTCAGCGCGCGAGCGTGGCCGTGCGCCGTTGCGTCTTGGTGCGGTACATGTCGGCGTCGGCGCGCTTCAACAGGCTGCGGTAGTCGTCGCCGTCGTGCGGGAAGGATGCGACGCCGACACTTGCATCGATCGTGAACACGTGTTCCCCGATGATGACGGGTTCGCGTACCGCCTCGACGATCCGCTCGATCGAGCGGCTGACGTCGTCCGGGTTGTGCACGTTGGTGAGTACCACCACGAATTCGTCGCCACCGAAGCGAGCCACCGTGTCTTCGAGACGGACGGCCGACCGTAGTGCGTCTCCGAGCGCGCGCAGCACGACGTCTCCGACGTCGTGGCCGAACTCGTCGTTGACCTGCTTGAACCGGTCGAGGTCGAGGAAAACGAGCGCCAGACCGGTTCCCGCCCTTCGTGTGCTTGCCAATGCCACATCGACTCGCCCCTCGAGCAGGCGTTGGTTGGCGAGACCAGTGAGTGCGTCGTGCAGCGCTTCGTGTTGGATCCGCTCGAGCAGGTGGGCGTTCTGGAGGGCCACGGCCGCTTGGTCGGCAAGACCCGTGAGGCGTTCCAGCACGTCGTCGTCAGAACGCAGTTGGTCACCGTCGTGCTGGGCGCCGGCGGTGACGAGCCCCAAGAACTCGCCGCGCGCGACGATCGGCACAGCGGCCATCGCCTTCACCCCTACGAGTGTCAGGAGCTTGCGCAACGCCTCGTCGCCCGCAGTGTCATCGACGAATACGGGGGCCGGGTCATCGACTAGGCGCTGCACCGCGCGCAGCTCGTGTGCAGAAACGACGAGCTCATCGAGTGCCTCGCCGTTGGCGGGCTCGTTGCTCGCGGTCGCCACGGCCCGCAGTTCCTCGCGGTATGGGTCCCAGAGGAATACCGTCGATCCGCTGCAGTCGACGATCGATGGGACAGCGTCAACGAGACGGCGAGCGACCTCGTCTGGCGTTGCGACCTCGGCGAGCGACTTCGCCAGCTCGAGCAATGCACGCGCGCTCCGGTCGCGTCGCCGCGCCTCATCGAGCGCTGCCGCCGTGTCCAGCGCGGCGGCAGCGTGACGCGCGTAGGCGGCGAGGAGCTTGCGTTCCTGCGTGAAGAACTGCATCCCGGTGGGATAGAAAGCTGCGAGACGACCGTAATGCTGCCGGTGCGATGCGACATCGACGACCAGGCGTGTGTTGTCGCCCTTGAGGGTGTCGTCGAGAAGACCGGCGACGATCGGTTCGACTTCCTTAGCGGTGAACCCGGAGTGATGGACGCGCAGCGGAGCCGTGGCTGTGACTCGAACCGCGAGCGCGTACCGAGGTGCACGCACCGCGAGCCCGGCGCGGCGCGTGATCCCTGCGAGCACCGTCTCGATGTCCTCGGCGGACACGAGCTCGGCGGCGGTCGCCTGCAGTGTCTCGAAGCGCGTCGTCATCGCCGCAAGCTCACGCTCCAACTGCTCGATTCGCAGCCGGGGATCCGCCTGCGCGCTGGTCGGGTCCCACTTCACGCGGTACAGGCACCGCCCGTCGCCGTCGGCCTCGCACTCCAGCTGCTCGACGCAGGCAGGTGCCATCCCGAAGAGCGGCGGTGCCTGCGAGAGTACGCCGATCGTGACGTTGCAGGACTGGCGCGTCCGCTGTTGATCGTTCGTGCTACGCGCGCTGATGATCGCGTGCGCGTCGCCGACCTCTTCGGCCTCCATCATCGAGATCGTCGTGTACTTGGTGGCTGTGATCGCGACGTTCCGTAGCACCTCCCCCGGCGAGCCCAGCGACCGCAGCAGGGCGGCGACCTCCGTACCGGCGTGCTGGGCGAGCAACTGCTCACCGACCCGGATGCCGACATCCTCGTCGCCGGTGAGTTCCACCGCGGCGTCGAGCAGCCGAAGCCACTGCTCGAGTGAGCTCCACGTCGTCGTGTCCAGCAGCTCCTCGGCCGTCCGTGTCGCCCCTGCAAGCCGAAGCAGCTGCTCCACCGCCGGGTCACCGAGCGTCTGGTGCACGTACCGGACCACCAGACCGGTCGTCGCACCGGAGACCTCACCCGGTTCCCTCCGGTCACTGCTCACCCTAGGAATCTCGGCGTAACCGCTCGGGCACTGAACCCGGATGTCCTATATTTCCGGGTCGACCGGTCGGGGCGCCTCGCGCGCGGCTGCCAGGGGGTTCGAGTCCCCTCCCCGGCCCGGGCTCGTCGACGGCGACGGTGGCGTCAGGGCCGGCGTTAGCCACCGCCTGGTCAGGGCGGTGGGCGGTAGGTGGCGGTGTAGGTCGCCGGCGAGACTCCTGCGGTGACCAGGTGGCTTGCGGCGCCCCCGTCGGACCACGAGTCGAACACGTACTGGGTGCCACCGACTTGGATCGGCGACGGCGCGCTCACCGATGTGGTGGAGCCGACGATGACCGTGCGGGCGAAGGGTGTGACACCGGGCGAGTTCGGCGGGCGAGCCCGGTCCTGGCGGACCCGGGGGGCCGAAGCAGCCCGGCAGCCCCAACAGAAGCCACAGCGAATGCCACGACCACCCCCGCGGTGCGGCGGTGGCCTCTCAGCTTTCGCCCCCCGGCGCTACGGCAGCGCGACAACTCGTGACAATTCGGGAGAGCAGCCCGAAACCGGCGATTCTGCTGCGAAGATGTGAAGCGCGCCGGTGGTCGCGCCGCCACGCATCGCGCGAACAGAGCCCGTAAAGTCCGGGCTCGTCGGGTGTCGATGGACAGAGGGCACCCCAACCCAGCGGAGGGCTCATGGCGCGTCGTGGCCGCGGTCCAGCCACGCTTGTCGCACTCGCGACGATCGTGGCGGTGGGACTGCTCGCCGCCTGCCAGACGCCGCCGCCCCCGCCCCCGCCGTCGACGGTGCCGCAGCTTCCCTTCCCGGCACCGGCGGGCTCACCGTCACCCACTCTGACTGTCGATCGCAACTTCGTGACCGGGCTCAACAACCCGTGGGACGTGGGCTTCGCCGCCGACGGGACGATGTTCTTCACCGAGCGCACCGGCGAGATCAACGTTCGCCAAACCGACGGGACGGTGCGTGAGCTGTTGGCCGCGCCGCCGAGCTTCCTGCCGGGGAGCGAGGGCGGGATGCTCGGACTCGCGGTGGACCCGTCGTTCGCGAGCAACCGCTTCATCTACACGTGCTTCACTTCGTCCGAGCCTGGCGGCAACGGCGACGTGCGGGCCGTCCGCTGGACGGTCGCGAACGACCTGTTGTCGGTCGCGCTGAACGCCAACATCGTGACCGGGATGCCGCGGTCCACTGGTCGTCACTCGGGGTGCCGGCCGCGCTTCAAGCCCGGGACCGACCAGCTCTTCATCGGCACCGGCGACGCTGCGATCGGGACCAACCCCCAGGACCTGAACTCACTGGGGGGGAAGGTGTTGCGGGTCACGCGCGATGGGAATCCCTATCCCGGCAACCCGTTCGGCACGCGAATCTTCAACTACGGGCATCGCAACGTGCAGGGCATCGCCTTCGCCGCCAACGGCTCGGGCATGAGCCTGGAACACGGCCCCGACCGGGACGACGAGGTCAACCTGATCGTCCCCGGCGATTTCGGCTGGGACCCGGTACCGGGTTACAACGAGGCGGTCCCGATGACCCGGTCGACAGGCGCGTGGCTCCCGGTCTGGAGCTCCGGCTTCCCGACGATCGCGCCGTCGGGGGCAACTTTCCTGACCGGCAGCCAGTGGGAAGGGTGGAACGGAGCGCTGGCGGTGGCGGTGCTGAAGGGCCAGCACCTGCGCATCATGTTCCCCGACGCCAACGGGTTCATCGGTGCCAACAACCTCGTCGCCTCCATCCCGGGCGGCGCGGTGCCGCGGCTCCGCAGCGCCGTGCAAGGGCCGGACGGCAACCTGTACATCACCACCGACATGGGCGGTGGCGGGGGCGCGATCTGGCAGGTGGTGCCAAGCTGATCCTCGGGTAGCGTCAGGTACCCTTCCGGGCATGGCCGACCAGGCCCAGTTCGCCGAGCTCGCCATGCCGTACATGTCGCCGCTGTACTCGGCCGCGCTGCGCATGACGCGCAACCCGGCCGACGCCGAGGACCTCGTGCAGGAGACGTACCTGCGCGCCTACCGCGGCTTCGGCGGCTTCCGCGAGGGCACGAACCTCAAGGCGTGGCTCTACAAGATCCTCACCAACACGTTCATCAACACGTACCGGGCCAAGAAGCGCCGGCCCGAGGAGATCGACCTCGACGACAACGAGGACTTCTTCCTCTTCCGTCGCTTGGGCGGCCTCGAAGCCGCCGACGCCTCCCGCACCCCCGAGTCGGAGGTGCTCGACTACATCCCCGACGAGGTCGTGAAGCAGGCGCTCGAGGCGCTCCCGGAGCAGTTCCGGATGGCGGTGCTCCTCGCCGACGTGGAGGGGTTCTCGTACAAGGAGATCGCCGAGATCATGGACGTTCCCATCGGGACCGTCATGAGCCGGCTGCACCGAGGAAGAAAGCAGCTGCAGAAGTCGTTGTGGGAGTTTGCCGGGGAACGAGGTCTGCTCCCGGAGACTGCCGACCGAGCGGGGGGATGACCGCAGGATGGACTGCGACAAGGCGATCCATCGCATCTACCACTACCTCGATGGGGAGTTGACCGTGTGGCGACGACGCGCGATCGCGCGTCATCTCGACGAGTGCCCGCCGTGCGCGGAAGGCTTCGACTTCGAGCTCGAGCTCCGCCAGGTCATCGCGTCCAAATGCCGCGACGAGGTACCGCCCGAGCTCAAGCGCCGGATCGCCGAGGCCCTGGGCGAGCCACTCCCCGAGGAGCGCCTCGAGACCGACCTGTGAGGCGCGCCGCCCTACCATGAGGCCGACCCGCCGGCCCACCTCCGGAGGAACCAGCGTGAGGACCGTCCGCATCGCGCTACTGGCGCCGGTGCTCGTCGTGCTGCTCGCCTCGCCGGCAGCGGCGGCGCCGCCCGTGCTGGCCGCGCAGCGGTTCTGGTTCTACTGGATCGCGCCGATCCTGGTGCTCAGCGGGGTCGGCACCATCGCGATGCTCGTGGTCGGCTACTACCGCCGCGTCCTCCGACCCAAGTACCGCGGGCGGTAGCGCGTGGCGTCCCCCGCCACCGTCCCGGTCGCACCCGACCCGGTTGTACCCGACCCCGTCGACTGGGCGCTCGCCGAGCGGGTGGCGCGGCGGCTCGCGGGCCGGGAGCCCCTCGCCTCCTCGTATCTGGGCCGCTCCCTTCGTCCCGACTTCGCCGCCGTTACCACCGAGGCCGAGGACCTGGTCGCCGAGCACACCGGGCTGCGGGCACCGGGGCGGGCCGCGGCCGAGGTCCTCGATCGCGCCGGCTGGGTGCAGGCCAACGTCGCGTCGATGCGCAAGATGCTGGCGCCGCTCACGGCCCGGATCGGGGCGCGGATGGCGCGCAGCCCGGTCGCGCCGGTCGGACGCCGCCTTGCCGGCACCGAGATGGGCGTGCTGCTCGGCTACATGGCCCAGCGCGTGCTGGGTCAGTACGACCTCCTGGTCCCCGACGGCGACGGCTCCGGCGGCGACGCCGTCTACTACATCGGGCCCAACATCCTCGTCCTGGAGAAGCGGTACGCGTTCCCGCCACGCGACTTCCGTCGCTGGATCGCGCTGCACGAGGTGACGCACCGAGCGCAGTTCACCGGAGTGCCGTGGCTGAAGGGACACTTCCTGGCCCTCGTCGAGCGCTCGCTGACGATGGTCGACCCGGACCCGCGACGACTCGTCCAGGCGATGGTGCGGGCGGCCGAGGAGCTGCGCCGGGGTCGCAACCCGCTCGACGAAGCCGGGCTGGTCGGGCTCCTGGCCTCGCCCGAGCAGCGTGGTGTGCTCGCACAGGTGCAGTCGCTCATGTCGTTGCTCGAGGGACACGGCAACGCGGTCATGAACACTCTCGGCCGCGAGCACGTCGGCGGCCAGGAGCGCATGGCGCGAGTGCTGCAGGCTCGTCGACGGGCGCGCGGCTTCACGGGCATCCTGCACAAGCTCCTCGGACTCGACTCGAAGATGCGCCAGTACGAGCTGGGCGAGGCCTTCGTCGCCGCGGTCGAGCGCGAGGCCGGCCCCCGGGCGATCGACGCCGCCTGGCTCGGCCCGGACTCTCTCCCGACCGCCGAGGAGCTCACGCACCCCGGAGAGTGGCTCTCGCGCGTGGGGAGCGTCACAGCCGCCGGATGACGTGAGCGAAGAAGGATGGCACTCGTCCTCGTCGTCGACGACGAACCCGACATCGTCGAGCTGATCCGGGTCAACCTGGAGGTTGCCGGCCACCGGGTCGCTGCCGCCCGCGACGGCGCCGAGGCCCTCGCGGCAGTCCGCCGCGAGCGGCCCGACGCGATATTCCTCGACGTGATGATGCCCGACGTCGACGGTTGGGCGGTGCTCGAGGAGCTCAAGGCCGGCACCGACCACGACCTCTCCGCCATTCCCGTGTTCATGGTCACCGCGCGCGCTGAGTCAGAGCAGCGGTTGCGGGGCGGCGTCGAAGGCGCGTTGCGCTATATCACGAAGCCGTTCGACCCGCAGTACCTCGTAGACGCCCTCGAAGCCGCGCTCGACCCGTCGGCACCGCCCGAGCGCGAGCAGCGCCGGCGCGTGCAGGCCGCCTCGCTCGAGGAGCTCGCTCGGCGGGAGCGCTCGGCTAGCGACCGGCCTCCCGTCGTGGAGCCACGTGTGCGGCTCACGCGTCTCGAGCACGCCCCGACGGCGTCGAGCCCGTCGCCGCGACTACGCCAGGCGCGCGACAAGCTGGGCGACCTGACGGCGAAGCAGAGGCAGCTCCTGGAGGCCCTCGCCACCCGGACGCCGGTCACTGCGGTCGCGCAGCAGCTGGGTATGAGCCGCAGCAACGTCTACGCGAGCGTGCGCCGCGCCTCCCGCCGGCTCGGCCTCAAGGGCACGAACGAGCTGCTCGCGCTCCTGCGCCAGGGTGCTCTGCTCGGCCCGGACCATGGCGAGGCACCGCGGTGACGGTCGGGCGCCCGCCGAGCAGGCACGCGCTGGCGCCGTGGCGAGAGCGCCTCGACGAGCTGCACGCCCTCGACCCGCCCGTCCTTGTGGCCTGCTCCGGCGGCCCCGACTCGCTGGCGCTTCTCGCGCTGGCGGTCGACGCCGCGCTCCTCCCCGTGGCGGTGCACGTCGACCACGGCCTGCGCCCGGAGAGCCGCCACGAGGCGGCGCTCGTGGCCTCCCTCGCCGAACGTCTCGGCGCGCCGTTCCGATCCGCGATGGTCACGGTCGGTCCCGGGCCCAATCTCGAGGCACGAGCGCGCGAGGCCCGCTACGCCGCGCTGGAGGAGGTGCGCGCCGGGCTCGGTGCCGGCGCCGTGCTCCTCGGGCACACTGCCGACGACCAGGCCGAGACCGTGCTGCTGAACCTGCTGCGCGGTGGTGCCACCGCCGGGCTCGGTGGAATGCCGCCGCGTCGTGGGCGCATCGTCCGCCCGCTCCTCGCCCTGCGCCGAGCCGACACCGCGGAGATCTGTGCTCGCCTCGGCCTCATGCCCCTGCGCGATCCGATGAACGACGACCCCGCCTTCCGTCGCGTGTGGCTGCGCCGTGAGGTGATCCCCGCGCTCGAACGAGCCGGGGGCCGCGATCTCACGCCGGTGCTCGCACGGCAGGCCGGGGTGCTGCGGGCCGAGTCGAACCTGCTCGACGAGCTCGCCGGCGATGCATGGCCGCTTGGTGGTCGGGCCCGCGCGCGCGAGCTGGCTGCTCTCGACCCTGCGCTGGCCCGCCGGGCCGTACGGCGCTGGCTGGGCCCGCCCCCACCGTCCCTCGACGAGGTGGACGCGGTGCTGGCGGTGGCCCGGCACGAGCGGGCAGCCGTGGACCTCGCCGGCGGCCGGCGCGTGGCGCGCCGCGCCGGTGAGCTGCGCGTCGAGGCATCGGCGCGATCGCCCCGACACGCCGTACTCGTTCCGCTCCCCGGCTCGGCCTCGGGCGCTGGACTGCAACTCGAGTCGTGGGTCGAGCGCGAAGCGCCCGTTCGGTGGCCCGACGGCCGCTGGGCCTGTGTGGTGGACGCCGACGCCGCCGGCCGGCAGGGCATCCTGCTCCGGAGCCCGCGCACCCGCCGGTGCGTGCTGCACTCGCTCGCGACCGGCGAGCCGATTTGGGACGTCGGCTACCGTGTCGCCGGCGGCGCCCGAGTCGCGCCCCGAACCCGCCGGTTCCTCTGGATCACCGCGGAGCGGAGGCGTGCTCGGACGAGCGGGACGCCGGAGCGGAGCGACCCATGAAGGCCGGAGCGGAGCAGGTGACTTGAACGACCCGCACCTGGGCAGGGTCGTGGTCGGCGCCGAGGAGCTCCAGCAGCGGGTCGCCGAGCTCGGGAAGGAGCTGTCCTCCGACTACGCCGCCCGGCCGCCCCTCCTGGTGGGAGTGCTCAAGGGAGCGTTCATGTTCATGAGCGACCTCGCCCGGGCCATCGACCTGCCGGTCGAGTTCGACTTCATGGCGGTTGCGTCCTACGGCTCGGCCACCAGCACCAGCGGCGTCGTGCGGATCCTGATGGACCTCGACCTCGATCTCACCGACCGCCACGTCGTGATCGTGGAGGACATCGTGGACTCCGGGCTCACCCTCGCCTACCTGCGGAAGAACCTCGCCGCGCGGGGTCCGGCATCGCTCGAGGTCTGCGCACTCCTCCTCAAGGAAGGGCTCCAGAAGGTCGATCCCGACCTGAAATACGTCGGCTTCCGGATCCCGCCCGACTTCGTCGTCGGCTACGGCCTCGACATCGACGAGCGGTACCGCAACCTGCCGTACATCGCGGAGTACCGAGGGCCCGTCCCCGGGTAGCCTGGAAGCCCCGCCTGTCGCCGGGAGAACGCGTGCGTAAGGCTCGCCGGAGCATCATCATCTACGCCGTCGTCGTCCTGGTCGGCGGCGTCCTCGTCTGGCAGCTGCTCCTCCGGCCCGGGAACGACCGGAAGCGGCTCGACCTCAACCGGTTCTCCGACGAGCTCGACGACCGCGGCGTGGCCGAGGCGACGCTCCTGGACCGCGATCACAAGATCAAGGGCGAGCTCACCGACGGCACCAAGTACGAGGTGAAGTTCCCCGAGGAGTACACCGACGAGATCACCGATCAGATCCGCGACGCCGACGTAGAGAAGTTCGGGGTCGACGCCCAGCGGGGGAACCCCTGGCTCGACTTCCTGCTGAACCTGGCGCCCATCGCCATCGTCGTGGTGATCGTCCTCTTCTTCCTGAACCAGGTGCAGGGCGGCGGCAGCCGAGTGATGAGGTTCGGGAAGTCCCGGGCCAAGGCCGTGTCGAAGGACCAGCCCAAGACGACGTTCGCCGACGTCGCCGGTCTCGACGAGGCGGTCGAGGAGCTCGAGGAGATCAAGGACTTCCTGGAGGCGCCGTCCAAGTTCCACGACATCGGCGCCAAGATCCCGAAGGGCGTGCTGCTCTACGGGCCGCCCGGCACCGGCAAGACGCTGCTCGCCAAGGCGGTCGCCGGCGAGGCGGGCGTCCCGTTCTTCTCGATCAGCGGGTCGGACTTCGTCGAGATGTTCGTGGGCGTCGGCGCGTCACGGGTTCGCGACCTCTTCGAGCAGGCCAAGTCGGCTGCCCCTGCCATCGTGTTCGTCGACGAGATCGACGCGGTCGGACGCCACCGTGGTGCCGGCCTCGGCGGCGGCCACGACGAGCGTGAGCAGACGCTCAACCAGATGCTCGTCGAGATGGACGGCTTCGACCAGAAGACGGGTGTGATCCTGATCGCCGCCACCAACCGCCCCGACATCCTCGACCCCGCCCTGCTGCGCCCCGGCCGCTTCGACCGCCAGATCGTGGTCGACCGTCCCGACCGCGAGGGCCGCAAGGCGATCCTCGAGGTGCACGCGCGGAGCAAGCCGCTGGCCGAGGGCGTCGACCTGGATCTGATCGCACGCCGCACGCCCGGCTTCACCGGGGCGGACCTCGCCAACGTCATGAACGAGGCGGCGTTGCTGGCGGCCCGGTTCGACCTCAAGCTGATCGGCACCCACCAGCTCGAGGAGGCCATCGACCGGGTGATGGCGGGCCCCGAGCGCAAGAGCCGTCTCATCTCCGACCGGGAGAAGCGGGTGATCGCCTACCACGAGGGCGGGCACGCGCTCGTGTCGCACGCGCTGCCGAACACCGACCCCGTCCACAAGGTGTCGATCATCCCGAGGGGCCGGGCGCTCGGGTACACGCTCACCCTGCCGCTGGAGGACCGGTTCCTCGTCACCCGCAGCGAGCTCGTCGACGAGCTCGCCATGCTGCTCGGGGGCCGGACCGCCGAGGAGCTGATCTTCTCCGACCCGACCACCGGCGCCCAGAACGACATCGAGCGGGCCACCGGCATCGCCCGCCAGATGGTGATGGAGTTCGGTATGAGCGAGACGTTGGGGCCCCTCCGCTTCGGTCAGCCGCGCGGGGAGGTCTTCCTCGGCCGCGACCTGGCGAATACCCCCGACTACTCCGACGAGATCGCCGCGACCATCGACGCCGAGGTACGCCGGCTCATCGAGTCCGCGCACGAAAAGGCACACGAAATCCTGCACACGAACCGTGCGGTCCTCGATCACCTCGCTGGCGAGCTGGTCGCGAACGAGACACTCGAGACCGACCGCGTGATGGAGATCTTCAGCGCGGTGCAGCCCTGGACGGCGATCCCCGAATCCGGCACCGGGCGGGCCGCCTCGGTCGCTGCCACCGACACCACGCCCCAGGGCCGGAGACCCAAGCCGTGACGGACCCGAACTTGCGCGCCGTCCCGGGCGAGCGCGAGCCGGGGAGCAGTGTCGACAAGCCCCGCATCGAGCGGGCTGTGCGCGAGATCCTCGAGGCCATCGGTGAGGACCCCGACCGCGAGGGCCTGCGCTACACGCCGCGCCGCGTCGCCGAGATGTACGAGGAGATCTTCGGCGGGCTCCACGACGATCCTTCTTGCCATCTCGTCACGACCTTCGAGGAAGACCACGACGAGATGGTCATGGTGAAGGACATTCCTCTGACGAGCCATTGCGAGCACCACCTCGTCCCGTTCAGTGGTCGTGCACACGTCGCGTACATCCCTGACGAGAACGGGCGCATCACCGGGCTGTCGAAGATCGCTCGTCTCGTCGACGGCTTCGCCCGCCGGCCGCAGGTCCAGGAGCGACTGACGACTCAGATCGCCGATGCTCTGGTCAGGCAGCTCACGCCGGACGTGTTCGTGGTCATCGAGGCCGAGCACCTGTGCATGACGATGCGAGGCGCGAAGAAGCCTGGCTCCCTGACCGTGACCTCGGCGGTGCGGGGAATGTTCAAGGACAACCCTGCGACGCGGGCCGAGGCCATGAGCTTCATCGGCCATCCCGGCCGGCGCCTCTAACTCCTGGTCGCACTCGCTCGGGCGCCGGGATACCCGGCGCCCGCCCTTCGGGACGCTCGCCGCTCCCGCGCAATCCTGCCGGCGCTCGGGCGCCGGGAGCCGCGCGTCGGAGGCGACGGTACGCTTCGCCCCGTGTTCGAGTGGCCGGCTCTCTGTGGCGCGCGTCCGGCGGTGATGGGAGTTGTCAATGTGACACCGGACTCGTTCTCGGACGGCGGACGCTTCCTCGACCCCGGCGCCGCCGCCGCTCACGGCCTCGAGCTCGCCGCCGCCGGCGCCGACCTCCTCGATGTGGGCGGCGAGTCGACTCGGCCCGGCGCCGAGCCGGTACCCGCCGAGGAGGAGCAGCGCCGGGTGGTCCCGGTGGTCGCGCGCCTCGCCGGCGAGGCGGGCGTGCCCGTGAGCATCGACACCACCAAGGCGGTCGTCGCGCGAGCCGCGCTCGACGCCGGCGCCACCGTGGTCAACGACGTGTCCGCCGGCCGGTTCGATCCCGACATCCTCGCGATCACGGGGCGTGCCGGCGCCGGATACGTCGCGATGCACATGCTTGGTGAGCCCCGCACCATGCAGCGCGACCCGCGCTACACCGACGTCGTGAACGAGGTGACCGCGTTCCTCGTCGAGCGTCTGGACGCCGCTCGCGCCGCGGGGATCACCGACGCGGCGCTTGCCGCCGACCCGGGCATCGGCTTCGGGAAGACGATCCGCCAGAACCTGGAGCTGCTCGCGCGCCTTCCTGAGCTCGTGGACCGGGTGGCGGTGCCGGTGGCAGTGGGCACGTCGCGGAAGCGGTTCATCGGCGCGCTCCTGGCCGGCGACGACGGCGGTCTGCCCACGGAGGAACGGGAGGAAGGCACGCTGGCCACCGTCGTCTGGGCACTCGACCGCGGGGCGAGCATCGTGAGGGTCCACGAGGCGCGCCCCGCCGCCCACGCGGTTCGGCTCCTCGAGGCGCTGCGCACCGCCGAGGATGCCGCGTGAGGGGGCGCTGGGCCCAGGGCCTCGAGCCCCGGTTCTTTTGCTGGATCATCAAGGACCGCCTGGCTGCCTCCGAGCGCCCGGGCGGCTTCGCGCGCAACCACCGCAAGGTGCGCCGGCAGGAGGAGCTCATCTGGCTCGGCGGCCACGGCTTCACGCACGTGCTCTCGCTGCTCGACTCGCCCCACAACCTTCACGCGTACGAGGAGGCCGGGATCGCCTACGAGCACCGCCCGCTCGGCCGGCACGACGAGCTGGGCGACCGGCTGGGGGAGATCTACGCGACCATCGCCGGCTGGCTCGACGCTCCCACCGAGCGGGTGCTCGTCCACCACGAGGAGTTCGGCGACCGCATCCTGGGAGTGATGGCCGGCTACCTCCTCTACGCCGGGCTGGTGACCGAGGGCCCGCACGCGATCGTGATCCTCGAGCGGCTCACGAGCCGTCAGCTGGGGTCGGTCGGGCGCGAGGTCGTGGCCGTCACGCTCGACGAGAAGATCCTGCGCACCGGGTAATGGCCGGGGAACGGCTCTGATGGACCGCATCGTCATCGCCGGGCTCCAAGAGCTCGGGGTGCACGGCGCCCTGCCCGAGGAGCAGGCACGGCCGCAGCCGTTCGAGGTCGACATCGAGCTCGGCGTCGACCTGTCGCGCCCCGGCGAGAGCGACGCGCTCGACGACACGGTCGATTACTCCGCCGTCGCCGAGGCGGTGAGCCGGGTGGTGAAGTCGGAGCGGTACCACCTCCTCGAGCGGCTCGCCAGCCGAATCGCCGAGGTGTGCTGCGCCGATCCTCGCGTGAGCAGTGTCACCGTCACCGTGCGCAAGCTGCATCCTCCGGTCCGGGCCATGGTCGACCACGTCGCCGTGCGCATCGACCGCCACTGATGAACGGCGAGCGAGCTGGAGCTCGTCTCGAGGCCGACCTCGGGCCGGTGCGGGGGCGGCGATGGTTCGCCCTCGACTTCGGTGTCCGGCGCGTTCGACGCGAGCTGGCCCTCGGCCGCCTCCGAAAGCGGCTCCTCGGGTCGACGGGCGTGCGGATCCGCGACGGGCGCAGCGGACGCGTCGTGCACGAGATCGACTGCGGCCCCGACGACCCGATGCTGGTCGAGCGAACCCTCGCCATGGTCGAGGCCGACCTGCGGGCCAAGACCCTGGAGGAGTTCCTGAACGGTTATGGGATCGACCCCCGACGAGTCCCGGCCTGAGGCGACCGGCCCGCAGGGCCGAGCGCGGGAAAGAGAGACGCGGCGCGCGTATCTGGGGCTGGGCTCCAACGTGGGCGATCGCCTCGCCCACCTCCAGGACGCGGTCGACGGCCTGGCGGCGGCGCCGGGCGTCACCGTCGCGGCAGTGTCACCCGTGTACGAGACGGAGCCGGTCGGCGGGCCCTCCCAGGGCGACTACCTCAACGCGGTGGTTGCCCTGCACACCGACCGCACGGCGCGAGAGCTCCTCGAGCTCGCCCGCCGGCTCGAGGTCGAGGCCGGTCGTGAGCGCCGTGAACGGTGGGGGCCACGGACCCTCGACGTCGACGTGCTCATCGTGGGTCACGAGCTCGTCGACGAGCCCGACCTGGTGGTGCCCCACCCCCGCCTGCTCGAGCGGCACTTCGTGCTGGCGCCCCTCGCCGACCTCGAGCCCGCCCTGGCCGCTCGCCCCCGGCAGGGCTGGCGTGGCGTCCGCCGGGTCGAAGTAGCATTGACGCCGCCAGCGACTCAGTAGTCCGGGACCCGCCCACGGGCCTGGAACGAAAGGTTGGAAGATGGACGACAGCGTTCGACCGCGCGCCTTCGCGCTCGTCGGGCCCGGCCGGGCGGGGACCGCGCTCTCGCTCGCGCTGGTCGAGCGCGGTTGGACGGCGGTCGCGGTCGCGGGCCGCTCCCCCGACGCCGGGTCGACCCGGCGCGCCGCCGCCGTGCTGCGAACGGCTGCGGTCCCGGTCGAGCAGGCCGGGCGCGACGCCCGGCTCGTGGTGGTGGCGACGCCCGATGCCGCCATCTCGGGCGCGGCGCGCGACCTCGCGCCGTCGCTACGACCCGGCACGCGGGTCGTCCACCTCTCCGGTGCCCGCACCCTGCACGAGTTCGACGACCTGCTGCTGGGGCGGCCCGACGCCGAGGTCGGGTCGCTGCACCCGCTCCAATCGTTGCCATCGGGCGAGCTCGGCCGGGCGCGCCTGGCCGGGTCGTGGTGCGCGGTCGACGGCCCTCCGTTCGTGGAGCGGCTCGCGCGCACGCTCGGGATGCGGCCCTTCCGCGTCGCTGTCGATCGTGGGCGCTATCACGCAGCCGCCTGCGTGGCCTCGAACCACCTGGTCGCGCTGCTCGGCCAGGTCGAGCGTCTCGCCCGCGCCGCGGGCGTCCCGTTCGACGCGTTCCTTCCTCTGGCGCGGGCGTCGATCGAGAACGCGGCGGCCCTCGGTCCCGCGGCCGCGCTCACGGGGCCCGTCGCGCGTGGCGACAGCGCAACCGTGGCCGCGCACCTTGCCGTCCTGCCCGAAGGCGAACGAGCTGCGTACCGGGCGCTGGCGCGGGAGGCGCTGCGGCTCGCGACGCTCGAGGAGCGCTCGGAGCTCGAGGACGCGCTCTCGTGATCACGCTGGAGTGCATCGCCGACCTGCGGACGACGTGCGAGGTGGCGCGCCATGCGGGCAGGAGCGTCGGCCTCGTGCCGACGATGGGCTACTTCCACGAAGGTCACCGGTCGCTGATGCGGGCCGCCCGCGCCGCCCACGACCTGGTGGTCGTCACGATCTTCGTGAACCCGCTCCAGTTCGGCGCCAACGAGGACCTCGCCGGGTACCCGCGCGACCCGGACGGCGACGCCGCCGTCGCCGTCGCCTCCGGCGTCGACGTCCTGTTCGCCCCGAGCGCAGCCGAGATGTACCCGGAGCCCACGAAGACCAGCGTGCACGTCGACGACCTGACCGCCGGTCTGTGCGGCTCCGCCCGCCCCGCGCACTTCGACGGGGTCACGACCGTGGTCGCGAAGCTCTTCTCGATCGTGGGCCCGTGCACCGCCTACTTCGGCAACAAGGACGCGCAGCAGCTGGCCGTCGTGAGGCGGATGACCGCCGACCTGAACCTCCCGGTCGAGGTGGCGAGCTGCCCGCTGGTACGCGAGGCGGACGGGCTGGCGATGTCGAGTCGTAACGCCTACCTGTCCCCGGACGAGCGGCGCGCCGCCACCGTGCTGTCGCGGTCGCTGCGGGCGGCCGCGGACGCCGTCGTGGGAGGCGAGCGCGACCCGGCGGCCCTCACGAGGCTCGTCGCGGCCACGGTGGCGGGCGAGGCGCGGGTCGTGCTCGAGTACGCCGAGGCGCGCCGGGGAGCCGACCTCGAGCCGGTCGACCGGCTCGACGGCGAGATCCTCGTCGCCGTGGCCGCCCGTGTCGGCGATGCCCGCCTCATCGACAACGTCACGCTCACGATCACGGGCGCCGAGGTCGTCGCCGACCTCGGGGTCATCACCCAGGAAGGCGAGCCAATGGAGACGGCATGCAGCGCACGATGATGAAGTCGAAGATCCACCGCGCCACCGTGACGGGGGCCGACGTCGACTACGTCGGTTCGATCACGCTCTGCCCCCGTCTCATGGGGTTGGCGGATCTCCTCGAGCACGAGCAGGTGCACGTGCTCGACATCGACAACGGCGCGCGCTTCGAGACCTACGTGATGAGGGGCGCCCCTGGCGACGTGGTGCTCAACGGCGCCGCGGCGCGCCTCGTGCACACCGGCGACCGCGTGATCGTCATCAGCTACGCGCAGTACGACGAGCGCGAGCTCGAGTCGTACGCACCGAAAATCGTGCACGTCGACCCGCGCAACTGGCCCACCGACGAGGAGTTCCAGGCTCTCGACCGCGAGCTGCACGAACTGGCCCCGTAGCCGAAGCGACCGATCGGTAGGCTGAATCGATGGCCCCGGGTTTCGACGTGCTGGTGCTCGGCAGCGGCGTCGCCGGGCTGTCGGCGGCGGTGCACGGCGCCGGCGCCGGCCAATCGGTCGTGGTGCTCACGAAGGGCGAACTCGCGCACTCGGCGACTCGCTACGCGCAGGGCGGGGTCGCCGCGGCGCTGTTCGACGGCGACGATTCCCCCGAGCTGCACCTCTCCGACACGCTCGCCGCCGGCGCCGGCCTCTGCGACGCCGACGCCGTGCGTGTGCTCGTGACCGAGGGCCCCGACCGCGTCCGCGAGCTCATGGCGACGGGGGCCGAGTTCGACCGCACCGGCGACGGGGAGGCGGCGGGCCTGGCGCTCGCACGCGAGGGCGGCCATTCGGTGGCGCGGGTCGTGCACGCCGGGGGTGACGCCACCGGCGCCGAGATCGAGCGGTCGCTGGCGGCGGCGGTACGGGCGACCGCCGCCGAGGTGCGGGAGGGCTGGCTCGCCGTCGACCTGCTGGTGAAGGACGGGCGAGCCGTGGGCGTGCGGGCCGTCGACCCCACCGGCGCGACCTTCGACGTGCACGCCCGCCAGACGATCCTCGCCACCGGCGGGGCGGGGCAGTGCTTCGCCGTCACCACCAACCCGGCGCTGTCGACCGGTGACGGCATCGCGATGGCACTGCGGGCGGGGGTGGCGGTGGCCGACGTGGAGTTCATGCAGTTTCACCCGACGGCGCTGCACCACCCGTCGATGCCGCGCCCCTTGCTCTCCGAGGCGCTGCGGGGAGAAGGGGCGGTGCTCCGCGACGAGCGCGGTGTCGCCTTCATGGCCGGTGAGCACCCACTCGCAGACCTCGCGCCTCGCGACATTGTTGCTCGGGCTATCGCCCGGCGGCTCAACGAACGTGGACTCGACCACCTGTGGCTGGACGCCACCTCGATCACCGGGTTCCCCACCCGCTTCCCGACGATCTGGAACGCGTGCCACGAGGTCGGGCTCGACCCGACGCGCGACTGGCTGCCGGTCGCGCCCGCGGCGCACTACCTCTCGGGCGGCGTGTGCACCGATCTCGACGGCGCCTCGACGCTCCCGGGCCTGTGGGCGTGCGGCGAGTCGGCGTGCTCGGGCGTGCACGGCGCCAACCGGCTGGCCTCCAACTCGCTGCTCGACGGCCTCGTGTTCGCCCGGCGCACCGTCGACGCGATCACACGCGGAAAGGACGGCCCCGACGAGACCGGTGTCCTGCGGGGTGTCGCCGCCCCCGCGCACGCGCCCGCGGCCGACTTCGCCCCCGGCACGACGACCCGCGCCGGCATCCAGCACGTCATGACGCGGGACGCCGGCGTGCTGCGCGACGGGTCCAGCCTCGCCCGGGCTGCCGGCGCGCTGGCCGAGCTCCACGCGGCTTCGTCGCCGGAGGTGCGGAACCTCCTCACCGTCGGCTCCGCACTCGTCGCCGCCGCGATCGCCCGCCGGGAGTCGCGCGGCACGCACACGCGTCTCGACTTCCCCGAGCGTTCGAGCGCGCACCTGGGCCGGTTCGTGTTCGCCGCCGGTGACGAGCCCGCATTCGTACCCCTGCCAGCCACCGCCCGGGAGCCGGCGCGATGAGCGACTTCGACCCGCCGGCCACCGCGGTTCGCGAGGTCGTCCGGCGCGCCCTGGAGGAGGACCTCGGTGCGCTCGGCGACGTCACCTCGATCGCGGTCGTGCCCGAGGACGCGCGCGGCGCCGGCCGGTTCGTCGCCCGTCGCGCCGGGGTGATCGCCGGCACCGCGGCCGCCACGGAGGTGTTCCGCCAGGTGGACCCGGCCGTGACCGTCGACTGGGCCGTCGCCGATGGCGACGCGGTCGACGGGGGCAGCGAGCTCGGCCGCGTGGCGGGCAATGTGCGCTCGATCCTCGCGGCCGAGCGCAGCGCTCTCAACCTGCTGTGCCATTGCTCGGGGGTCGCCACGCTCACCCGCCGCTTCGTTGATGCCGTCGTCGGGACGGGCGCCCGCATCCGCGACACGCGCAAGACCCTGCCGGGCCTGCGGGCCCTCGAGAAGGCCGCGGTGCGGGCCGGCGGGGGCCGCAACCACCGCGACTGCCTGTCCGACGCGGTGCTCGTCAAGGACAACCACCTCGCCCACCTTCCGCTGCGCGAATCGGTCGAGCGGGCGCGCGACCGCTGGCCGGGCCGTGTCGTCGAGGTCGAGTGCGACACGCTCGAGCAGGTCGCCGAGGCCAAGGCGGCCGGTCCCGACCTCGTGCTCCTCGACAACATGACGCCGGCCCGGGTGATCGAGGCGGTGGCGGTGCTCGGCGGCGCGATCCCGGTCGAGGTGTCGGGCGGCGTCCAGCTCGACACCGTCCGTGCCTACGCCGAGGCCGGCGCCGACTACGTCTCGATCGGCGCCATCACCCACTCGGCCCCCATCCTCGACCTCGCCCTCGATTGGGAGTAGCTCGTGCTCCTAGCCATCGACGCCGGGAACACCCAGACCGTCATCGGGCTGTTCGACGGCAAGGAGCTGGCCGACCACTGGCGCATCGCGTCGCTCGCCGAGCGGACCTCCGACGAGCTCGCGCTCGCGATCCACCAGTTCCTCGGCTTCCATGGCTTCTCGTTCGACGCCCAGGTGTCGGGTGTGGCCATCGCCTCGGGTGTTCCGCCCGTCACCGCCGCGCTGCGGGAGATGACAGAGCGCTACATCGGCCTCGAGCCGCTCGTGATCGAGCCGGGCGTGCGCACCGGGATGCCGATCCTCTACGACAACCCCAAGGAGGTCGGCGCCGACCGCATTGCCAACGCGGTGGGTGCCTACGACCTCTACGGCGGGCCGTCGATCATCGTCGACTTCGGCACCGCCAACACGGTCGACGCCGTGAGCGAGAAGGGCGAGTACCTGGGCGGTGCGATCTTCCCGGGCATCGAGATCGCCATGGACGCCCTGTTCGCCCGGGCGGCCCTGCTGCGGCGCGTCGAGCTGGTGCCGCCCAAGAACGTCATCGGCAAGTCGACCATCGAATCGATCCAGTCGGGCGCGGTGTACGGGTTCTCGGGCCAGGTCGACTCGCTCGTCGAGCGCTTCCGAGCCGAGCTGGGCCACTGCAGCGTCGTTGCCACCGGGGGGCTGGCCGAGCTCATCATGGAGTTCTCGCGCACCATCCAGCACCACGAGCCGTGGCTCACGCTGCACGGGCTGCGCATCGTCTTCGAGCGGAACCAGTGATGCCAGAGGACGAGCGAGCCCGCCGTCTCCACAAGGTCGAGGCGCTGCGGGCCGCGGGGCGCGACCCGTACCCGGTTCGCTTCGACCGCACGACGACGCTCGCCGCCTTCCGCGGTCGTTACGACCCGCAGCTCCAGGCCGGCACCGAGCTCGACGCGACCGAGCGGGTCGCGGGCCGGCTGCTGCTGATCCGTCGTCAGGGGAAGCTCACGTTCGCGACCATGCGCGACGGGACCGGCACGGTGCAGCTGTTCGTGTCGGACGACGGGCTGGGCGAGGCGGGACACACGGAGTTCGACCAGCTCGACCTGGGCGACTGGGTCGGCGTCGAGGGTGCGCCGCTCAAGACCCGGCGGGGCGAGCTCTCGCTGAAGGTCACCGCGTTTGCACTCCTTTCCAAGGCGCTGCGGCCCCTTCCCGACAAGTGGCACGGCCTGGCCGATATCGACACCCGTTTCCGGCAGCGCTACGTCGACCTGATCGCCAACGACGACGCCCGCCGCGTCTTCGACGTCCGCTTCGCCGCCATCGCCGCCATTCGCCGCTTCCTCGTCGACCGGGGCTTCGTCGAGGTGGAGACGCCGGTGATGCACGGCGTACCCGGCGGGGCCGCGGCGCGCCCGTTCGTCACCCACCACAACGCCCTCGACCTCGACCTCTACCTGCGGATCGCGCTCGAGCTGCCCCTCAAGCGCCTCCTGGTCGGCGGGTTCGAGAAGGTGTTCGAGATCGGGCGCGTGTTCCGCAACGAGGGCCTCTCCACGAAGAACCAGCCCGAGTTCACGATGCTCGAGCTCTACGAGGCGTTCGTCGACTACACCGACATGATGACGCTCACCGAGGACCTCGTCGCCCACGCCGCCCTCGAGGCCGTCGGGACCGCGACGGCCGAGGTCGACGGCCGGGCGGTGGACCTGACGCCGCCCTGGGAGCGCCGCACGATGCTCGACCTCGTCCGTGAGCACGCCGGCGTCGATGTCCACCCGGCCATGCCCGTCGACGAGATCGAGAAGATCTGCGACGACCTCGGCATCGCTCGCGAGAAGGGGTGGGACCCGGGGAAGCTCGTCCTCGAGATCTACGAGAAGACGACCGAGGCAAACATCGTGGGCCCGACGTTCGTGCTCGACTTCCCCCGCGACGTCTCCCCGCTGGCACGCGTGCATCGCGACGATCCCGCGCTGGTCGAGCGCTTCGAGCCCGTCGTGCTCGGGCGCGAGATCGGGAACGCCTTCAGCGAGCTCAACGACCCGGTCGATCAGCGGGCTCGGTTCGAGGCCCAGGCCCGGCTCGCGGCCAAGGGCGACCTCGAGGCGCACGGCGTCGACGACGACTACCTCCGCGCCCTCGAGTACGGTCTCCCGCCCTGCGGCGGGCTGGGTGTCGGCATCGACCGCCTCGCCATGCTGCTCGCGGGCGTCTCGTCGATCCGGGAGGTCATCCTGTTCCCACATCTTCGACCCGAAGCCGATTTAGCTTCCGGATGACCATGACCAGTGAGCGGAGCGACAAGGCATGCGCGTCCTGCTGACCGGCATGGGGGGCGAGCTGGGCACGCGGATGGCCCAGCTCCTCGAGGAGCGCGCCGATGTCGCCGAGATTGTGGGCGTCGACATCGTCCCGCCCCGGCGCCGGCTGCGGCGCAGCGAGTTCCACCGCATCGACCCCCGTGACCGGGACCGGCTCGTCGACTTCGTGACCGAGCTCGCGCCCACCGCGGTCGCGCACTACGGGGTCTACGAGCCCGACTCGCGTGTCGGTCCGCGGGAGGCGGAAGCGCTCACGGAGGCGAGCACGGTGGCGGCCCTCGGTGCCGCCGCCCGCGCCGGCAAGCTCGAACGCGTGGTTGTGCGGAGCGGGCTCGAGGTCTACGGCCGCGGCCGCCAGCACCCGCTCGTGCCCGACGAGGACGCGACTCCCGCCCCCACCACTCCCTACGGGCGCAGCTGTCTCGACGTCGAGACGATGGCGGTCGGCCTCGGGCGGCACCGGGGCGTTCCCGTGGCCGCGCTCCGCCTGGCCCCGGTGGTCGGGTCGCACGTGCCCAGCCCGCTGGGCCGGCTGCTCCGGCTGCCGGCGGTTCCCGTGCCGGCGCTGGCAGACCCGGCGTTCTCGCTGCTCCAGCAGGAGGACGCGGCCCGGGCCATGGTGGCGGCGCTGGCGCTCGGCTACGACGGGCCCCTCAACGTCGTGGGGCCGGGGGCGGCC
>JBOGFI010000167.1:0-8803 GCA_050743365.1 Acidimicrobiia bacterium | reverse complement strand
GCGAGCAGCAACGGCGCGCGCAGGTCGCGGAGGTGCTCGAGCGCTGCGGCCTCGGCGCCGTGGCCGACGAGCCCGCGGGGTCCTTGCCGATCGGCCTGGCCCGCATGGTGGAGCTCGCCCGTGCCATCGTCGACCGGCCGCGGCTGCTCATGCTCGACGAGCCCACATCGGGCCTCGAGGAGAGCGAGATGGCCCGGCTGGCCGACCGCATCCAGGAGATCCGGGCGGACGAGTCGTGCGCGGTCCTCCTGGTGGAGCACGACGTCGGGTTCGTAATGGAGCAGTGTGACCGCATTGTGGTGCTCGACGTGGGCACGGTGCTCGCCGCCGGCGATCCGGAAGACATCCAGTCCAACGCCGCGGTGCGCGCCGCGTACCTCGGTGAGCAGATGCACATCGAACCGTGAGGGAGCTGACATGAAGCGAACAAAGCTGGTGGCCACGCTCGCCGTGGCGACGCTCGTGCTTGCCGTGGCCAGCGTCGCCGGCGCGGACGTGGGGGGCAGGCGCGCGGGCGACACCACCCGGGGCGTCACCGACGACACCATCACGGTGGGCGGCCTCGGGTTCAGTGCCTTCTACGCGGACTCGGCCGCGGGGGCGCAGGCGCGCTTCCAGCGCGCCGAGGCAGACGGCGAGATCCCCGGCGGGCGCACGATCGACTTCGTCGACTTCCGCGACGACGCCAGCGATCCGAGCCAGAACCTCGAGGAGGGCCGCGCCCTCGTGCAGCAGGAGGAGATCTTCGCGGCCGTGCCGGTCATCACGCCGTTCCTCGGCGCCAGCGACTTCTTCGTGGAGGAGAAGGTGCCGTTCTTCGGCTGGGGCATCGCCGCCGGGTTCTGCGACAACCCGTACGGCTTCGGCTTCACCGGCTGCCTCACACCGCCCGACGCCAAGGTCACCAGCAACTTCTGGGGTCTGGCGATCAAGGAGTACCTGGGCGGCAGCAGGGGCAAGACGGCGGCCGTCATCGCGGAGGACAACGACTCCGGGAAGGCCGGGGTCAGGGTGATCAGGACATCGGTCGAGGCCGCCGGGTTCGAGGTCGTCTACGCCAAGAACCCGGTCCCGCCCGAGCCGGCGGAGGTGGGCGACTACACGCCCTTCGCCAACGACGTCCTCGAGTCCGATGACGGAGAGCCGCCCGACGTGGTCTTCCTCGTCCTCTCGTTCTCGAGGGTGACCGGCCTCTCGAACACGCTGCTCGACCTCGGGTACGAGGGTGAGCTGACGAACGCCGTCGGGTACGACCCGCGGCTGGTGTCGCAGTTCACGGGCTCCACGGTGTTCATCCAGTTCGCGCCGTACGAGTCAGCCGAAGTGGGCAACGCGGGCATGCAGCAGCTGCTCGACGACGTGGCGGCGTTCGACCCGAGCCTGACGCAGCTGACCCAGCCGGTGGCGGCGGGGTACTTCGCCGCCGACATGTTCATCCAGGCGCTCGTGAAGACGGGCGAGAACCTGACGGTCGAGCGGTTCATCAAGGCGGCCAACAAGAAGTTCAGGTGGAGCGTCGAGGACACGGCCGGCCCCACCAGGTACCCGGCGGGTCACAGCCGGCCCACCCCGTGCGGGTCGCTCGTCAAGAGCACCGGCACCGGCTACACGATCGAGGTGCCCTTCCGGTGCGGGAAGGTCATCGACATCGAGTAGACGCCAGGGTTGCCGAGTGATGGTGGCAGTGGGGCGGCCGGTTCGACCGGTCGCCCCACTGCCCTCCTGAGGGGGAGGGCGAGGGCCCGCCGGTGGAGAAGTTCGTCAACCTCGTGATCTCGGGCGCCGTTGCCGGCGCCATCTACTCGATCATGGCGTCGGGCCTGGTCCTCACGTACCAGACGTCGGGGATCTTCAACTTCGCCCACGGCGCGGTCGCGTTCGTGACCGCGTTCCTCTTCTTCCAGCTGCACCAGCCGACGTCGGCCGGTGGCCTGGGCTGGCCGATCGTGCCGGCGGCGGTGGTGTCGATCCTCGTGTTCGCCCCGCTGCTGGGCCTCGTGCTCGACCGGCTGCTCCTGCGGCGTCTCGCCCAGGCGCCGGTGTACGCCCGCATCGTCGGGACGGTCGGGCTGCTGATCGCGCTGCCGGCGCTGGCGCTGTGGCTGGTCGAGACGGTCGCCAACGCCGTCCTCGAGCTCGCGCTGCCCGAGAACGCCCCCGGGTTCGAGCCGGCCGGCCTGGGCCCGACGCCCAGGAAGGTCGTGTGGCGACCGCTCGAGGGCGTGGCCGTCAACTCGAACCAGCTGGCGGTGTGGCTGGCGGCGGCGCTGGCAGTGGTCCTGCTGTGGCTCGTCCTGCGGCACACCCGCATCGGGCTCGAGATGCGCGCCGGCGTCGACCGGAGCCAGCTCGCAGCCCTGCGCGGCGTCGACGCCGGTCGCACCTCTGCCGTGGCCTGGACGATGACGATGGCCCTGGCCGGGCTGGGCGGGGTCGTGCTGGCTCCGCTGTTCGGCCTCACCGACCTCGATTTCACCTTCGTCGTGCTCGGGTCCCTGGCCGCGGTCGTGCTCAGCGGGCTGCGGTCGGTCCCGATCGCGTTCGCGGGCGGGCTGCTGCTCGGGATCACGCAGAACCTGGTGTTCGGCTACGCCCCCGACGTCCTGACCGACATCTCGGGCTTCCAGGCGTCCATCCCGTTCGTGCTCACGGTGGTGCTGATCTTCTTCCTGGGGCGCGAGCGGGGGCGGGTCGCGGGCTCCGTCGCGGAGGAGGCGCCCCCGCCCGATCACCGGGCCGGACTTCCCACGTGGCGGCGCCTGCTGCCGTGGACCGTGGCCGTCGGTGCGCTCGTCTTCTACGAGCTCCAGATCGCGGGCGAGTTCTGGGCCGGCCTCATAGCCAAGGGCCTGATTCTCGCGGTCGTGTTCCTCTCCTTCGTCGTGGTCACCGGCATGGGCGGGATGGTGAGCCTGGCCCAGGCGACATACGTCACCGCGGCGGCGTTCACCGTCGGCTGGCTCGTGAACCACCGGTGGGGGACCGACATCCCGCTGCTCATGAGCAACGGACGAGTGGCCTTCGTGTTCGCCGTACTTGCAGGCGCTGTCGTGGCGGCGGCGATCGGTGCGTTGATCGCGATCCCCGCCCGGCGCCTGGGCGCGCTCTTCCTGGCGCTGGGCACGTTGGCGCTGGCCTTCGTGGCGGACCTCACCGTGTTCCAGCTCGACTCGGTCCGCAACGGGTCAACCGGCTGGAGCGTGCCCCGCGCCAACCGTGACTTCACCGACCTGGAGAACTTCGGCGAGCGGCACCTGGACCTGGGCCCGTTCGACTTCGTCGAGTCCCGACAGCTCGCGATGCTCGCCCTGGTCGTGTTCGGGCTGCTCACCGTGCTCGTCTACAACCTGCGGCGCTCGGCGTCGGGCCGGGCGATGCTCGCAGTACGCAGCTCGGAGGTCGCGGCCCGTACCGCGGGGATCGCGTCCGCGAAGACGAGGATCGCGCTGTTCGCGTTGTCGGCGGGCATCGCCGGGCTCGGCGGCGGCCTGCTCGCAGTCGTCAACAGCCCGGTCAACAGCGCCAGCACGCCCGCATTCATCGGCCTCATCTGGCTGGCGGTGACGGTGACGTTCGGGATCCGCCGCCCCGGTGGCGCGCTGTTGGCCGGCCTCGCCTTCGCCGCGGTGAGCGCGTTGCTGGAGGTCATCGCGGGGTGGTGGTTCATGCCCGACTTCATGGAGGAGCTCGCGGCGTCGAGCCATCTGCCCGCGATCCTGTTCGGGTTGGGCGCGATCAACCTCGCGAAGAACCCCGACGGCGTGCTCGCTCTCGCCGGGTTCCAGCGGCTGGAGAAGAAGCGAAAGCGGGAGGAGAAGCGCCAAGCGCGCGCCGCGACGACGGTTCGGGGGGAGCCGACGGGCGAGGCGATGATGGCGGACGGGGCCCCGATCACGCGCGAGCTCTCGGCTGACGGCGCCGGCACGGCCACACTGGCGCTGGCGGGCGTGGTCGCCGGCTACGGCGAGGTCGAGGTCCTCCACGGCGTCGACCTCGGCGTCCCACCGGGAAAGGTCGTCGTGCTCCTCGGGGCCAACGGCGCCGGGAAGTCCACGCTGTGCGCGGTCGCGGCGGGGTTGCTCGCGCCCACGCGGGGACAGGTGTGGCGCCAGGGCGTCGACGTCACCCACCAGCCCGCTTTCGCGCGCGCCCGCGACGGCCTGATCCTGACCCCCGAGGCGCGGGGCGTGTTCCCGGGCCTCACCGTCGACGAGAACCTCACGCTCCTGCTGCGCTCGGCCCCGGAGCGGGAGCGGGCGTACGAGCGCTTCCCGCTGCTGGCGCAGCGGCGCCGGCAGGCGGCGGGTCTCCTCTCGGGCGGCGAGCAGCAGATGCTGTCGCTGGCGTCCGCGCTGGTACGGCCCCCCGAGGTGTTCATCGCCGACGAGCCGTCCTTGGGCCTCGCGCCCCTGGCCACCGAGGAGGTCTTCCGCGCCCTCGCCCAGCTGCGTGACCTCGGGTCGGCGCTCCTGCTCGTGGAGGAGAAGGCACGCGAGGTGCTCGACCTGGCCGACACGGTGGCGTTCATGGAGTTGGGCCGGATCACGTGGACCGGCCCCCGCGCCGAGGCCGACGCCGACCGCCTCGCCGCCGCCTACCTGGGTGTCACCACCGCCTGACTGGAGGGTTCGACCCCCCTGATGCGTCCCCTGGGTACCGCCCTGGTACCCAGGGGACGCATCTAGTCCGGGACTCGGTCACTTGCCCTCGAAGGCGACGTCGCGCTTCTCGGCCATCGCGCGGTAGCCCTCGGTCATGTCGTCGGACACGAAGCAGCCCGACGCGCTCGCCGCCTCGAAGCGCATGGCCTCGGCGAGGCCGCGCTCGGCCCAGAAGTTGATCGTGCGCTTGATGCCCTGCACCGCGAGCGGCGCGTTCTGTGCGATCTCGCGGGCCAGCGCCATCGTGTGGGCGACCAGCTCGTCGCCGGGCACCACCTCCTGCACGATGCCGACCCGCAGCGCGGTCTCGGCGTCGATGCGGCGGCCGGTCATGGCGAGCAGGCGGGTCCAGCCGGCGCCGATCTCGGTGACGAGGCGGAGATCGCCGCCGGAGTCGATCGAGACGCCGACCTTGGGCTCGGGCAGCGCGAACCGGGCATCGTCGGCCGCGATGCGGATGTCGCCCATCATCGCCACCTCGAGGCCGGCGCCGAGGCAGTAGCCGTGGATGGCCATGACCACCGGCTGCGGCAGGTTGGCGAGCACGTGGAAACGCTCGTGCACCCACCGGAACCGCTCGTAGTAGTTGCGGGCCTTCTCGGCCGGGGAACGGCCGGTGATTCGGTCCTCGGGCATGCCGAGGTCGACGCCGGCGCAGAACGCCCGGCCCTCGGCTCTCACGACGACCACCCGCACGTCGGGGTGGAAGCGCAGCTCGTCGGCGCGGGCGGTGAGCTGGCGAGCCGACTCCCAGCTCCAGGCGTTGAGCTTCTCGGGCCGGTTGAGCGTGACAATGCCGATGGGCCCATGGACGTCGAGGTCGATGTAGCGCTCGGGCTCGGTCATCGTTTCCCTTCCGGGTCGAACGGGCCCCGACCCAGCTGCTCGCGGATCGGTGTGAACTCGGGCATCAGCATGTGACGACGCTGCCAGTTGGCCCCGTCGACCACGAGGGTGTGCCCGCTGATGTACGACGCCCACGGCGAGCACAGGAACGTCGCCGCCCAGCCGAGCTCGCGCGGCTGCCCGACCCGGTGCGCCGGTACGCGCCGCGCCTCGTGCTCACGGCGCTCAGGCACGCCCTCGACGATCTGGCGCGCCTCGTCCTCGTGCGGAAACAAGCCGGGGACGAGCCCGTTGACCCGGATGCCGTACGGTCCCCACTCGACCGCGAGGGTCTCGGTGAGGTTCTTGACGCCGGCCTTGGCGGCGGCCGAGTGGGCGAAGCCGGGCCCGCCCGTCCACGCGTACGCGGCACCGACGTTGACGATGCTGCCGGGCAGCCGCTCCGCGATCCGGCGCCGGCCGAACTCGCGCGAGCAGAAGAACGTCCCGTCGAGGACGATCTGGGTCACCGCCCGCCACCCGTTGGGGCTCAGGTCCTCGGCGGGAACGGGGAAGTTGCCGGCCGCGTTGTTGACGAGCACGCCGGCCGGGCCCAGGCGCGCCTCGACCTGGTCGAAGGCCTCCGCGACGGCGCCAGGGTCGCGGATGTCGCACGCGACGCCGATCCCGCGACTGCCGGCGGCCTCGACCGCGGCGACCCCGGCGGCACGGTGGGCCTCGTCTCGGCTCGCGACCGCGACCGAGGCGCCGAGGCGGGCGAACTCGACCGCGATGGCCTTCCCGAGGCCGGTCCCGCCGCCGGTGACGACCACGACCTCGCCCGCGAAGGTGCCGCCCGGCAGTGGGGCCGAGCCCTCCGGCGGCGGGTCGGCCAGCCCCATGGCGGCACCATACATAATCGATGCCCGTCCACACGTCGGTCGGCGGGCCGCGCCCGCACGTCAGCCGACTAGCCGCCCGGTCGCTCCTCGCGCCGGTGCCCGCGGCTGACCTCGGCCAGGGCGTCGCGGTCGAGCTGGTCACCGCGGGCGACCGCGACCTTCATCTTCGTGAGCGCTCGCAGCGTCGAGGTGCGACGGCCGCCCTCGAGCACCGCTCGCTCGCCGAGGATCGCGCCCGGCCCCAGCTCGGCCAACGCCTCGCCGTCGACCTCCACCGACAGCACCCCGTCCAGGAGCAGGAACACGTCGTCGCCCGCCTCACCCTGTTCGACGAGGGTGACGCCCTTCTTGACCTTCCGGATGTCAGGCTTCGCACCGCCCCGCATGAGCTGCGTCGACAGCTCGCGTTCGAGGGCCGTCTCCACCTCGGTGACGAGGACCGACGAGTCCTCGTCACCCCAGGGGGTGTGCTTCCCGAACGCTTTGCGGTACCAGTCCTTGAAGTGAGCCAGCCCCGCCTTTGCCGCGAGCTTCCCGGAACCGTCGTAGACCCAATGGCGCGGGAACGAGCTCGCACCCGTCATCTCGAACTCCGACGAGCCGTCGGTGTGGATCGTGAGGGCCAGGGTCGTCCACACCAGCGGCGCCTTGAGCTGGATGAACGGCGGGTGGTTGACCCGGCGCGGCGCCGGCAGCGCGGTGCGACCGCCCGCTGTCTGCACAAAGCGCGCGCTGGTCCCCCTTAGCTCCGGCTCGCGCTGGATATCGGGGAGCCCGACCGCGGCGAACGTGGCCCGCCTGCCCAACCGGATCGTGGTCGAGCCCATCATGCCGCCCCCGGCGTAGCCGGCATCGACGATCTTGCCGCTCTCGACTTCGATCCAGGCGCCGAGCCGGTTGGCGAACCGGAAGCCGTCAGCGGCCCGCAGCGCGTCGAGATCGGGGACGACGTCGGGCGGCGGGTCGTCGTAGTGCGTAAAACCGGTCTCGAAGACGGCCTTGTTGGCGCCCGTGACCGCCTCCGAGGGGATCCACGAGATGCTGGTGACCGACGACTCGATCCGCATGGCCCGCTCCCTTCCAGTTCGTAACGGCTCCCAGCCTAAGGAGCGCCGGCCCGCGCCGGCTAGGGCGCGAACCGGTGTCTCCTCAGGGGTGCGTGCACCCCCGCAGCTGCTCAGATCGTCAGCTCGAGGCCCTCGGTCGCGGCCGTCACCGGCACGCGTGCGGACAGTCCGGCGAGGATCGACTCGACCTGCGCGTCGGTGCGAGACGGGTCGTGGTGGGACAGCACGAGGCGTCCCACCCCGGCCTCCTCGGCCAGGCGCACGGCGTACTCGACGGTCGCGTGCCCGAAGTCGGCGGCGCGCTCGGCCTGGTCAATTGTGAACTGCCCGCCGTGCACGAGCACGTCGACGCGGCCGGCGAGGTCGAGGGCGGCGTCGTGGCGGGCGCCGAGCCCGTCGGGGCCGGGGCCGGCGCCGAGCGGGCCGTGGTCGGGGAGGTAGGCGAGGCCCGCACGTCCGTCCTCGACGATCCGGTAGCCGAACGTGCGCCCGCCTTTGTGCGGGATCTCGGCGGCGAGCACCGCGAACCCCTCGATCTCGTGCTCGCCCGGCTCGACGCCGACGAAGCGCCAGCTCCCGAGCAGGCCGTCGGGCCCGATGGGGAAATGCGGGGGCGACATCGCCCCGGCGAGCACCGCCTCGGCCGGTCCCTGGGCCGGCATGGCCAGTGTCACCCGGGCGTCTTCACGGTCGCCGGCAGCGAAGAAGGGGAGGCCCTGGGTGTGGTCCCAGTGCAGGTGGGTGAGCAGGATCGTGCCCCGGAACGCGGCGCCGTCGAGCGCCTCGGTGAGGCGGCGAAGCCCGGTCCCGGCGTCGAGGACGAGACTCGGCGCGGCGCGGCGGCGCGAGATCGCAACGCACGACGTGTGGCCGCCGACGGCTACGAAGTCGGCGCCGGGCGCGGGGGTCGAGCCCCGTACCCCGCAGAAGAGGACCCGCATTCGTCGCGACGCTACGGACTGGGCGCCGCCACGGCCAGGGTGGCGGCCACCGGGGCCTCGGTGGGGGTGCCACCCCCGGCGCCGCGGGAGGCGGGGCACCCTTGCACCTAGCTAGGCAATCAGGGGAGATTGCCCTATGGCCGACGGCCGCATCAGCGTGTTCCTCGCTGTGGCGTCGGATCGTGCCGTCGGTACGCGAGCTGGGCGCGCTGGGGCTGGGGTCGATGTGGGCGGCGGTCGCGTTCGTGCACCACGTCATCGGGCTGTTCGTCGCCGGGCCCGCGCCGACCGACTACACCGGCATCCCTGCGACCGCGGGCGGGGTCCTCATCGTGGTCGCGGGGCTCGACGCCCGCGCCCAGCGGCGGCGCGGGCGCGCCGCCTCAGGAGCGGCCCGAGCGTAAGAC
>JBOGFI010000166.1:0-15046 GCA_050743365.1 Acidimicrobiia bacterium | reverse complement strand
GAGCGACAGCTCGACGGCGCCGCCCCGGGCCCGCACCGTCCTCGCCTCGACGCGTCGCGCCGTCCGCTCGAGCTCGGCGAGCGCGTCTCGCTCGCCGTCGCTCGCCAGTGACGCCTGCGCCACGTCGACGCCGGGGAGGACGTCCCCCCGGAACGCGAGGCGCTCGACGACCGCGGTCGTCACCAGAGCCAGCACCACCCCGAGGGCCACCATGGCCGCCCGGGTGAGCCCTCGGGGTGTGGTCATGCCACGCACAGTGCGTCTCTCGTCGCTCAAAGCGGCCAAAGGTTACCGACCCACCCCCCAACCTGACCGATCGGTCAAGATCTCGGTACCATCCTGAAGGGCGACGGATGAAGCGGCGGTGAGGTTGCTGCTCCGAGCGCCGCGGGCCCGACCCCGACCGAAGGAGGTCTCGTGAGCGTCGAATCCCCCGAGCTCACCGCCGAGCAGGTACGCGGGCAGACCCGGGGCTGGCTGGCCGACAACCTGCCCTCGGGTTGGATAGAAGCGGTCGACGCCGGCGACGACGAGAAGGTCGGCGCGCTGCGCAGGCAGCTCGACTACGCCGAGTGGTGCGTGCGCCTGGGCGAGGCTGGGTACGCCACGCCGACGTGGCCCGCCGAGTACGGCGCCGGGCTGTCGCTCACCCCGGCCCGGGCCAAGACCGTCAACGACGTGCTCAGCCACTACCGGGTGCCACGGCCGTTCAACATCATCGGGATCGGCATGGGCGGCCCGACGCTCTTGGCGTGTGGTACCGAGGAGCAGAAGCATCGCCTGCTGCGGCCGCTGGCGACGAACCAGGAGATCTGGTGCCAGCTCTTCAGCGAGCCCGGTGCGGGCTCGGATGTGGCGGGGCTGTCGACCCGGGCCGTGCGCGACGGCGACGAGTGGGTGGTGAGCGGCCAGAAGGTCTGGACGACGATGGCGCACATGGCGAAGTGGGGGATGCTCGTCGCCCGGACCGATCCCGACAAGCCGAAGCACCGGGGTCTCACCTACTTCATCGTCGACATGAAGTCGCCCGGTGTGACCGTCCGCCCGCTGGTGCAGATCACCGGCGACGCCGAGTTCAACGAGGTGTTCTTCGACGAAGCTCGCGTTCCCGACTCGATGCGCGTCGGGCCCGAGGGCGACGGCTGGCGCGTCGCGATCACGACGCTGATGAACGAACGGGTGTCGCTGTCGGGTGCGGGCTCCGTGGGTGGCGACGCGGTGGGCGGCTCTCCCGTCTCGCGGCTCATCGAGCGGCATCACCCGGTGAACAACCCGCTCGCTCGCCAGCGCGTCGCGCAGGCCTACATCGAGAGCAACCTGATTCGCCTCAACAACCAGCGCGCCGGCGACAAGCGCAAGCGCGGTTCCGAGGCGGGGCCCGAGGGCTCGATCACGAAGCTGATGCAGGCCGAGTTCAACCAGCGGCTCCAGAAGCTCGCGATCGATCTCGAGGGCATGTCCGGCGCGGCGTGGGAAGGGGAGAGCCTGCACGGCGCCCCGGGCGAGCGGTTGGGCTGGGTCGGCACCGACCGCGACGACCACGTCAGCGTGGCCCGCGGCTTCCTGCGGGCGCAGGCCAACACCATCGAGGGTGGCACCTCCGACATCATGCGCAACATCCTCGGTGAGCGCGTGCTCGGCCTGCCCAAGGAGCCCGACGTGTCGCGCGACGTCCCGTGGAAGGACGTGCCGCGGTCGGGCTGAGCGCGGGCCGCCGCGCCCGCGCATGAACCGGCGGCTGCGAGCGTTCCTGCGGCGGCGGGGCGCGACGCCCGACGAGATCGAGCAGGCAGAGCGCGAGGGCCGCCTCGCCCTCCTGGCCTTCGACCGCCAGCTGGCGCCGGGACGGGCGCGCTACAGCGTCGCCGAGTTGGCCGAGCGCGCCGGGGTGGAGGTCGAGAGCGCGCAGCGGCTGTGGCGGGCGCTCGGCTTTCCCGACTCGCCGGCCGACGCGCGTCGATTCACCGACGCCGACGTGGATGCGCTCGTCACGCTCCGCAACTGGTTCTACAACGAGTCCTTCCCGGGCGATCGCAGCTTCGATGGCCTCTTGCAACAGGTGCGCGGGGTCGGGGCCGCGCTGGCGCGCATCGCCGAGATCCAGAGCGATCAGATCGTCGAGACGTTGCACGACGCCAAGGCGAGCGGGTTGAGCGACGAGGAGGTTGCCGTCCTCGTCCCGCTGGCGGTCGACTGGCCACAGCTGGCGAGGCTGCTCGACTACGCCCTGCGCCTCCAGCTCCGGGCGGCGCTGTGGCGGAAGCTCGCTGCCGGCGACGCTGCGCACGCCGGCGCCCAGGTCCTCGCGGTGGGGTTCGTCGATCTGGTCGGCTACACCGCGCTCAGCCAGGAGCTCGACGCACGCGAGCTCGCCGAGCTGGTGGGCCGCTTCGAGGCGCTCGCGTACGACACGGTCGCAGAGGAGGGCGCCCGGGTGGTCAAGACGATCGGTGACGAGGTGATGTTCGTCAGCCCCGACCCCGCCGGCGCAGCCCGAATCGCGCTGCGGCTCACCGAGCGGTCGGCCGTCGACGAACTGCTGCCCGAGGCCCGCGCCGGGCTCGCGTACGGGTCGGTGGTGGCGCACGAGGGCGACTACTACGGCCCGGTCGTCAACCTTGCCAGCCGGCTGGTCGAGCTGGCCCGACCCGGGTCGGTCCTCACCACCGAGGCCCTCCACGACGCCCTCGAGGACGACGCGTCGTTCGGCTTCCAGCGGCTACGGAGCCGGCGCATCCGAGACATCGGGCGGGTCGAGATCTGGCTGATGCGAGCCCTCCGCGAGCACGAGATCCCAACCGAGGAGGTGCCGCAACTGTGACGCGCTAGCTTCGCCGCCATGTCCGCGACCCCCACGGACCGGGCGGCCAACCCGCTCTGCCTCCTCACCGTCCACGCCCATCCCGACGACGAGGCGTCGAAGGGCGCGGGGACGGTGGCCATGTACGCCGACCAGGGAGTCCGCAGCGTGCTCGTCTGCTGCACCGGCGGCGAGGCGGGCGACATCCTCAACCCCGCGGTCGACACGCCCGAGGTGCGCGAGAACCTGCACGAGGTGCGCAGGGCCGAGCTCGAGGCCAGCGTCGACGCCCTCGGCTACTCGGCGCTGCACATGCTCGGCTACCACGACTCGGGCATGCCTGAGACCGAGGTGAACGGCCGGCCCGACAACTTCGCCAACGCGCCGCTCGACGACGCCGTCGAACGGCTCGTCGCGATCATCCGCGCCGAACGACCGCAGGTGATCGTGACCTACGCCGAGGACCGCGAGTTCTACCCGCACCCCGACCACATTCGGGTCCACGAGATCTCGCTGCCGGCGTTCGACGCCGCCGGCGATCCCCACCGCTACCCGGGGGCGGGCGAGCCGTGGCAACCGTCGAAGCTCTACTACACCGGCTGGTCGCGCCGGCGAATCCTGGCGCTGCACGAGGCGTTCGAGCGCCGGGGCGAGGAGAGCCCCTACGCGCAGTGGTTCGAGCGGGGGTTCCCCGACCGCGACCACCGTTTCACCACGATGATCGACGTGCGCGACCACCTCGCCCGGCGCCGGGCGGCGCTGCTCGCGCACCGCACGCAGGTCGACCCCGAGGGCTTCTGGATGCGCCTCCCCGACGACGTGGTGCGCGACGTGTTCCCGTGGGAGGAGTACGTGCTCGCCCGCTCCCTCGTCGACACGGGCATTCCCGAGGGCGAGCCGGAGACCGACCTCTTCGCCGGGCTGCGCGCCCCCGTCGCCGCCGCGGGCTGACGCCTAGTGCCGCGCATCAGCCGATGTTTGCCACGTTGTTGTCATACCATGTCGTTAGGGTCGGGGTATGCGGATGGTGCATCGTACGGCGCGGGTTCGGCTGCGGGTCACGCGAGCGCAGGCGGGGCGCTGTTACCGGCTGTTGCGTGCTGGCGGCGACGTGTGGGCGGCGTTGATCGAGGTGAACGCGGCACGGTTTCGGGGTGGTACCCGACCGATCGCGAATTTCCAGGAGTGGTGCCGTGAGATGACGGGAGCGCCGCTTGGTGTCCTCGCGAGGCAGTGCGCTGAGGGGATCGCCAAGCGGTACTGCGACGCGTTTATGGAGACGGCTCGTCGACGCCGCCGGGGCGAGTCGGCGCGCTATCCCCGGCGGAAGCGGGCGCTGTTTCCTGTGCGGTTCCGCACAGGCTCATTCGTGCTCGAGAACAGGCGGGTGCGCCTGGCGGTCGCTCGAGGAGAGGCCCCGCTGTGGGTGCGCCTGGCCCGGGAGGTTCCCTACCCCGAGGACCAGGTGCGCTCGGTGACGCTACTGGTCGACGCCGGGCGGCTGTGCCTGGATGTCACCGCGGCGGTGCCGGTGGAGCATCACAGCCTCGACGACGGTCGTATCGCGGGCGTGGATGTGGGGATCATCCACCCCTTTGCCGTCGCGGCTGGCGGCGAGGCGCTGTTGGTATCGGGTCGCCAGGTGCGCGCCGAAGAGCGCCTGCACCTGGCCGACACCAAGGCTCGACAGCGCAAGATGAGCCCGAAAATGCCCCGTCGGGGCCAACGCGGTTCGCGGCGTTGGCGCAGGCTACGCGCTGCCCAGCGCCGGGCTGAGGCCCGCCACCGCCGCCGGGTCCGCCTCGCGCACCATCAGGCAGCCAAGGCTGTGGTCGCCTGGGCCATCGCCCGGCGAATCGGCACCTTGGCCGTCGGCGACCTCACCGGCATCACCCGCCGCAATGTCGGGCGGCACCAGAACCGCCGCCTGTTGGCCTGGCGACGGACCCACCTGCTGCGATGCCTCATCGACAAAGCCCAACAAGCTGGCCTGGCCGTCGCGCGCGTCGACGAGCGCGCCACCAGCTCGACATGCCCCCAATGCCGCCAACGGGTCCCCAAGCCCACTGGACGTGAGTTTCGCTGCCCGTACTGCGGGCACACCGGGCATCGCGACCTCGTCGCCGCCCGCAACATCGCCGGACGATCCGGCGGAACCACGAGCACACCCGTGCTCGTCACGCACCGTCGCGCCGGCACACCGCCGGCGCGGCGTGACCGCCGCCGCCATCTCATGGACACGCGTCGGTCCTGCCCGGCACCGGGCCGCCCTCCAAACAGAGGGAGTCGCTCGCCGGAGAACGCGTCCGAAGCAACCGCTTCGAGACTCGCTCACGTCGAACCACCGGCACCCGACGAGGATCGGACAACCCGACGCCAACAAGCAAAGGTTGCCTGAAGGGGCACTAGAATCCCGGCCGCCAGTCTCGATGTCTCTCGAGCGGAAGGAGCTGGGATGCCCAAGTACCTGTCGCAGGAGTGGCTCGACGAGGCCCGCGAGCTGGCCCAGAGCCAGCCTGAGCGGCCGGGCGCGTCGGCCAAGATGCAGTACGCCGTCACCGGCGGCCCCGAGGGCGACATCAAGTACTACTGGGTCCTCGAGAACGGGAAGCTGCTGGAGTCGCAGCTCGGCGAGCTGCCCGACGTCGACTTCACCATGACCCTGTCTTACGACGACTCGGTCAAGGTGCAGCAGGGCGAGCTCGACCCCAACGCCGCGTTCATGCAGGGTCGGATGAAGGTGACGGGCAACATGGGCAAGCTCATGCAGCTCATGCCGCTCACCAACTCGCCCGAGTACAAGGCGCTCCAGGAGGAGATCCGCGGCATCACGGAGTTCTGAGACTCGGCCCGCCGCCCGGTGGTCAGAGCCGCAGCTTCGCGGTACGGAACACGCGGCTGACTCGCGCACCCGCCTTGGCGTAGAACCCGACCGGCCCGACCCACGCCACCTCGGCCTCGTGCATCCCGCGGGCGGCCAGGTCGGCACAGACCGCCCCGAGCAGGGCGCGGCCGACCCCGCCCCGCTGCTGTGACGGGTCGGTCGCCATGGGGCCGATCCAGCCCCGCCGGTTCACGGAGTGGCAGGCGAGCCCGATCGTGGCGCCGCCGTCGGCCCGGGCCGCGAAGCACGTGCCGCGGAACGTCCCGCGCTCGACCTCGTCCTCCCAGTGGGGGAACCTGCGCCGGGCGAGCTCGGCGGCGCCGTCGCCGTCCTCGCGCTCGACCACCGCGCCGGCAGGCGGGTCGGCCCGATAGCCCGTCGAGATGGCCATGTTGCACTCGGCGCCGTAGGGCTCGAACCCGCACGACTCGAACAGCGACAGCGCGGCGGTGAAGCGGAAGTCGACGCCGGGCCATACGTACCGAGGGGCGGCGTTGCCGAGGTGCAGCTCGACCGCGCCGTGCTCGCGAGCCCGGTTCGCGACCGCCTCGACCACGGTGCGGCCCCGGCCCCGCCGGCGCCGTTCCGGGTGCACGGCCACGAGCAGCAGCCACGCCACCACCACGTCGTCGAAGCGTCTCACCGTGAGCGCGGCCGCGGCCCCGCGTTCGCCCACCACCTCGGCGTCGGGGCCGAAGCAGCACGTCTCGAGATCGGCGGCGGTGAGGCCCTCGTCGGGAAGGGCGGCGGCGACGAGCGCCGCCAGCGACTCGGGGGTCGTCACGCCGCCCGTTGCAGCTCGCGCAGCTCGCGGTAGCCGACGAGGGTGGCGCCGGCGCGCTCGATGAGGTCGGGCAGTGAAGGGTCCGAGCAGAGGAAGGCGTGGTCCTCGACCCGGCCCGCCCAGTCCGTGCACGCCGCCCGCAGCTCGTCGGTGTCGAGGCCGGGGTGGAGGTACACCTCGGTGACACCGGGCCGCAGGTCGAACAGCACCCGTTCGATGCGACGGCGGGCGCCGACCGGGCAGAGCACGAAGTGGTCGGGGAACACGACCCCCTCCTCCGCCGCCAGGCGGCGGAACGGGAACCCGACCACGCGCTCCGCCGACGCCCCCGCCATCCGCAGCGGGAGGCTGAAGTCCAAGGCGAGCTCGAGGTACACGTCGAAGAAGTCGGCCCGCAGCTGGAGCGTTCCGAGGTGGCTGTCGAGGTGGCTGATGTCGAAGCCCCAGAAGATCGCCCGCTCGACCTGCGCCCGGCACTCCTTGCGCACCTCCTCGAGGTCGGCGTGGTCCCAGGCGTCCTCCGTGGTCCGGGGGAAGCCGCCGTCGCCGTCGAGGAGGCTGGGGGAGTGCGTGATCGGCCCCCAACGGTAGGTGTCCCATTCGGCGTTGAGCGTCAGGTGCACCCCGACGTCCTCGCCGCGGTACAGCGCGGCGGCGTCGCGTGCCCAGGGACACGGCACCATCAGCGATGCGCTCGTCGCCACGCCGTGGCGCAGCGCCTCGTAGATCGCCACGTTGGCCGCGCGCGTGGAGCCGAGGTCGTCGCAGTTGACGATCAGGAGCTTGGCGTCGGGCGCGTACCCGAGGCGCTCGGCGAGCGTCGCCACGGCAAGCCTTTCTAGCCGAAGCGCGAGACCAGCAGGTCGCCCGCCCGCCGCACCTGGTCGGCGTCGGCGAAGGGCATGTTGAAGATCAGCTGGTCGAGGCCGGCGTCAATGAGCGCGCCCACTTGCTCGATGACACTGTCCTCTGTGCCGACGGTGAAACGCTCCTCGAACTCGGGGCCGCTCGCCTCGCGCAGGAAGGCGCTGGTCTGCTCGGCCTCCTCCTCCGAACCGGCGATCATCAGGGTGCCGAGCCGCGTGGCTGTGATCTCGGCCCGGTCGCGCCCGACCTCCTTGCAGTGCCCGCGCAGCACCTCGAGCAGCCGGCGCAAGGTGGCCGGGCCTCCGTGGATGTTGCACAGGTCGGCGTAGCGGGCGACGATCCGGAGCGTCCGCTTCTCGCCGCTGCCGCCGATCATGATCGGCGGGCCACCCGCCTGCACCGGTCGGGGGAGGTTCTTCGCTCCCGCGATGCGGTAGTGCATCCCCGAGAAGCTCGGCGCCTCCTCGGTGAACATCGCCCGGCAGATCTGCACCGCCTGCTCGAGGCGGCGCATTCGCTCGCTCACCGGCGGGTAGTCGAAGCCGAGGCCGGCGTGCTCCTCCTCGTACCAGGCCGCGCCGATCCCGAGGATCGCCCGCCCGCCGGAGATCACGTCGAGGGTGGTGACGATCTTGGCGAGCAGGGCGGGGTTGCGGTAGGTGACCCCGGTGACGAGCGTGCCGAGTCGGACGCGCTGCGTGCGCGCCGCGATCCCGCCGAGCAGCGTGTACGCCTCGAGGATCGGCTGGTCCGGCCCCCCGAGCGGCGGCAGCTGCCAGAAGTGGTCCATCACCCACACCGACTCAAACCCCGACTCCTCGGCCGCGCCGGCGAGCTCGGCGACATGGTCGAACAGCCGGTTGTCGGGGACGCCGGGGAAGCTGAAGTTGGGGATCTGGAGTCCGAACTTGGTCATGGGAGCCTCTCGCTGATCGTGCCGGTGCCGAGGCCGAGGCCGCCGCCGCAGCCCATCGTGCCGGGATCGTAGTGCTCGATACCCTGACGCCATGCCGCTCGCGCTCCGGTGCCTGGCGCTCGCGGTCGCGCTCGTCGGGACGGCGTGCAGCGACGGCAACGGTGAGGGCGCCGCCGAAAACAGGACGGAGGAGCGGCCGCCGCCGTCCACGGAGGCGACCTCGCCGGGCGGCGAGTGCCTCCCGCGCGGCTCCACCGTTGCCCGCCGCACTCGCGCCGGGCCCGACGCGGTGTTCCTGGTCGAGACCGAGGTCTTCCGGCTCGACGACTGCGCCGACCAGGTCGTCTTCCAGTTCCGCTCCGGCGCCACCGATCTGCCCCCGGGCTACGCGGTCGAGTACCAGCCCGGACCGTTCCGTGACTTCACCTCCGCCGACGAGATCGACGTGGGCGGCGAGGCCTACCTGGTGGTGGAGCTGGCGAAGACCCTCCTCGTCGAGGTCACCGATCCCGAGAACGACCCCGACGGCGAGCCGACCTACACCGGACGGGAGTCGATCGACCCGTCAGGCCTGAACCACCTGAGCGAGGCTCGCATCGTGCAGGGACGCGAGGGCGTGACGCAGTGGGTGCTCGGCCTCGACTCCGAGCGACCGTTCACGATCGACGCCGCGTCGGCGCCGCCTCGGATGGTCGTCACGATCGGCTGACGTGCTCCACCTTCGGCTGGGGCGGGAAGCCGAAGAACTCCTCGAACCCCTCGGTGGTGGCGATCCGCTCGACGATGAGGTCCACGAACGCGTCCGTATAGAGGTAGTCGTGGTGGGCAGCGTCGTAGACGCAGTAGCGCTCGTCGGTGCGTTCGGGGAACTTGGCACCGCCGTCGGGCCGCACCCCGAGGCGCTTCCACGCCAGGATGAAGTGGTAGTAGAGGCTGAACCGGAAGGGGATCGCCTGCTCGATCCTGCGGGCGGCCTCGCCCGGCTTCATCTTGTCGACGTTCGACACTGGGCGGTGCCGCTCCCGCACGATCACCATGCCGCTGGTGTCGAGCCCGGCCAGCGTCTCCCGCTGGTCGTCGCTGAGATCCTCCTCGCGCAGGAACGTGAGCGAGACGTCGTCGTCGGCCCTCGGGCCCTGCTTGGGCACCAGATGCAGCCGGAACTCGAAGCGTGGGTCGGTCTCCCGGGCTTCGTCGCCGGCGTCGGACAGGAGCTGCGCCAGCTCCTTGGGGAGCGACTCCTGCGCCCGCATCATGCGGTCGACGCCGTCGGGGGTGAACGTGGCGACGAACACCGGGAAGCGCAGATCGTCGCCGAGGCTGTGCTCCGCCCCGAACGTCGACGTGAGCTCCTCCTCGTAGTTGAGGAGCAGGGCCTGCACGTAGCCGCTGCTGGCGACGGCGACGGCCTCCTCGTCGCGGTGCTGCATCCGCTCGCGCAGCGCGATCGTGAGCTCCAGGTTCCGGCGGGCGGGGTCTCCGGCGCGCCAGCGCTCCTCGATGCAGCGGTCGAGGTCCCACTTGCGCGCCTCGTCGCGGCCGTCGCGCTCGAGCCGCGCCCGGAGGAGGTGGAGCCAGGCCCGGTGCATGTGCAGGAGGAAGCTCGCGACACTGCGCTGCCGGGCGGGGCGGTCGTACAGGTCGACCGCCTGCACGGCCTCGTGCTTCGAGGCCTCGACCTCGTCCAGCCACTTCGTGGTGGGCACCGTGGGCGCGCCTTGCTCGGGGACCGGCCCCGAAGCCTACGCCCCGGCCAGCAGCACCACCTTGCCGAGCTTCCCGCCGGCAGCGAACCGGTCGTAGCCGGCCTCGGCGTCGGCCATCGGATAGGTCACGTCGACGGGGACCTGCACCCGCCCCTCGCGCAGCAGCGGCAGCACGTGCGCTTCCACCCGCCGCGCGCACTCGGCCTTCTGCTCCAGCGGGCGGGCCCGCAGTGTCGAGCCGTGGATGCGGCCGCGCTTGCCCATGAGCGCGAGCAGGTTGACTTCCGCGTTCGCTCCGGCGCCCACTCCGATGACCGCGATCCGGCCGCCCGTCGCCAACGCGTCGAGGTTGGCGCCCATGTTGGGCGCGCCCACCAGCTCCAGTACCACGTCGAAGGGGCCGAGCTCCGTGAACTCGTCGGGCGCGACCGACTCGCACGACCCAGCACGCGAGCCGATGGCCTCGACGCCCGCCCGCAGGTCGGGGTTGCGCACCGTGGCCGTGACGCGGGCGCCCGTGGCCGCTGCGAGCTGCACGGCCGCGATCCCGACGCCGCCGGCGGCGCCGTGTACGAGGACGTGCTCACCCATCGCCAGGCCGCACTGCGTGAACAGCGCGTCGTGGGCCGTGGTGAACACCTCGGGGAACCCGCCCGCCTGCTCCCAGGCGAGGCCGTCGGGCACGGGGAGCGCCGCCCGCTCGTGGACGACGGCCAGCTCCGCCTGGCCACCCCCGCCGACCACCGCCATTACCCGGCCGCCGGGGCCGAACCGCTCCGCGGCCGGGCCGGTCGCGACGACCTCGCCGGCCAGCTCCAGGCCCGGGACATCGGGCGGGCTGCCCGGCGGGGCCCGGTACAGGCCGTGCCGCTGGAGCATGTCGGCTCCGTTGACGCCGGCCGCCCGCACCGCCACCAGCACCTCGCCGGTGCCCGGCTCGGGGTCCGGGCGCTCGCTCCACTCCAGCCTCCCGCCGTCGCCCACCGTCACCGCCCGCACGGCCGCCCACCCTAAGCGGGCGCCGGGTATCCCGGCGCCCGAGCGAGCGCGACCCAGAGGGGAAGGCCTGCCAGCCCGTGACTTGCCGCCAGGATTGTGCGGGAGCGGCGAGCGGCCCGGAGGGCGGGCGCCGGGTATCCCGGCGCCCGAGCGAGCGCGACCAGGTAAGGGCGCTAGGTTCGGGACCATGGCGCCAGCCCGTCGTCCCCCGGACGGGGCCCTCGCCGTCGTCGACGACGACGGCAGCCGCGTCGTGCTCGACTCAGCCGCGGCGTCGCTGCTACTCGAGCTCACCGGGGGACTCGACCCCGCCACGGTGTCGGCGTGCCCCTCGTGCCGGAGTCGGGTGCTGGCCGCGGTCGCGTTCGTCGACCTCCTCACCGCCGCGGTCGCGCACGACCGCTCCGCCGAGCTGATCGAGCTGGCCGAGGAGGCACCGACCCTGCACGTCTACGTGAGTGACCTTGCCGCCGGTTGCTCGCACCGCGCCTGGCTCGACCCGGGCTTCGATGAGTGGGCCGACGCCTTCGCCGAGCTCCCGCCCGTCGGGCGCTCGGCGCCATAACCCCGGGTCGCGCTCGCTCGGCGGCAGGTTACCTGCCGCCGCCCTTCGGGTCGCTCGCCGCTCCCGCGCAATTCCGGCGACGAGCTTCGGGCTGGCAGGCCTTCCTGCCGCGGCCTATCACGCGGCGTCGAGGAGGGCGGTGAACGACTCCTCGAGGCACCCCACGAGCGCGGGCGCGTCGCTCACCGCGGCCGGGTCGAGGTTGAGGCCCATGTCGAGTGAGTCCTTGTAGCTGAGCAGCGTGACGTTCACCGGGCAGCCGGCACGGGGGCCCATGGGGAAGTTCGCCTCGATGCGGGCGCCGGCCAGGTACAGGTCCACGGGGCTGCCGCGTAGGTTCGACGCGACGAAGTCGATCGTGCGGGCCTGCGAGCGGGCCAGGGTGACCAGCAACGACGTCGGCAGGGGGGCGACCAGCGACGCCATCGACCAGGTCGCGGTCAGCCCCGGGTCGTCGCGTACGCCGGCGAGCCGTTCGTGCACGGCAGCGAACCGGGCCGCCGGGTCCTTGGGCGACGTCGGCACGAGGATGCGGCTCGGCGCGAAGTTGTTCCCGGCTGCGCCCTCACCGCCGGCGCGCAGGTTCACCGGCATGGCCATGCGGAGCTCGTCGCACGGCGCCCCCATCCGCTCGTGGTAGGTGCCGAGCGCGCCCGCCACCGCGGTGACGAAGAGGTCGTTGACGCTCCCCCCGAGCCCCTCGGCGGCGCGCTTCGCCTCGGCCAGCGGCTCCTGCACGGCCTCGAAACGCCGGCCCAGCGAGCGGCGGTTGAGCAGCTGCGATCGGGCCGGTTGTGTCACGAGCACCTGCCGGCGGATGGAGCCGAGGAGCCCAACGGCGTCGGCGACGCCCCGGGGGAGTGTGTCGGGATGGGTCACCAGCCTTCCCGCCGAGTCCAGGCGACGGCGAGCCCGTTCGAGCCTTTGCCCGATGGCGTAGCGGACGGCATCGACCACCACGTCGACGGGCGTGGTGCGATCGATCGGGTCGGCGTCGCGTGCAGCTGCCTCTTCGAGCGCGACCTCGTCGGCGACTCGGCACGCCGTGCTCGGCTCGCCGACCTCGGTCGGCTCCGCCTCGGGGTCGCGCTCGAGGTCGAGCAGGCTCAGCGACAGCTTCACGCCGCCCACGCCGTCGATGATCGTGTGGTGGACCTTCTGGAGGACCGCGGCCCGCCCGCCTTCCAGCCCCTCGACGACGGTGAACTCCCACAGTGGACGGGACCGGTCGAACGGCGCCGCGGCCACGGTCGCCGCCAGGTCGAGCAGCTCCCGCAGCCCGCCGGGCGCTGGCGCCGCGACCCGGCGCAGGTGGTAGTCGACGTCGAGCGTGGGATCGTCGCGCCATTCCGGCGGGGCGATCCGCAGCGGCGGCGACACCACCCGCTGGGCGAGCCGGGGGACCTCGGCGAGTGCCGTCTCCACGGTGGCGCGCAGCCGAGCTGCGTCGGGCGGCCGGTCGAGGACCGTGACGTTGATGAAATCGGAGCGGAGGGCTGGATCCTTCTCGACCGCCCACATCACCGCCTCGGCGTCGCTCATCCGCATGAGCCGCGCCTCTACCGGGGGATGCGAGTGCGCTTGAACTCGTTGAGGCGGTCCCAGCCGATCAGGTCGAGGGCGCGCTCGAGGTCGTCGACGCGACCCCGTTCCATGAACCGGATGAACACGGCCTCGTCGCCCTCGATGAACGTGGGCACGCCGAAGACGGCCCAGCGGTCGACGGCCTCGGTGTGCTCGGCCTCGAGCGTCTTCAGCGGACGGCCGCTGCCGACCTCGGCCGCGACCGCGTCGACGTCGAGGCCGACCGCGGCGGCGACGTCGCGCACCACGTCCTCGTGGCCGATCTTGCGGCCCTCGTCGAAACGCGCCGCGAAGGTCGCCAGGTGGAAGTCGAAGAACCGGTCCTCGAAGCAGTCGCGCACGGCCAATCCCCACTCGAGGGACAGCACGCCCGAGCCTCGCTCCTCGAGCGGGCGCTCCCAAACCGGGGTCGCCCCCTCTTCGACGTGGGCTTGGTCGAGCGAGAACGCCAGGAAGCGAACGTCGAGGTCGGCGCCGTCACGCAGGGCTGCGATCACCGCCTCATGGCCGTTGCGGGCGAAGGGACAGCGGTAATCCCAGGTGACGGCGATCTCACGGGGCACGGGCGAACCTCCGAGGGCGAGGACAGGCAAACGACGCCGACCTCCACGGTACCCCCCGGAGCCCCGCCCTAGTCGAGGTGTCCAAGGAGCCGCGTGAGCACCTGCCCGAAGACGAGGCCGAGGGCGACGCCGCCGAGCACGTCAGACGGGTGGTGCATCCGCACGTACACGCGGCTCGACGCCACCAGCGCGGCGAGCCCGAAGTAGAGCGGGCCCGCGCTCGTGCCCCGCGAGAGGAGCGTGGCGGCGGTGAACGCCGAGGTGGCGTGGCCCGACGGGAAGGCGCTGGTACGAGGCCGGTGCATCCCGTAGGGGAGTGGGCCGAAGGGGAGTGGGCTCGCCGGGTCGTGAGGCGGACGGATGCGCCGGAAGCACGCTTTGACGGGACCGTTGGTGAGCGCCGACTCGACACCCATCGCGGCGGCGAGTCGCAGCGCCGGCGCGGGGTCGCCGGATCGCGCCGAGCGGATCGCGCCGAGCGCAATCCACAGCAGCCCGTGGTCCGCTGCGCTCGAGAGGCCGAAGAACAGCGGGTCGAGACGAGGGCCGCGGTGCCGCTCGACCCAGGCGTCGACCCGGTCGTCGAACGCCCGTACCCGCGCCATGACCACGCCGCGGCGCGGCCAGCCCGGCGCCCATTGCTCGCGCCACGACACGCGACGTCCCGGCTTCGGGTCGGGCGCCGGCGAGCTCACGGCGGCGGCGTCAGCCGGTCGCGGCGGGCGCCAGTGGCAGCTCGGCGGGCACGGCGGTGCCGGGGCCGCGCAGCTCGACGGCCTGGAGGGGATCGCCGCCGTAGGCCGGGCAGTACGGCTTGAACGTGCAGTAGTCGCACAGCGGGCCGGGACTGGGCCGGAAGTCGTCGCGCTCGCACGCTCGGGCGATGGCCGCCCACACCGCGTTGGTCTTGCGCTCGACGCCGGCGACCGACTGCTCGGTGGGGCGGGCGATGATCGCCTCCGGCTTCGACAGGAAGTAGAGCTGCACCCGTGACGGGCGCCGTCCGAGCATCCGCTCGCAGAGCAGCGCGTAGATGTGGACACCGGCGAGGCGGGCGTTCTCGTGCATCTCGGAAGGCACCGACCCGGTCTTGTAGTCGGTGACCACGAGCTCGCCGTCGGCGTCGAGCTCGAGGCGGTCGATCACGCCTCGCAGGCGGATGCCGGCCAGCTCGACCTCGAGCTTCAGCTCGATCCCGATCGGGGTGATCGTGGTCGGGTCCTCGAGGCGGAAGTACTGCTCGACGAGGGCGGCGGCCTCAGCCACGAAGGCGGCCTCTCCATCGGCGTCGAGCTCCAGGCCGGCGTACTCGGGGTGCTCGCGGAGGGCGACCACCGCCTGGTCGAGCCCGGCCAGCGCGGCGGGCAGGGTGCGGGCC
>JBOGFI010000165.1:0-6249 GCA_050743365.1 Acidimicrobiia bacterium | reverse complement strand
CGGTGGTGCCGGTCGCCGACCTCGCCGGCGCGCTGGCCGCCGGGCTCGCGGCGCCGGGGGAGGTGCGGTCCGCCGCCTGACCCCCGCTCGCGTCACGGCCGGGGCGCGGTTCGGCTTGCTATCGTCTGTCCGGCTCTCGAACGCAGGGGGGCTCACCGTTCGAGAGTCCGAAAGGACCACAACCGGTGCACGATCGACCGCGAACCCAAGCGATGCTCGCCGCCCTGCGGCTGGTCGCACCGGGAACGGCGCTTCGCGAGGGCCTCGACCGCATCCTCCAGGCGCGTATGGGCGCGCTCATTGTGGTCGGCGACGCACCCGAGGTGCTCGGCCTCTGCTCCGGAGGGTTCCTGCTCGACGCCGAGTTCACGCCCCAGCGACTCTCCGAGCTGGCGAAGATGGACGGCGCCATCATCCTGGCGAGCGACACATCTCGGGTGGCGCGAGCCAACGTCCACCTGGTGCCCGACCCCGACATCCCCACGTCCGAGACCGGCACGCGCCACCGCACGGCCGAGCGGGTCGCCCGACAGATCGACGTCCCGGTGATCACCGTCTCCGAGGACATGTCGGTGGTCGCCATCCACCGCGCCGGCGTCAAGCGGACCCTGGAGCCCATCCCCCGGGTCCTGGCCCGTGCCGACCAGGCCCTCCAGATCCTCGAGCGGTACAAGACGCGGCTGGACGCCGTGAGCGGCTCCCTCTCTGCGCTCGAGGTGGAGGATCTCGTCACCGTGCGCGACGTCGCCACCGTGCTCCAGCGGGCGGAGATGGTGCGCCGGATCGCCGAGGAGATCGAGGGCTACGTCATCGAGCTCGGTGCCGACGGCCGGCTCGTCCTGCTCCAGCTCGAGGAGCTCATGGGCGGCGTGGAGGACGATCGGCGCCTGGTCGCCAAGGACTACTTCGAGGGGTCGCCCGACTGGCAGCTTCTCGACGTGATGGCCCGCCTCGGCGCGCTCGATACCGAGTCGCTGCTCGACCTGCGAGAGGTGGCGTCAGTGCTTCGTCTGCCGTCCGACGCCGGTATCGACCAGGCGCTCCAGCCGCGCGGCTTCCGGCTGTTGCACAAGATCCCGCGCATCCCCGAGATCGTGGCCGACCACGTCGTCGACCGGTTCACCAACCTCCAGAAGATCATGCGGGCAGGCGTGAGCGACCTCGTCGAGGTCGAGGGCGTGGGCGACGCCCGGGCCCGGGCGATCAAGGAGGGCCTGTCGCGCCTGGCCGAGACCTCGATCCTCGAGCGCTACGTGTGAGCACGCCAGCGAGCGCGACCGTGAGGTAGTGGCGGAGCTGGCGGAGGGACCGCGGGACGGGCGCATCGAGCGCGTCATGATCGAGGGTCGGGACGGCGCCGCCGTCGAGGCTGTCCACGCCTGGCCGGACGGCGAGCCCAAGGGCCTGCTCGTTCTCTACCCGGACATCATGGGCGTGCGCCCGCTGTTCGACGACCTCTGCCGGCGGCTCGCCACCCACGGGTTCGCGGTCTGCGCGCCCGAGCCGTTCGCGCGCCTGCCCGGCGAGGTGCGCGCCGAGCCCGAGCCGTCGGCGCGCATGGGCAAGGTCAAGGACCTGGACGATGCCGTGCAACTCGGCGACCTCGAGCGCGCCGCCCAGTACCTGGAGACCCGCCCGCCGGGCACCGGTCCGGTGTCGGTGCTCGGGTTCTGCATGGGTGGCATGTACACGCTGAAGGCCGCCGCGACCGGCCGCTTCGCGCGCGCAGTGCCCTTCTATGGGATGATCCGCGTGCCCGAGGCGTGGCGCGGCCCCGGCCAGGGCGAGCCGCTGGCGACGGCCGCCGACGCGTGCCCCACCCTCGCCATCTTCGGCGGTGCCGACTCGTACACGCCGCCGGAGGACATCGAGGCGCTGCGGGCGACGTGGGCGGGGAAGCCCGAGCACGAGATCGTCGTCTACGCCGGCGCCGAGCACGGCTTCGTGCACGCACCCGAGCGCCCGGCGCATCGTCCCGACGCCGCCGCCGACGCTTGGCGCCGCGCCCTGGCCTTCCTGGGCGTGTGACCGCGCCCGCGAACCCCCGACGGACCCCTACAGGTTCGCCCGATCGGTCAGGGCCTGCCGGTCGGCGAACCGGTACCGGCTGCGGCCCTTCATCTCGAGCCAGCCGAGTCGGGTGAAGAGGGCGAGCGCCTTGTTCACGCGCTCACGCGACGCCCCGACCATGGCGGCAAGCTCCTCCTGGGTCACGGGCAGCTTGAACTCGTCGGCGTCGCCGGCCAGCTCGAGGAGGCGCTTGGCGGTGCGCGCCGGTACGTCGAGGAACACGGCGTCGGCCAGAGCCTCGTCGGTGGCCCGCAGCCGCAGAGCGAGCAGCCGGACGACGATCCAGAGCAGCTCGGGTCGCTGCTCGAGCACGTGTCGAACGGCTGCGTACGCGAGCACGACCACATCCGAGTCGACGAGAGCGCGGGCGTCAGCCGACCGCGCTTCGTCGTCGAACAGCCCGAGCTCGCCGAACAGGCCGCCGCTCTCGAGTACCGCCACCACCGACTCGCGTCCGTCGTTCGCCCTGGTCGCGATGGCGATTCGGCCGCTCTGTACCACGAACAGCTCGGAGGACGGGTCACCCTGGCTGAACAGGAGCTCGTTGCGCGCGTAGCTCCGCAAACTGGCCTGCTCCCGCAACTCCGACAGCACGCCCTCGGGCAGGGCGGCGAACAGCTCGGTGGTGTCGAGGAGTCGTCGTTGGGGCACCGCGCGCGGCCTTCGCTGCTCCTGGTCGGGTGGCTCAGCGTAGCTGCCGACTCGACCGCGCTCTTCGCCGGGTTTGGTATCATTGGCGCTCGCTGTTCTCCCGGCTGCAGCCTCTCGCGAGGAGCGTTATGACCTTCGACGTCGGCGACAAGGTGGTATACCCGCATCACGGGGCCGCGACGATCGAGAAGCGGGAGAAGAAGAACGTCTTCGGGGAAAAGCGCGACTATCTCGTGCTGCGCCTCGCCTACGGCGACCTGACGTTGATGGTGCCCGCCGACAACGCCGAGGAGATCGGACTTCGCGACGTCATCAACGACGAGGAGGTCGAGGAGGTGTTCGCCGTCCTTCGCAAGAAGGAGGCGCGCATGCCCACCAACTGGTCGCGGCGGTTCAAGAACCACGTCGAGAAGCTGAAGAGCGGCGACATCTACCAGGTCGCCGAGGTGGTCCGGAACCTCTCGATCCGCGAGAGCGACAAGGGCCTCTCGGCGGGCGAGAAGCGGATGCTCGCCAAGGCCCGCCAGATCCTCGTGTCCGAGCTGACCTTCGCCATCGGCGTCGACGAGGAGGCCGCCGAGGCGAAGCTCGACGAGGCGCTGCGCAAGAAGAAGTAGGCACGCTCCCGGTGCACGTGTGGGGCATCGTCGTCGCCGGGGGACAGGGGACGCGCTTCGGCACCCTCAAGCAGTTCGAGCGCCTCGGTGTCGCGCGTGTGGTCGACCGGGCAGTCCTGAGAACCGCCGCCGCGTGCGACTCCGTCGTCGTCGTGATTCCGCGTGGCACCCAGTGGGACGGCATGCCCGTCGCTGCTGCCGTTGCCGGCGGCGCCCGCCGCTCCGACTCCGTGCGCGCGGGCCTCGCCGCTGTCCCCGACGACGCCGACATCGTGGTCGTGCACGACGCGGTGCGCCCACTGGCCGCCCCCGCGCTGTTCGACGCCGTGATCGCGGCCGTGGGCGCCGGCTTCGACGCCGCCATGCCCGCCCTGCCCGTGCCCGACACGCTCAAGCGCGTCGAGGGCGACCGCGTCGTGGAGACCGTCGTTCGCGACGATCTCGTCGCGGTCCAGACGCCCCAGGCATTCCGGGCGGCGGCGTTGCGCGCCGCCCACGGTGCCGGCGGCAACGCCACCGACGACGCCGCCCTCGTCGAGGCGGCTGGCGGCAGAACGGTCGTCGTGCCCGGGGATCCGCGAAACCTGAAGGTGACCACTACCGACGACCTGGTGGTGGCGGCGGCCCTGCTCGACGCCAGTGATGAGACGGCGGTGACATGACCAGGCGGGTGGGCCTCGGCTTCGACGTGCATCCCTTCGGCGGCGACGGCCCGCTCGTGCTCGGGGGCGTCACGCTCGACGGGCCGGGCCTCGCCGGCCACTCCGACGCGGACGTCGTTGCCCATGCCGTTGCCGACGCGCTGCTGGGAGCGGCGGCGCTGGACGACCTCGGGACGCTGTTCCCCGCGACCGACGAGCGCTACCGGGGCGTCTCCTCCATCGGCCTGCTGCGCGAGGTGGGCGCCCGAGTCACGGCGGCGGGCTGGCGAGTGGACAACGTCGACGTCGTCGTGGCTGCCGAGCAGCCCCGCCTCGCGCCCCACGTCCATGCGATGGTCGACAACCTGCGGGCCGCGCTGGCTCCTCTCGCTGCCGCCGCGATCGCGGTGAAGCCGAAGCGGGCCGAGGGTCTCGGGGCGATCGGCCGCGCCGAGGGAATTGCGGCCTGGGCGGTGGCGCTGCTCTCTACGATCAGCGAACCGTGATCCGCGTCCACGACACGCTGTCGCGCGGGAAGGTCGAGGTCGTCCCCCGCGAGCCGGGAAGGCTGTCGATCTACGTGTGCGGCCCCACCGTGTACGAGGTTCCTCACGTCGGGCACGGGCGAGCCGCGGTGGTGTTCGACGTGATGCGGCGCTATCTCGAGTGGCGCGGCTTCGGCGTCACGTTCGTGACCAACGTGACCGACGTGGAGGACAAGATCATCCGTCGCGCCGAGCGGGAGGGTGTGAGCGAGTCGGAGATCGCGCAGAGGTACGAAGCCGCGTATTGGGACGTGATGGACCGTCTGGGCGTACGACGACCCGACCATCTGCCGCGAGCGACCGAGTACATCGCCCCGATGCTCGACCTCATTGCCGAGCTCGTCCGGGAGGGACGCGCCTACGTCATCGAGGGCCACGGCGTGTACTTCGACGTCGAGGCATACGAGCGCTACGGCGAGCTCTCGCATCGCCGGCTCGCCGATCTCCTCGAGGGTGCGGGCACCCGGGTCGAGGTGGAGGACGAAAAGCGCAGCCCCGTCGACTTCGCGCTCTGGAAGGCGGCCAAACCGGGTGAGCCGGCGTGGGACTCGCCCTGGGGGAAGGGCCGTCCCGGCTGGCACATCGAGTGCTCGGCCATGTCGCTGCGACTGCTCGGCGAGGGCTTCGACCTGCACGGCGGCGGCGACGACCTCGTATTCCCACACCACGAGAACGAACGGGCCCAGGCCGAGGCCGCCGGCCACCCCTTCGCCCGCTACTGGGTTCACAACGGGATGGTGATGGTGGGGAACGAGAAGATGGCGAAGTCGCTCGGCAACTTCACGACGCTCGCCGACGCCCTCGACACCCACGGTCCGCGCGCCCTCCGCCTCGCCGTGCTCCAGACCCACTACCGCAAGCCCATGGAGCTAGGGACCACGGAGCTCACCGGCGCCGAGCGGGCGGTCGGGACGCTCGACAACCTGGCGCGCCGGGCACGCGTCGCCGGTATCGCCGCCGACAGCGCGATCGATGACGCCGCGGTCGGGTCGTTCCGGGCGCACATGGACGACGATTTCGGGACGCCAGGCGCCGTAGCCGTGATCTTCGACGCCGTCCGCTGGGCCAACGCCGCCATCGACAAGGGCGAGACGGGCGAGGCCGCCATGCTCCTCGGCACCGTGCGCGAGCTCGCCGGCGTTCTCGGCCTCGACCTCGACGACGGGTCGGGCGACGAGGGCGACGCCGAGATCGACGCCCGGGTGAAGCAGCGTGACGACGCCCGCGAGCGGGGCGACTACGCGGAGGCCGATCGCATCCGCGCCGAGCTCGCGGGCCGTGGCATCACCCTCGAGGACACGCCCTCCGGAACCATCTGGCGCCGATGACGCGCCGCGCGAGCGTGACCAGTGAAGTCGGCGGCGAGCAGGTCGAGGGGCGGCGGGCGGTCCGTGAGCTGCTGACCGCGGGCGTGCGACCGGTGCACACCCTGTACCTGGCCAGCGACGGGACCGATGACATCGAACGGCTCGCGCTCGATGCCGGCGTGGTGATCCGGCGCCTCAACCGCGCCCAGCTCGCCGAACGTGCGCGCACCGCCTCACCGCAGGGAGCCATAGCGCTCGCCGAGCCGCTCGCAATGGCGGAGCTCGATGACCTCCTCGCCCGACCGGACGCGTTGCTCGTCGCGCTCGACGGCGTGACCGATCCCCAGAACCTGGGTGCGGTGATGCGCGCCGCCGAGGCGGCCGGTGCGACCGGCGTGGTACTGCCCCGGCACCGGTC
>JBOGFI010000164.1:0-3540 GCA_050743365.1 Acidimicrobiia bacterium | reverse complement strand
ACCGCGGCCACCACGACGCCGGCGCCGGCCGCCACCGCCGCGACGGTCGCGGCCGCGAGCCAGAGGCGGCGTCTCGACACGACACGATCTTGTCGTAACGCCCGGGTCCGAAGCGGTCGGGGTCGGGCGTCTCAACCCCAGCGGGCGAGCTCGGCCTCCAGGTCGAGGGGCTCGGTGCCGGCCTCGTGCTCGTGCTCGCCCCACTGCTCGCGGGGCACCATCCACATGATCTCGAACTCGTTGCCGTCGGGGTCGCGGCCGTACAGCGACTTGGTGGCTCCGTGGTCGCTCTGCCCGGTGAACGCGTCGTGCTGACGGAGCGTCGCCCGGGCGTCGGCGAGGTCGTGGATCGAGGGCACCTCCCACGCCAGGTGGTAGAGGCCCACGCGGCCCGGGTCGGGTCGCGGCGCGTCGGGCCCGACCGAGAACAGGCCGAGGTCGTGGTGGTTGTCGGAGCCGGCGGCCCGCAGAAACACGGCGAAGCCCGGGTACTCGCTCACGACCGTGAACCCGAACGCCTCCCGGTAGAACGCCGCCGCCGCGGCGGCGTCACGCACGTAGAGAACGGCGTGGTTCAGGCGCTGCACCGGGATCGTCATCCACCTCCACGATACCCACCGGTGCGTCGTCGGCGACCGGCCCCTCCCTCCCGGCCTGGCGGGCAAGGACCCGCAGGAGCTTCTCGGCGAGCGCGGGCACGGCGCGCAGGAGCGGTAGGAGCTCGCTCCGGCCCAGGATCAGGAGGCGCGCCCGGGTGGCGGCCATGACGGACACCTGGTGGGGTGCTCCCGTGAACACGGCCGCCTCCCCGAACGTGTCACCCGGTCCCAGCATGGCGGCGGGACGCCCGTCCTCGACCAGCGTGGCGCTCCCGGTGGCGACGACGAACAGGTGATGGCCATAGGTGCCCTGCTGGAGGATCACCGTGCCGGCGTCGACGTCCACGACGTCGGCAACCCGCGCGACGGCCTCGAGGTCCCGGCGCCACAGCCCACTGAGGAGCGGGATCGCCGCCAGCTCCTCCAGGTACTCGTTACGCAGACGGTTGCTCATGCGGGGCACGGTACGGAAGCGGCGCCGTGGGGTCATCCCCCGCGACGCCGATTTCGGCCTCCGACCTCCGGAGGGTGGGCGAATCCGCCCCCGGACGGATGTGGGAGCTCCGGCCCACCCGTAGGCTGAATCGGTATGCACCGTCACTCGCAGCACCCGCCGCGGCGCCTCGCCCACCATCAGTCGCACCAGCACTTCGGCGAGAAGCTCGACTTCCCGCTGTGGGCGCCGGGGGGCGCGGCCGTGATGGCGGTCATCCTCGGCGTCGCCGTCGCCAGCGACCGGGGCGCAATAGCCTCGCCCGGCTGGGCCACCGTCTTCGTCGCCCTCGCCGCCCTCCCGTGGGTGCTCGACATCACCCTGTACCTGCTCACCGGTCGGGGGATCCCGGTTCCCCTGTTCGTGCTGGTGGTGCTGGGCGGAGTGCTCGGGCTCGTGCTCGACCCGGTCGAGCTCGACTTCGCCCCGTTCTTCCTCGTGCTGCTGGCGGCCGAGATGGCGACGCGCCTGCGCCCCGTTGCCGGGACCGCGGTGATGGTGGCGTCGATGGCGGTGATGGTCGGCGCGGAGGGGTTCGATCGCTACGACGGGGCGTTCATCTGGGTCGTGGGTATCGCCCTCGGTTGGGCGGGCGGGTTCGGGCTCCAGATGAACCTGCGGCTCCTGCTCGAGATGAAAGCGTCGCAGGCCACGCTGGTGGAGAAGGCCGCGGCCGACGAACGCCAGCGCATCGCCCGGGAGATCCACGACGTCATCGCCCACACCCTCTCGGTGACGATGCTGCACCTCACCGGCGCCCGGCTCGCGCTGGAGCGCGGCGACCGTGATGACGCCGTCGCCGCGCTGCGCGATGCCGAGCAGATGGGCCGCGAGAGCCTGGGCGACATCCGCCGGACGGTTGGTGTGCTCGGCTCCGATGGCATCGGCACCGAGGCCCCGCTCCCGACCGCGGCCGAGCTGCCCGACCTGGTCGCCGGCTTCCGATCGGCCGGCCTCGACGTCGACCTCTCGGTGCGCGGGGACCCGGCCGGGCTCCCGCCCGCCCTCGGCCTCGGCGTGTACCGCATCGCCCAGGAGTCGCTGGCCAACGTGGCGAAGCATGCACCCGCATCCCGCACCGAGGTCCGGCTCGCGGTCGATCCCGACCTCGTCCATCTGGTCGTGTCGGACCAAGACGGGCGGCAGGTGTCCGTGCCGTCCGACAACGGAGGCCTCGGTCTGCGGGGGATGCGCGAGCGCGCCGCCGCGCTGGGCGGCTCGCTCGACGCCCGGCCCGACGGCGAGGGCTGGCTGGTCGAGGCGACGCTCCCCCGCCCTGACGCGCCTCGCCGGAACCGCTGCTGACGTTGATCCAGGTCCTGCTGGTCGACGACCAGGAGCTGGTGCGCGCCGGGTTGCGTCGCATCCTCCACCCCGACGAGGGGTTCGAGATCGTGGGGGAGTGCGAGGACGGCGACGAGGTGGAGGAGGCCGTCCGGCGGCTCCGTCCCGACGTCGTCGTGATGGACGTGCGCATGAAGCGCGTCGACGGCGCCGAGGCCACCCGGCGTCTCGGTGCAAGTGACGACGCTCCACCCGTGCTCGTGCTGACGACCTTCGACGACGACGAAGTGCTCTCGGCCGCGCTGCGCGCCGGCGCATCCGGCTTCCAGCTCAAGGACGCCCCTGGTGAGGAGATCATTCGCTCCGCCCGGGTCGTCGCCGACGGTGGAGCCTGGCTCGACCCCGCGGTGACCGGACGCGTCCTGACGACCTACCGGTCGACCGCGCCCGCCGACGACACCGCGGCCGGACGCGTCGACCAGCTCACGCCCCGGGAGCTCGACGTGTTGCGCATGATGGGCCGCGGCGCGAGCAACACCGAGATCGCCGAGGAGCTGTTCGTGAGCGAGGCAACCGTGAAGAGCCACATCGGCCACATCTTCACCAAGCTCGACCTGCGCGACCGTGCCGCCGCCATCGTGTTCGCCTTCGACCACGGGCTGGTCGCGCCCTCGGGCTGGTAGCGCAGCGCCGCGGCCCAGAACGCGGCCGTGCGCTCGAGGTCGTTGCAGTCGAGGATGAGGACGACGCTGGCCATGAGCTGTCAGCCTGCCCGAAGCGCGCGCAGTCCGTCGACCACGGCGGGGAACGCGTCGAGGAAGGCGTCGACGTCGTCAGCGGTGGAGCTCCAGCCGACGCTCACCCGCAGCGAGCGGTCGGCGTCGACGCCCATCGCCTGGAGGATGGGCGAAGGCTCGAGTGCCTCGCTCGAGCACGCCGAGCCCGAGTGCACCGCCACGCCGCGTTGGTCGAGCCCGAGCAGGATCGGCTCGGCCTCGACGCCGTCGATCCCGAGGCACACGAGGTGGGGAACGCCTTCCGCCGGGTCGCCGTACTGCTGGACGCCCGGCACCCGCGCCGGCGCCTCCGACGCCACCCGGTCGGTGAGCGCCCGCGCCGACGCCGCCTCGGCCTCGTGGCGGCCGGGCGTGGCCAGCTCGGCGG
>JBOGFI010000163.1:0-18742 GCA_050743365.1 Acidimicrobiia bacterium | reverse complement strand
GCGCAGGCGCGCGGTCTTCTCCCTCACGGCTTTAACGACAGAATGCCGGTGACTGTCGCCCCACGATGCCGAACACGACGAGCCGGGCCTTGAGGCATTTCCAGACTGCTGCCACAGGGCGCTCAGCGGATGCGGATCACAGCGATGCCGGTGGTGGCGCCAACGGCCAGCCATGACTCGTGCACGCGACCGCGCAGGCTAGCGCTCAGCGGAACTCAAGCGTGAGCCTGCGCGAAGAACCGTAGATGCGCGTTTCAGCCCCTGCTCAGCCGCGCCGCGTCCTGCCCCCACATAGGCGAGACCCGGGACGTGACGCCGGACCGCACAGGGCGCCCCGAATGTCTCGCCCTCGGTGACAGCTGGGTTCATCTCCGAATGTGCACGAGTTGCGGGCACTCCGAAACGCTTGCTAAGGGCGCCGACGCGGACAGCGTCCAACCACCAGCGCCGACCGTGTCCGAGTCCAGGTGCACCTTCGTGATCTGTGTGTGCACGCCTGCTATGCCGATCACGTTCGGTGTCCGCGCTCCGTCCGCGACACCAAGTGACGCCACTGCGACGCGGTGACAAGCTGTTACGCGCCCGAGGAGGTTCTCGAAGGGATTTGGCGCGCGGCGCCGGCGGTCGAGCCATTCCACTGGGGTCTGCCGCGGGTTTGGTTGACGGTGGTTGTGACTGATCATGCTGCCAGCGCCTCCTCGCTGGCGAAGGCGAGTTCGTATTCGATCGGGGTGAGCTTGCCGAGCGCGCGTTGACGGCGACGGCGGTTGTAGGTGTGCTCGATCCAGGCGATGATCGCGTAGCGCAGCTCGTCGCGGGTTCTCCAACGGCGCCGGTCGAGGACGTTCCTCTGGAGCAGCGAGAAGAACGATTCCATGGCGGCGTTGTCACCGGCGGCGGCGACCCGGCCCATCGAGCCGGTCAGTTCCGCGGCGGCGAGCACGGCTCGGAACGCCCGGGATCGGAACTGCGCACCGCGGTCCGAGTGGACCACGACCGTGCCGTTGGGTCGCCGGCGCGCGATCGCGGACCGAAGGGCGTGCACGGCGAGCTGGGCGGTCATCCGTTCATCGATCGCGTAGCCGACGATCCGATTCGAGCAGACGTCCTTGATCGCACAGACGTAGACCTTGCCCTCGAACGTCGGGTGCTCGGTGATGTCGGTCAACCACACTTCGTCGACGCGATCCGCGCGGAACACACGCCGGACGAGGTCGTCGTGCACCGCGGGCCCAGGTGTCTTCCCCGAGCCCCTGCGGCCCTGCTTGGTGGTGGTCGACCAGACCCGCTGCTGGCGACACAGCCGCCACACCCGCCGTTCGTTCGTGCGGTGCCCGGCTCGTTCGAGCTCATCAGCGATGAACCGATACCCGAACTCCGGATCATCGGCATGGACGTCGACGATCGCGTTCGTGACCTGCGCATCCACCCAGTCCCGATCCGAGACCGGGCGGGCCCGCCACTTGTAGAACGCCTGGACGCTGAAGCCGAGCACCCCGCAGGTCAACCGCACCGGGAACCCCTCGGCGGCCAGGTCACGGACCAACGGGAACATCATTTAGGGAGCGCATCCTTGGCGAAGTACGCAGCCGCGCGGCGCAGGATCTCGTTCTCCATCTCGAGACGACGCTTGTCGCGACGCAACACCACGACCTCGGCCTGCTCTGCGGTCGTCAGGCCGTCGCGGATCCCGTCGTCGATGTCGGCTTGGCGCATCCACCGACGCACCGACTCCGGTGAGATGTCGAAATCGGCCGCGACCTCGGCGATCGTCAGATCGCCACGCCGAGCGACCGTGACGACATCGCGCGTGAACTCAGGCGGGAACGTCTTGGGCATGGCGACATCCTCTCCGTGGGCACGCGACCCACACAAGAAATGTCAACCCAACCCGCGGCAGACCCGGTGTCGGTTGGGCTGTTGTGGGTTTTTGGTAACCACACGGGATCATGAAGGAGCCAACCAGCCGAGCCTCCAGGAGACCCTCGGGGCGGTTCAGTTTTACGTTCCACCGAGTTCGGGCGCGCGTGTGCAGCGAGCTCATCGGAGTGTGTGTCGCCGCGTTAGCGCCCTGGTGCGCCGGTGCTCGCGTCAAGCTGTTCGTGGTGATCGTCGTGCATCGGGTGGCCCGTGAGCGCGTGCGGGCGCTTCTGCTTGATCGGCCGGCGGTCGGTTGAGCGGGTGAGGAGCACCGCGTAGGTCTCGGTTGCGACCGCCAGCGCGATCCGTGCCAGTAGTAGCGCGGCGACGCCCCCTGTTGCCCATAACAGCCCGCCGACGATGGGCCCGGCTACTTCGCCGGCGTCCTCGCTCGCCGAGAGCGCGCCCATGGCGCGGGCGCGGTGGTGGGGGTCGTCCGACGCAACGTCGGCCATGACCGCGCCCCAGGCGGGCCGGAAGGCGGCCTTGCCGAGGTCGTCGAGGGCCTTGCCGGTGGCGAACCCGATCAGGCCGGGGGCGACGAGGTACAGGAGCGAGGAGCCGACGTTGCCGACGCTGCGGATGGCCAGTACGAGCGGTCGGCTGACGTGGTCGGACAGCCAGCCCCAGAGGGGACCCGACAGCGACAGCACCGCGGCGAGGATATAGAGGGACCCGGCGGCGGCTTCGCTGAGTTCGGCGTACTCGACCGCCAGGATCGGAAACAGGCTGGCGACCAGGTACGCGGTTCCGGTGACCAGGAACCCGAGGCTCGCGTACCGGAACAGGCGTTGCCGCGGCGCCGGGGGTTCTGGCTCCTGGTCAGGCGCGGGCGGCGCGGGCCCGCGCATAGCTGGTGGCGCTGGCTCGTGCACTCGAGTGGCAGCGAGGAGTGGGAGCGCCGAGAGCGCGAACGCGATGCCGAACACGAGGCTGAAGCGTGACCCGCTGACGGTGAGGAGCACGCCGGTGGCACCGCGGCCGAGGGAGCCCGCCAGGGTCTTGGCGGTCTGGTACCACGCGAACGACGAGGCCACCGTCTTCTTGCCGCCGATCTCGGCGATGAGGGCGTTGGTCGGCGGGTCGCGCAGCGCGATCGAGACCCCGTGCAGCGTCCGGATGGCGTAGAGCTGCCACGGCGCCGAGGCGACCACGAGCAGCAGGGACACGATGCTGCGGAGGGCGATGGCGGCGGTGAACGCCGACTTGAGGCCGATGCGGTCGGCCAGCCATCCGAACGGGATCTTGAGCGCGATGGCGACCGCGAGGTTGAGCGACAGGAGCAGCCCGATTTCGCCGAGGCTCATGCCCAGCCGGTGGGCGAAGAGGGGGAGCGCGAAGCTGATGATCCCGAAGCTGAGGCGTGACAGAAAGCCCTCGGCGACGATGGGCCACAGGGCCCGCCGGGGGAGGTAGCGGGCCCTGCTCATGGGTCCACCGGGTGCGGTGTCGCTGCCAGCGCGAGGGAGTGGCGGCCGAGCGCGTAGGCCTCGATGTAGTCCGAGATGAGCGGCGCTACCTCGGGGACCCCTTTGTATCCCGGGAAGTAATTGACGTCGACGACCACGGGCCCCGTCCGGCTCTCGATGACGTCGAGACCGAAGAGACCGAGCCCGAGAGCATTTCCGCTCCGCAGGGCGAGATCGCGTACCTCAGGGGTGACGGGGCAGGGCCGTCCGAACTTCGTGAAGCTGTTTGGGGAGAAGGGTTTGCGCACGGCGAACACCCGCTCGCCGACGGTGTAGACCTTCAGGTCTTCGCCGGGGCCAGGTACCTGGTCCTGAACCACCAGCGGGCCGGTGGCGCCGACAAGTCCACGCAGGTCGCGCTCGTCGCGGATGACCACCACCCCGGCGCCGCGGTGGCCCCGGTGCGGCTTGACCACCAGGGGTCCGTCGCCGAGCAGGCACACAGCCCGGGCGGCATCCGCGGCGACGAAGGTCCGGGGCACGGGCACGCCCGCGGCTCGCAGGGCCCGGCAGGCGGTGACCTTGTCCTGGGCGAGGACGCAGCTCTCGTAGGGGTTCAGGAGGCGGGCGCCCCGTTCGTGGAGCACACCGGCGAGGCTCAGGGCCAACTCGGTGTGCGACTTGAGTAGGTAGAGGTCGGCGTCGGGCTCGAGGGTGTCGGCACGCACCAGGGCCTCTTCGGGGATCGTGCCGGTCACGTCGAAGCCTCGTGCGACGAGCCGCTGGGTGACGTCGACCAGGACCGGGCTCGGTACGGGAGGGACGCGCCGCGCCAGCAGGAAGCGGAGCCGCATCAGGAGGCCGCGGCCTGCACGGCCCACATGCGGGATCGCAGGCTGAGTAGCAGGTTGCCCTCCCCCCATCCGGGCGCCAACGCCCGCCACTGCTCGGCCACGACCCGACCCACGCCGCGGTCGGGCCGGAGGCCGCACACCGAGCGGAGCACCGGGGCGATCCCCAGGCGCTCGATCTCGCTGTGGAGCTCGGCGGCTCCGGGGTCGCATGGGTCGTCGAAGCAGAGCGCAGCCGTGATCGCCAGGGCCAGCATCTCGGGGCGCGTACCGCCATCGGCGGCGAGGCGAGCGGCGCCGACGAGGCGGTCGTCGGCGTGGAGCTTGCGACGCGGGTCACGGCCGACGCGTGCGATGGGATCGCTGAGGGCGGCATTGTCGAAGCGCGCCAGGATCGCGTCGAGGTCGGTCTCGTCCCCCGCGACTCCGGGCCCGTACCGGGCCCGCAAGCCCCGCTGCCCCTCCGCCATGGCGACGCGAACCGCCGAGCGGATCTCGGGATCCCGGATGGCGGTGTGGATGTAGTGGTAACCCTTCAGGGAGCCGAGGTAGGCGGTGGCGGCATGGCCGGCGCTGTACATGCAGCGCTTGCGCCGCTCCCACGCTTGGTAGGCGCCGGTGGCGATCATCCCGGCAAGGGCGGGGAGCGGTTCCCGCAGGGCGGCCCGGTCAACGTGGAAGGTGCAGGGCCGATCCCCCACTAACACGAGCGACTCGCTCGGCCCGCGCGGCCAGAGCCGATGGGAGACCGCGCGGCTGACCACCGCGCCCGAGAAGCCGTGCTCGTCGAGCGGGAAGCCGACCGGCAGGTGCCGCGCCACCTGCCCGCGCAGCCAGGTGCCCGCCCGGGAGAGGTTCTCGAACGCGATGACGTTGGTGGGTTGGCGAGCGCGGGCAATCCCCATCGCCAGGAGGGGCGTGACCCGGGAAAGGTTGCCGGCGCCGACCGCGGTGGCGACGAGCTGCGCGGACGCCAGGTGGTCCAGGACCGCGTGCGTGTCGTCCACGTTGACGGCGTCGACACCGTCGACGCCGATCTCCTCGACCGCGGTCCCATCGATCAGCCGCACCCGGTAGCGGCGGCGTCGCCCCAGGAGATCTACGACGGGCCCCCGCCCCACGAACACGACCTCGTGATTGGCGGACCGGAGCAGCTGGCCGACGAACCCGCAGCCGATGCGACCGGGCCCGATCACGACTGCCTTCACGCTGGGGCTCCGGTGGCGACAAGTGGGCGCCCCGCTGCTGCTCGCTCGGCCGCGGTGTAGATGTAATCGGCGAGACGGAGGGGCGCGTCGGGTACGCCCTTGAAGCCGGGGAAGGCGGAGATGTCCACGACGTAGGGCCGACTGGCCGCCATGATGACGTCGAACCCGAACAGTCCGAGGCCGAACGCAGCGCCGGCTCGCACGGCTATATCGCGGATCTCGGCTGTGATGGTGAACGGCTCGCCGAGCTTCTCCCGGTAGGTGCGCGCCGGCCAGACCCGCTTCACGCCGAACAGCTGGCCGCCGATGCAGTAGACCTTGCAGTCGGGTCCCACTGGCTGGTGGTAGCGCTGCGCCAGCAGAGGACCGTCGGTGGTCACACCGTCGTGGAGCTCGTCGGCGTCCCAGATCACTCGCACACCACGACCCTGCGAGCCTCGGTAGGGCTTGATGACCAGCGGGCCGTCCTCGAGGAGGGATGCGAGCTCGCCGGGGCGACCGGCGACGTACGTGTCAGGAACGGGGATGCCCGCGTCCTGCAGGATCCGGGTGGCGACGATCTTGTCGCGACAGCGGACGCTCACCTGGTACGGGTTGATGATGACGGCGCCGAGCGCGTCGAGCACCCCCGCGACGCTCAGGGCCAGCTCCGTGCCCGACTTCAGGACGTAGAGGTCGTGTTCCACTCGCACGGCCCCCAGGTCGACCCGTTCCTCTTCGGGGTAGACGACGGCGACCTCGACGCCCCAGTCGCGCAGGAGCTGGACCACCGCGGGCATGATGGGGCTCACACGGCTGGGGGGGTGCGCCACCATCAGGAAGGCGATCCTCACCGCGGGCTCCTCGCAGCCACGGACTGGTGCACCAGTTCGGCGAGGGTCCGGTCGGCCTGCGGCACGCCGCTGTAGTTCGGGAAGTCGTTGACCTCGATCACCACGAGGCCGCTCGGTGTGACGAGACAGTCGACCCCGAACAGCTCCAGGTCGAACTGCACCCGGAAGCGGCGTCCCAACGCCGCCAGCTCCGCGCTCAGGGGGACGAGCTGGGGGCTGCGATCCGGAGCAGCGAGGAGCGGCGACGCCTTCCGAACCGCGAACAGATAGTCGCCGATTGCGTAGAGCTTCAGGTCATAGCCGTCATTAGGAATGAACGGCTGCGCGAGGGCGACCGGCTCAGGCCACTCCAGGCTTCGTAACTCGTCTGGGTCATCGACTAGACGCAGCCCCGTGCCGTTGTCGCCATGAGTGGGCTTGAGAATCAGCGGATAGGCGCGGGTGGGAACGGACGCGGCGAGCAGGGCCGGCGCGCCGGCGAACGTCTGGGGAGTAGGCACCTGTGCTGCTGCCAGAGCGACGGCGAGGTCGACCTTGTTGTGCACCAGAGCGACCCCCCGCCGGCAGTTGATGGTCGCCACGCTGTGCGCCTCGGCCTGGGAGAGCGCCGCGAGCACCGGGAGGCTGCGCCCGCGGGCGACCACCATTCCCACGCCGGTCAGCCACCGCGAATCCGCGACGTCGAAGGCATGCGACTCCGGCTCGAGCACGGCCACGTCGTGTCCCAACTCGACCAGTGCCCGGGCGAGCCCCGCCGGCTGGGCGTGAGAGCGGTAGCGGCGCTCCGTGAGAATGACGATGCGCCTGCCCTTCGTCGAGGCCCGGTTCCCTCGCGGCGTCGGCGGGGACGCTGTGGCGTGCATCCCCCTCAGTTCATCGGCTGGTCATTACGGGTTCATTGAACGCGCATGAGACGTCTCTCATCTGCCTCCCGAGCAGGCGCGAGATGTCGCTGCTGCGACCGTGGAGTTCGCCTCTTGACAACAAGCGCGGGCGCGCTGGATCCGGTTCGTGGAACCTCCAGGGAGCGGGTTGCTCGAGGACAACACGAAGCGAGTGCTCTGCGGTGTGATCTCCAGGGTGACACGACGGTTCGGCGCCACGGTGACCGGTCACTGTGACCGCATCGTGTGCCTTGATCATTCCGCTCGACACACCCGCAGGCCACGCCGCGTGCCGTGTCGGATCGGTGTTGGCGGCCGGGTCGATCGCGCGGAGCTCGAAGCGGCGGTGGAGCAGCTAGCCGGAGCCAGCGCCTCGGTAGCTGGCCCCGGCCGGGAAGTGCTCAGTCGCCGCCGCCGACGCCGTCATCGCCGCCAGCGTCGTCGTCCCCGCTGAGGTCGTCGTCTCCGCCGACGTCGTCATCGCCGCCGACGTCGTCGTCCCTGGAGGTCGCCGGGAGAGGCGGAGGCAGCGGCGGGGGCGGAGGAGGTGGAGGCGTGGGCTCGATGATCGGCGCCGTGCCGTCGTCGCCGTCACCGTCCAAGCGCCCACCGAGGTCGCGGTTGCGAAGTCCGTCGCCATCGTCGAGATCGTCGCCTAGCCGGACGGCGGGGATTACCTCGGAGTCGTCGTCACCGGTGTCGCTGAAGGCCATCGCGCCTGCAGCCGCGATGACCGCCAGGACCGCTATGAGGACGATGATGGGCCTCAGCCGGGATGGTGTTCTCATGGCGGTTCCCTTGACTGGCTGGTAGGACGGTGCTCACGGTGGCCCTTCCCGATGAGCGAGACGTGAGATGGGGCTGAGGATTCGCTCATCGACGCTCGGCGGTATCGCACCCACACATCTCATGCGCTGGGCCGCACCCGCAGCCGGTATCCCATGCCGCGTACCGTCTCGATGACGCCATCACCGAGTTTCTTGCGGAGGTAGCGCACGTAGACATCGACGACGTTGGAGTCGGGTTCGAAGTCGTAGCCCCAGACGTGGCTCAGGAGCTGCTCGCGGCTGAGTACCTGGTCGGGATGGCGTAGGAAGGTCTCGGTGAGCGCGAACTCTCGTGCGGTGAGCTCGACGACATGCTTGCCGACATGGGCGCGGCGGGTCCGCAGGTCGAGGCGGATCTCACCGGCCTCGAGCACCGTAGGCTCGGTTTCCGGGCCGTGGCGGAGCCGAGCCCGGACACGTGCGAGCAGCTCTTCGAAGGTGAACGGTTTGGTGATGTAGTCGTCGGCTCCACGCTCGAAGCCCGCCACGGTGTGCTCTGGTCCGTCTCGGGCGGTGAGGATGATCACCGGGAGGTGTTCGCCGCGGCGGCGCAGCTCAGCAAGGACGCCGAGCCCATCGCGGCCCGGGAGCCCGAGGTCCAAGACGACCAGGTCGAAGTCGTGGTCGCGGGCGACGGCAGCGGCGGTGGGGCCGTCCTCGACGATGATCGTGGTGAACCCGTTCGCCCGGAGACCCTTGTCGAGAAACGACGCGATTCGGGGCTCGTCCTCAGCGATCAGGATGCGCGCCATTGCTCCGGCCTCGCTTCGGTGTGGCGGGGAACGACAAGCGTGAAGGTCGCGCCCGCTCCGACGCGGCTGTAGAGCTCGACCCGTCCCCCGTGGGCATCGGCGATCGCGCGCACGATGGCGAGGCCGAGGCCTGCGCCGTCGGAGCGCCGTCGGCCGTTGGTCGCACGGGTGAATCGCTCGAAGATGCGTTGCTGGTCGGCGGGATCGATGCCCGAACCGGTGTCTCGTACCCAGATCCGGAGCTCGTCGCGGCTCACCGCTGATCCGATTCCGATGATGTCACCAGCGTCGGTGTGCTGGGTGGCGTTCTGGGCGAGGTTGGTGAGGGCTTGGGTGAGGCGCTGACGGTCGGCCATCACCGTCACCGCCGCCGTTTGCTCGAGGCGCCAGTCGCGGCCCGCCAGGCTCGTGACCTTGTCGTGGAGCGCGCGGGTGAACGCGGCGACGTCGACGGGCTCGGGTTCGAGGAACCCCGGCCGCTCCGCCTTGGCCAGCAGCGCGAGGTCGTCGACCATGCGGCTCATCCGGTCGAGTTCGTCGGTCACCAGCTCGAGGGTCTGGCGGCGGTCCTCGGGGTCGTCGCCCATCAGCTCGAGGTGACCCCGGATGATGGTGATCGGCGTGCGGAGCTCGTGCCCGGCGTCGTCAACGAAGGCGCGCTGGGTCGCGAATGCGGCCTCGAGCCGCTCGACCATGCTGTTGAAGGTGGCGGTGAGCTCGGCGATCTCGTCGCCCCCCCGCACCGGCAGTCGCCGCGTCAGATCGGTCTCGGTGATCGAACGGGTCGCGTCGGTGAGGGCGCGCACCGGCGCCAGCACCCGTCCCGCGACCAACCACGCGATCAGTGAAGCCACCAGCAGCACCGAGACCGCCACGACCGCGGCGACCCGAATCGCGTGGTCGACCTCGGAGCGTTCACCGGCCACGAAGTTGGCGACCACGAAGACGCCCCGAGTGGTGTCACCAAAGCGTAGCGGCACGGCGAGGTAGCGGGCCGGCCCCGCAGGAGTGTCGACCTCGCCCCGCTCCACCGACCGCAGGCTTGTCCAGCGCCGCACGAGGTCACGCTCCGCGTCGAGGCGGTAGGGCGCGCCGAAGCTGGCCCGGTACGGCCGGCCCTCGACGAACGTGAACAGCGCCTCGCCTTCATGGGGGAGGTTGCGGTCAAGGAAGGTGTCGAAGACCGCAGCTACGTCCTCGCCGAAGGGCTGACCCGTCTCGGGGTTCCGGCCACCCGACAGCGCCCGCAGCTCTTCTGTCTCCTGGGTGAGCGACACCTCGACCTCGTCGTCGAGCTGGTGGATGAGCACCTCGCGCAACAGCAGCACCGACCCCACCGTCGCAGCCACCAACAACACCACGTACCAACCCAGAATCCGCAGCCGCGCACCACCCACCCGCAGGCGCAACCGCGAGCGCCTCGGCGCCTCAGCCGTCATCGTCTCCGCCGGGATCGTCATCGGGATCATCGTCAGCGGGAGGAGGCGGTGGAGGAGCTGGCGGAGGAGGCGCCGGAGCCGGGGCAGGAGCCGGGTCCGTGGGTGCTGGCGCCGGGTCCGTGGGTGCTGGCGCCGGCGGCCGTCGTGATGGCGGCGGCTCCTGCGGCGACGGTGACTCGCCCGACCCGGGCGGGGCCGAGGTCGACGGCGACTCGATCTCGATCACCGGGACGTCCCGCCGTTCGGGGCCATCGAGTGCTCGGGCCAACACGATGCCGCCCAGCGTCAGTCCCGCCGCCGCCGCAGCCACCACCAGAACCCGCCTCGCCGTCATCCCACACCGCATCGTCCCGTCCAGGCTGCTCAGCCTCATGAGACGAGAATGAGAATGCTCTCATCTGTCATCTCTGCCCGTATCCGCTTCTGAGCCTCCCCCGGTTCTCCGGGCACCTGCCGTGAGGTGGCGGACGGGGCTCCATCATCCTGTTGTGGGTTTTTGGCGCACACACGGGATCATGAAGAAGCCCCCAGTGGCCCAAGCCAAAGCGGTTGCCCACGGCAAGACCGTGGGCGTCGGAGGCCCGAACGTGGCTCAGGGAGCCACTGCCGGGCACGGTGGCGCTCAAGCTCCCACGGGGAGTGGTCGAAACCGCTGGTATGCCGTTGCGGTGGCGCCCCTCGTCGCGATTGGGACTGGTACCGGTCGTCGAGACGCGCCCGCAGCTGCACTCGGGGCTCGGCTGGGGGCAGCGCGCCAGCGGGCGCGTCGCCGGCGTCACGGCCAGCCTGTCGGCGACGAGCGCGCTCACGGTACTGGTTGTTCTCATCGTGGCGAGCTGGCTTGCCGCGACGGCGGTCGGCGGGGCGGACGTCGTGCCGCCGCACTGGTTTTACGTCCCGATCGTGTTCGCTGCGATCCGCTTCGGGCCCCTGGGCGCTGCGGGAACCGCGATTGCCTCCACGTTCCTCGCCGGACCGCTTCTCTCCCCCCAACGACTGACGGACTGGACGACCCGGGGCGCCTTCTTCCTGCTCATCGGCGAGGTCATCGCGCTCTTGGTGCGCGAACCGGCCACCCGCCGGATCCGCACGCTGCAGGTCGTGCGTACGGAGCAGGCGCTGCGGCACGCACTCGCGGCGGGCGAGCTCGAGGTGCACTACCAGCCGATCGTCGACATCCGCGGACGGCGCACCCGAATCATCGGCGCCGAGGCACTGCTGCGCTGGCATCACCCCCGCCAGGGGCTAATCAGCGCCGCGCACTTCATCGACGCCGCCGAAGAGACCGGGCTGATCCACGAGCTCGGTGACTGGATCTTCACCGAAGTATGCGAACGCGTCGCGTAGTGGGAGCCGCTGGCGGGCGACCCGTCATTCCTTGCGTTCATCAATCTGTCGGCGCGCGAACTCGTCGACCACGGTCTCGTCGAGCGGATCAGCAACTGCCTCGCGCGCACAGGAGTCGAGCCCGATCGCATCTGTCTCGAGATCACCGAGACCGCCGCGATGGACGACATCGCACAGACCCGAGAGCGCCTGACCGCGCTCCAAGCGCTCGGCGTGCACCTCGCGATCGACGACTTCGGAACCGGCTACTCGTCGCTGGCCTACGTGCACGCCCTACCGGTCGACCTCCTCAAAATCGACGGGTCCTTCATCACCCGCGTCACCGACGACCCGATCGCAGCGCGGCTCGTCCAGAGCATCGTCGGGATGGCGCACACCATCGGCCTGAAGACCGTCGCCGAGTGGGTCGAGACCCAAGACCAGGCCGACTTCCTCCGGTCGATCAAATGCGACTACGTGCAGGGCTTCCACATGGGGCAAGTCACACCGCCGGTAGAGGTGACCGCGGCGCTCGAGGCACAGGCGGCGCGGCGTCGGTCGAGCCGCACACGACGTCAAATGCGACCCGTCGCATAGAGCAGGTCGCCTGGCCGAGGCTGCGGGAAGGACGCGCACCTGCGCCGGCCGTGCTCGTCGAGGCCCGCACAGGCTCCGAGGCTCGCGCTAGAGGCCACCAGAAGAGAGATCGGTGGGTTGGATCAGGGATGTGCGCGATTCACCAAGAGCGCGAGCGGTCATCCCCTGGAGGAGCGATCCGGAGGCGCCATCCGTCGTTCGGCGCCACGTGCGTCGGCTGCGACGGCCTCTCCGGCGGGGCCGTTGCCGCCCTGCGATGGACACCGACGTCGACCCACAGCTGATCGTCCGGGGTCACCGTGACCGCGGCGCGGGCGCAACCGCCTGGGGCGTAGCAACCAGCAGCACCCCACCCACGATCAATCCGCACCCGTCGGGCGCCACGAAGCAAGCGCCCGAGGCGCGGGGACTACGCGAATCCGGGGAGGCTCAAGAGGCCTGAGCCATGGACAGCTCGGCTGGCGACGTCGTTTCGGGGTATCGGTCGCGAGAAGCAGAAGCCTTCGATCTGGTGGCATCCGAGTTCTTGGAGTCGCTTCAGTTGTTCGGGCTGCTCGACACCTTCGGCGATCGTTACGAGGTGGAACATGCGAGCGACCCGCAGAATTGCTTGTATGAGGCTGGCGGCTTCGTCGTGTCGTAATGCCGTCGATGAAGGCCTTGTCGATCTTGAGGCATCCACACGCTCACCATCGACCCGAAGATTCACACCGGTATGGCTCGGGCACTACTCGACGAGCTTGTAGGTGGGTACGCCGGCACCGAAGTCGTCGTTGTAGGTGATGTTGAGGGTGGACCCGTTGAGCTTCACGGTGTTGGCGATGAGGCTGCCGTGGAACGTCGTGTTGCTCGAGCCCGACATCTCGATGAGCGACCGGGGGGCGAAGACGATGCCGGTCCACTCATGGCTGCTGCCGTTCAGCCGCACGCCGGCCTCGTTGCAGTGGCTCGACCCCGGCTTCTCGTGGTTCGAGAAGGCCAGGAGCCCTTCGGGGTCCCAGGGGGAGAGCTCCTGCTGGGACCCGCTGAAGGAGATCGGGCCCCCGGCGACGAAGGTGACGCCGGTGCCGTGGACCTGGCTCGCGCTCAGGTCGATGTCGTTCGTCGTGTAGTACAGCCCGGGGGCGAGCACCCCGGTCCCGTTGTTGAACAGGCCTCGGCTCTCGAGCCAGCCCTTGTCGATCTTGGCGTTGCCGGCATCGTGGTAGCGGCCCTGGGCGGTCGCCAGGGCGGCCTTGGCGCCGCCGGGCGCGAAGTCGGGGATCTCGAAATCGACCGGGTAGGGCTTGGTACTGGTCAGCTGCACGGGCACCGGGTTGAAGTCCACCTTGTCGGGGGGCGCCTGGATGTTGGTGAGGTACGTGGTCGGGCCCCGCACGACGTTGGTCTGGCCGCCGACGTGGAGGTCGTTGTTGGTATGCACTCCGCCGGTGACGTGGGTGGTGCTGCCCGACCACTCGATGGCCTTGTGGCAGGTGGGCGAGTTGGCGAAGATGGCCACGCCGCCACCGCTGCCCTGGCTCGCGCACGCCACCGCCCGGGCGCGAACAGTGATGGAGTCGAACCCGAGGACCCCTGCGAACAGGGTGTCGACGTCCTCGTGGGCGATCACCTCGACACAGGTCGGGTCACCCGAGCGGCTTCCCGACGCCGGTGGGATGTTCACGGTGCTCGAGCCGAAGCCGTTCGCGGTCACGTAGCTGCCCGCCACGCCGGCGGGGTTATCGGCGAGCGAGCGGACTCCCGCGAACGCCGCCGCGTCGACGGCGGTCTGGGCCTTGCGCCTCAGGGCCCGGCCGTTGCCCAGGTCGATGACCAGCGCGGCGGAGGCGAAGAGCAACACCGACATGACCGCCACCAGCACGGCGACCGCGCCGTCCTCGCGACCCGCCCGTGCGACGACGGGGCGGAGCCGCCGGGTCACGAGACTTCGCACCACGACCAGTCACCCCCCGGCAGCGGCGTCTCCTCGGTGGCCTGCAAGGCGCTGCTGGCGAGGTCCTCGATGCGCATCTGCGCCTCGGACGTCACCATCCGGTCGTCGAACACGGTGGAGAGCACGCCGCTGCGGGACCGCAGCTGGTACTGCACGCACACCGCCAGGTCGGCGCCCTCGGCGTAGCCCTGCGACCCGAACGCCAGCTTGACCCGGGTGTCGGCCTGGCCCAGGCCGACGCGGTCCTTGGTCAGGCACAACAGCTGCTTCGTCGGCGTACCGGCGCCTCCGGCGCCGTTGAGGGTGCAGCTGCTGTCGCTGCCGGTGGTGCCGACGACGGCCTGGCGGGCCGCGTCCTTGCTGCCGTACCCGACCGACAGGTAGTCGTTGAACGCCAAGCCCCCGTCGACGATCGCGAACACGAGGAAGAAGAAGACCGAGCCCACGATGGCGAACTCGAGCGCCGCCGCGCCGTGCTCACGCCGGGCCGCCGCCCGGCGACCGGATGCTGCGCCCTCGCCTGAAATGGGCATCTCGTCTCCACCTGGTGGGCTCGAGCTGGTGGGCTCGGGCCCACGGCCCTGACCGTGTTCTCGACAAGTTCGGGCGGAACCTGAAGCGTGCCGGATCTGCCGATAGGGGCGGTGGCGGGATCCCGGCCCGCCGACATCGCAGCGGCGCCCCCGACACTCGCCAGCGACCCCGCGCTACCGGGCACGGCGCCCAGGGTCGACCCCTGGTGCCCGCGACCTCGCCGTGTGCAGCACCCGCTCCACCTGCTGCCAGTCGACCCCCTGTTCGCCCTCGACGTCGCCGATAATGAATCCGTCGTCGCGGGTTGCGACTCGGTCACGCCGTGGTCACGAACGACCGAGGACGGACCGCTACGCAGCCGATCTCGGCGGAGCGGCGGAGTGCCAAACCCTGACGTTGGATGGTCCCCGTCAGCCCGCTGACCAGGCATAACGGTTCCGTGGTCAGCGGCAGGCCTGTTGTGGGTTTCTAGTACCCACACGGGAGCGCAAGGAAGGCCCGGTCGGACCGGCAGGCCTCCACGATCAGGGTGGGGCTCACTCCAGCGCTAGCTCCGCAAGCCGCGCCGATCATGCCCGCTATGCGTCCACCGCCGCGCCCGTGTCAACAACTCCCCGCTCGGACGCGTCGAGCCCCAATGACCGTCTCGCGAAATGGTCGAGGATCGCGTGGCTTGAGCTATTCGGTCCTGAGGATCGTCGCCGGGGACACGCGTGCGGCTGTGCGTCCGGCAATGCTCGCCACCACGTTCGCGAACACCAGCATGGCCAGTGCCGCGCCGAGGAGGAGGACGAGCGACACCTCGGGCGAGAACGCGATACCAGTGTTGTCGGACACCGCGCGCCAGGTACGTCGACCGACGACGACGCCCAATGGGATGCCGAGCGCGATCCCGACGCACGCGATCGTCGTCGCCTGCCACACGACCGCGGCCGCGACCTGGCGCCGCGTGAAGCCGAGGGTCTTGAGCACGGCGAGCTCGCCCTGCCGGCGCCAGATGGAGGTCACGACCGTGTAGCCGATCGCGGCTGCGCCGAGCAGAGCGAGGAAGCCGGCGAGAAAGAACGGCAGGTCGTTGACCTGTCGGAGACGTCGCACCTCGAGGGGAAGCCGAGGAGTCTCGACACCGATGGTCTCCGGATCACCGACGTCGGGTAGCCGCGCCAGCCGTCCTTCGAGCACGCGCGGGTCGGCATGGTCGGCGATGGTCGCGACGACCCACCCGTGGCTGAGCTCTGCCACCGGGTCGTCGAGGCGGTCGAGGCCGGCGCCCGTGAGAACCGCACCGTCGGCGACTGCTTGCGCGTCGCCGAGGGACGGAAGAACGACCCGACCGACGATGTCGAACGGCGCCGTGCCGCCCGGCCCCTCGACGCGCACCTTCTCACCGATCCGACGCCCCACGGTGTGGAAGGTCGCGCTGCCGAGCGCGATCTCGTCCGCGGCGCGGGGGGCTCGGCCCTTGAGGACCGTTGGCTCGATCGAGCCTCGCATCGACATGTAGCCGAAGGCGCTGATCGGGTGCCCCTCGACTTCCACGATCAGGTTGCAGATTCCGGCGACCGTGTCGACGCCGGGCTGGTGCTCGACGCGCGTCCCGAGCAAGCCGCTGCACGGTCGATCGGGGTCGGGACGCTCGGCGCGGTTGTCGTCGACCGCGACATCCCATCCGACTCCGAACAGAGCGGGCGTGCTCGCCAGCCGGTCGAGGCTCGCGCCGAAGACGAACACCGACACGACACCGAGCACGGCGACCGTCGCCGCGACGAGCGTGGAACGTGCCGGGACCGCGCCCCGGCCCCGGCGGGGCTCGAGCGCCGCGCGAAGCCCGATGCCGAGCGTGGGCCTGATGTTCGCAATCTCAAACACGCGTCGGAGGGGCGACGGACGCAACGAAGCCTGCGTGCTTACCGGGCGCGCGTGGCGCCAGGCCAACAGGAGCGCTATCGAGCACAAGACGGCGGCGAGGACAGCACTGCCGCCAACGAGCACGAGGACGTCGAACTGGAAACCGGGCGAAGGCTCTGCTTGACGCGCGAGCCCCAAGGGCATGAGCGGGGACGCCAGCCATGCGCCCATGAGCGCGAGCGCCGAACCCACGACGGCCGCCGCAAGCGACGAGAGCGCGAGTGCGACGGCCCGCTGGGCTCGGGTGAGGCCGAGTGCCTCCCAGGTGTCACGCTCGTCCGATCCGAGCGAGACGAGACGGGCGACGACCAATCCGATGACGACGAGCGCGGAGATCGCGGCGATGCCCGCGAATACCGTGAGGCCGATCGCGAGCACGTCGATCGACTCGCGGACGCCGCTCGTCGACACGGCGGTCGGCTCGACCTCGTCGATCACTGTGCCGGCGTCATCGCCGACGGATCGACGCAGCTGGCGGACAAAATCCGGCACACCAGCGGAGCCCTCCGTCAACCGAACGAGCAGCACGTCGATATAGCTGCCGATGCGATCGCCGTACTTCTCTGTGAATGCGTGCGACAGCAGCAGGATGCCGCCCGCGTCGCCCTGCTGGCTCAGGTCGACCGGTGAGCGGCTGATCCCGACCACGTCCATGCGGATCCGTGGCCCCTCGGGCTGGGGGATCGGCGTGCCGACCTCGCCGACCAATGCTTGGATCTGCTCCGGTGTGAAGGTCACGAGCACGAGCGAGTCGCCGACCTCGATCCCTTGCTGTTCAGCCAACGGCTCGCCGATGACGACTTCCTCTGGTGCGCCGGGAGCGGTGTCACGTCCCGCCACGATCCTCGTGCGCGCGACATCGCGGAACACGACGTCATCGGTGGGCGCCCCGGCGGCAATGAAATCACCGTCCGCGAACTGAACCGCGGGGGCGTCGACCACCGCGGCCGCCTCGACGCCGGGTAGCCCCCGGACGTCGGCGACCGTCGACGGTCCCAGCTCTCGGAAGAAGACGAGCACGTCGTAGGCGCGAGTCGACATCGCGAAGCGGTCGAAGGAACTCGCCGTCCGGCGGGCACCGGCGGTCGCCGTGAGAACGATGGCGCCGGCGGTCCCGACGACGAGAGCCAGGACGACCACCTGCCCCCAACGACGCGCCAGTACGGAGCGTGCGCACATCCAGGCCGCACCCATCAACGACATTCAGTCACACGAACACCAGGCGCACCAGGCTGCCTGCACACCCCGCGCAGTAGTGCTGGCTTCCGTCCCGAGTCGACACTTGCACGCCCCACGCCGGCGGTCGGTGAGGGCCGTCGTCGGGTATGACAGGTGTTCGTACCACTGCGGCGTGCCAGGTTCGCAGACACCAGTCAGCGGCCCATCCCTGTCGTGTCCGCCACCCGCCGTCGAACTCCAAAACAGGGTTGACAACATAGGAGCTTCGTTGGGCGTCCATGGGCCGGGTCGGCGGCCCCGACGACTGACCCGGTGATCTTGCTGCTCCAACGCCCAATTCTCGTCCCGGGTGTCCGTCGTTCTCACATGGAACGGCTTGTCAAGTGGTCGTGTGATTGTGTCCAGTGGTGATTTTGGAGCGCGCGCGCCCGGCGGCCGGGCGCGCTGATTGATCGATGAGCAGGCGGCGGGGCCCTGGGGTCAAGGTGGAGCGCCCGCAGCGAAGCGAGGACGAACGACCTTGACGCCGGGGTGGCGGCTGCTACGCGTTCCCCCCGTGGCGCGGTGGCGGCGAGCGGGACGGGTGGTGCAGGACGCGTCGGCACCATGTGGATCGGCTGTCCGCCACTCTCACGTGCGCGGGTTGGGACCGCAGTGTGTTCATGCGCAGGTGGGTGCCCCATACTGTGCACGCCGGTGACCGTCGCGAGACGGTGGTGCGGAGAACGACTCGGGGATCGGTGCCTGCGGAGGCGGTAGCCGACGCGTCCTGCGAGCGGGCGCGCGTGACTGCTCGAGCCGATCGGCGAGCAGCACGCGCGGCGGTCATCCTCAGGCGGTCATTTCGCCCCACACGAACCCGGCGAGTTCGCGGGCGACCGCGACAGCGACGACGGTGCGGCGTTCTTTGCGGGCCGCGAGGCGACGGAACCGGCCACAGAGCCGGATCTGGGCGGCCCAGGCGCGGGCCACGACCTCAGGAGCGAGGCCTTGGTGGCGACGGTGTAGTTCGGGACTGACCCGAGCCGGATACTGGTACGCCCACGCGGCTTCGACGAGGATGTTGCGGACGTGCGCGTTGCCGGCTTTGGTGATCCCATACCGCGAGGTGCTCGCCCCGGTGGAGTACTCGCAGGGGA
>JBOGFI010000162.1:0-33038 GCA_050743365.1 Acidimicrobiia bacterium | reverse complement strand
CGGCGGCGCCGCGCCGCGCCGCGGGGACCCCGGACCGCCAGAGCGGCGTGGGCCGCCCGGCCCCGCACGGTGGGCGCGAAGACCTGCACGAGCGCGAGGTCGCGCAGCCCCGTCGCCCACTCGAGCTTGTAGGGGTCCTGGTCACCGAGCAGGTCGACGCGCGCCAGCCCGGCGGCGAAGGCGTCCTCCAGGACCCGGGCCAGGAGCAGCTTGCCGGGGGCGAAGCGGCTGTGGTCCGCCTCGAACCCGACCTTGATCCGGTAGTGCGTGTCTCCGTCGCGTATGGCGCACTCGAAGGCGAGGGGGCGGCCGTCGACGCGCAGGAAGGCGAGGTGGAGGAGTCCGCGGCCCGCGGCCCACGCCGCGGCCTCTCGGTAGAAGCGCTCGGTCTCGGGGCGGGACGAGATGGCGGTGCCGCCCGTCGCCTTCCAGCCGGAGGCCTCGACTGCGAACCCCTCGGTGAGCGGGCCGTCGAGCGCGCCGGGGTCGGGGGAGAGCAGCTCGACGGCCACGCGGCCCTCCTCCTCGAGACGGCGGCGGCGGCGGCGCAGGTCGGAGCGCAGACGGGAACGGCGCCCGCGTTCGTACGACTGCCAGTCGCCGTCGATCGAGACGTACGGGGGGCGTGCCATCGCCCGGACCAGGACCCGCCGGCCGGCCGCGGCGGCCAGCTCGCGCAGCTCGGCCAGGCCGGGCCGGGCCGGGTCGACGAACAGCAGCGAGCCGCGGTGGGCGACGGCGTCGATCAGCCCCCCGGCGAGCGCCTCGGCGGCGGCGGAGTCCTCGGCGAGGAGTCCGCCTTCGACCACGTGGTCGTCACCGATCGTGCGCACGACCCCGCGTCGCCGGTACAGGGGCAGCACGCCGCGCAGCCGGCTCCCGTCGGGCACGGCGAGGATCTCGGGCGCTCCCTCTCCGAACGCGTCCCACCACGAGGCCACCCACCCCGGACGCTGAAACGGCGAGGCCCGGGCGCGGTCGGCGAGCTCGTCCCACTCGGCTGTCACCTCTTCGAACCGGTGGTAGACCTCGACTGTCACCGTCCGCGATCGTGGCACGTCGGATGCGGGTTGACGCCCCCGCGGGTCGCGGATAGATTGTGAGCGAATTCACAAGCTCCCCTCAGGCGGGCCACGTTGACGGATCGAGCGAGCGACACGAGCGAGCTGGAGCGCCGCCATGGCGTGCGCGGGTCGCTCTACGGCGGGTTCGGCGAGGCGCTGGCGCAGGCCATCGAGTTCGCCGTCACCCCCGTGCTGTTCGCCCTGTTCGGGCTCTGGCTCGACGGGCGCCTCGACACGGCCCCGGTGCTGACGGCGACGCTCGCGGTGCTCGGGGTCACCGGGATGGGGGTGCGCGCGTACTACGCGTACCAGGCGCGGGTGGAAGCGGAGGAGGAGGGCAAGCCGTGGACGCGACGCCGCCGGTAGAGAAGCGGATCGCTGTCGACCTCGCCCGCCACGGCCTGTACGTGGCGCCGTTGGTCGTCCTCGTGGCCGGTCTCGCACGCGGCGTCGACGGCGCCGCCAGCGCCGCCCTCGGCCTCGGCCTGGTGGTGGTCAACTTCCTCGCCACCGCGGCGAGCCTCGGCTGGGCGGCCCGGCGGTCCTCCACCGCGGTCGCGGTGGTCGCCATGGGCGGGTTCCTGGCCCGGATGGGGGCCCTCCTGGCGGCGATGCTCCTCGCCGACGCCCTCTTCGGCTGGGTCGACCTCGTGACCCTGGGCCTGGCCCTCTTCGTCGCCCACCTCGGGCTCCTGTTCTGGGAGCTAAGGTCCGTCAGCCTCACGCTGGCCGCGCCCGGCCTGCGCCGTGATCGCGTACGCGCCGAACCGAAGGGAGCGACGGAGTGACCGCGCTGCTCGGGCTCGAGTTCCCGCCGGTCAGCCACCTGATCGAGTGGCCCGAGATCGCCTTCGAGGGCACACCCTTCGCGATCAACAAGACCGCGATCATCTACTTCCTCGCGGTCGTGATCACGCTCGTGTTCTTTTTCACCGCCGGACGCCGTGCACAACTCGTCCCTCAGGGCGTTCAGAACCTTGCCGAGTCGAGCGTCGAGTTCATCCGTGAAGGCATCATCATGCAGACCATCGGCCCGGACGGCCTCCGCTACCTGCCGTTCCTGCTGACGATGTTCTTCTTCATCTTCTTCATCAACATCTTCGAGATCGTGCCGTTGGTGCAGTTCCCGGGGAACGCCCGCATCGCCGTGCCGTTCATCCTCGCGATCCTCGTTTGGTTCATCTACAACATCGTCGGGATCGCGAAGCAGGGCTTCTTCGGCTACCTCAAGAGCCAGACGGTCCCGCCCGGGGTCCCGAAGGCCCTGCTGCCGCTGATGGTGCCGATCGAGTTCGTGTCGAACATCCTGGTGCGACCGTTCTCGCTGGCCGTCCGACTCTTCGCCAACATGCTCGCCGGCCACCTGATCCTCGTGACCTTCGCGGTGCTCTCCGCCGCGCTGTTCGCCAAGAGCATCACCGTGATCATCCTCCCGTTCCCGTTCCTGCTGCTGGTCGGCCTCACAGGGTTCGAGCTGCTGGTTGCGTTCCTGCAGGCGTTCATCTTCACGATCCTCACCGCCGTGTACATCGGCCTGTCCATCCACCCCGAGCACTAACAACCAGAGACACCGAGCCAAGAGAAACGAGTAGGAGGAATCCCCTTGCTCCGCTTCCTCGCAGAACAAGACCCGGGCGAGCTGGTCGACGGCCTCACCGCCCTCGGCCGGGGCGTCGTCTACGGCGGCGCCGCCATCGGCCCCGGCATCGGCATCGGCCTGGTGGTGGGCAACGCCATCACCGCCATGGCCCGCCAGCCCGAGGCCGCCGGCATGGTGCGCACCACCATGTTCCTCGGCATCGCGTTCACCGAGGCGCTCGCCCTCTTCGGGTTCGTGCTCTCCTTCATCCTCGCGTAGGAGCCACGATGCGGATTCGAGTGTTACTGGCCACGGCCGCGGTCGCTCTCGTCACCGTCGTCGGGCTGCCGGGATCGGCTCAGGCGGAGCCGGCGGGGGAGGCCGAAGAGGAGTGCATCGAGCTCCTCGAGGACGGCAAGGCGATCGACGACTGCCAGGAGGCGCCGAGCCCGATCCTGCCGGAGACGAACGAGATCCTCTGGGGCGGCGCCGCATTCCTGATCCTGCTCGTGGCCCTCTGGAAGTTCGCCCTCCCGCCGGTGCGGCAGATGATGCAGAACCGGGAGGACCGCATCCGGGCCGACCTCGAGCGGGCCGAGCAGGCCAAGAACGAGGGCGAGTCGGAGCTGGCCGAGTACCGCAAGCAGCTCGCCGACGCCCGCAACGAGGCCGGGCGGATCATCGAGGAGGCGCGCCAGTCGGCCGACCAGGTGCGCCGCGACCTCGTTGCCCGGGCCGAGGCCGAGGCGGCCGGGATCCGCGACCGTGCCCAGCAGGACGTGCGGCTCGCGACCGACCGGGCCACGGCCGACCTGCAGAGCCGGGTCGCCGAGCTCACGATCGAGCTGGCGGAGAAGGTGGTCGAGCGAAACCTCGACCATGACACTCAGATCGCTCTGATCGAGAGCTACATCAACGAAGTGGGGAACGGCCAGCGATGAGTGACCGCGTCGACGCGTACGCCGACGCCCTGCTCGCGGTGGCGAAGGCCGAGGGTGTCCTCGGCGCGGTGGAGGACGACCTCTTCCGGTTCGCCCGCACCTTCGAGGGCTCCGACGAGCTGCGCATGGCGCTCACCGACCCCGCCCTGCCCGCCGAGCGGCGGATGGCGGTGGTCGACGACCTCATGGGCGGCAAGGCGCTGGCGGCCTCGGCGGCGCTGGTCGCGTTCGTGGTCGGCATCGGCCGCGCCCACGACCTCCCCGCCGTCGTCGACCGGTTCGTCGAGAAGGCAGCCCACGAACGCAAGCGCGAGGTGGCCGAGGTACGCAGCGCGGTGCCGCTCGACGACCGGCAGCGCGAGCGCCTGACCAAGGCGCTCTCGAAGGCCACCGGCAAGGAGGTGGAGGTCAAGGTCGTCGTCGACCCCACGGTGCTCGGGGGCCTGGTCGCGACCGTCGGCGACACCGTCATCGACGGGACCGTGCGCCATCGTCTGGACCAGCTGAGGGAACGGATCTGAGTGAGCCAGCCCGAAGAGGAGCCTGAGGAAGAGGACATGCCGGAGCTCACCATCAACGCCGACGAGATCGCGGCGGCGCTGCGCAGGCACGTCGAGGGCTTCGAGCCCGACACGGCCAAGGCGCAAGTCGGGCGGGTGCTGGAGGTGGGCGACGGGATCGCCCGCGTGTCGGGTCTGCCCGAGACATCCGTCAACGAGCTGCTCGAGTTCGAGGGCGGCTACCTCGGCCTGGCGCTGAACCTCGACGAGGAGTCGATCGGCGCGGTGATCCTCGGCGAGGTCGATGTCATCGAGGAGGGCCACACCGCCCGGGCCACCGGGCGGATCCTCTCCGTGCCGGTGGGCGACGCCCTCATGGGCCGGGTGGTGAACCCGCTGGGCCAAGCCATCGACGGCAAGGGCCCGATCTCGGCCGCCACCTCCCGCAGGCTCGAGGTGCAGGCGCCCGGCATCGTCTACCGCCAGAAGGTGAAGGAGCCGCTCCAGACCGGCATCAAGGCCATCGACTCGATGACCCCCATCGGGCGGGGCCAGCGCGAGCTGATCATCGGCGACCGCAAGACGGGAAAGACCACCATCGCCGTCGACACGATCATCAACCAGCGCGGCCTGGGCGTGAAGTGCATCTACGTCGCGGTGGGCCAGAAGGGCTCCACGGTGGCGCAGACCGTCGCCACCCTCGAGGAGCACGGCGCGATGGAGTACACGGTGGTCGTGAACGCCCCCGCCGCCGACGAGGCCGTGTTCAAGTACCTCGCGCCGTACTCGGGGTGCGCAATGGGGCAGCACTGGATGGACAACGGCGAGCACGCGCTGGTCGTGTACGACGACCTCTCGAAGCAGGCCGAGGCGTACCGGCAGCTGTCGCTCCTGCTGCGCCGGCCTCCCGGCCGCGAGGCCTACCCGGGCGACGTCTTCTACCTGCACAGCCGGCTACTGGAGCGGGCGGCCAAGCTGAACGACGAGCGGGGCGGGGGCTCGCTCACCGCGCTCCCGGTGATCGAGACCAAGGCGGGCGACGTCTCGGCGTACATCCCGACCAACGTCATCTCGATCACCGACGGGCAGATCTACCTTGTCGACGACCTGTTCAAGTCGGGCGTGCGGCCCGCGGTCGACGTGGGTATCTCGGTGTCCCGGGTGGGCGGCGACGCCCAGGTCAAGGCCATGAGGGCGGTGTCGGGCACGCTCAAGCTCGACCTGGCGCAGTTCCGCGAGCTCGAGGCCTTCGCAACCTTCGGCTCCGAGCTCGACCGGGTGTCACGGGCGCAACTCGACCGCGGCTACCGGCTCACCGAGCTGTTGAAGCAACCGTTGAACTCCCCCGTGCCGGTGGAGGAGCAGGTGATCGCCATCTACTCGGGGACGGGCGGCGCCCTCGACGGCCTCCCGGTGGAGGACGTGCGCCGGTTCGAAACCGAGCTGCTCGAGTGGTTCCGCACCCGCCACTCCGGGATACTCGCTGGCATCCGGGAGAGCGGGACACTGCCCGACGAGGCCGAGCTGAAGAAGGCGGTCGACGAGTTCAAGACCGGGTTCGAGGCCGCCGCCCGGGCCGAGCGGGACGAGGCCGACCCGGGGGCCACCGACGCCGAGGCGCTCGGGGAAGCCGAGTCGGCCAAGACGCTCGCCACGGAGTGAGCTGATGGCCGGCGGCCAAGAGAGGATCCTGCGGCGGCGGATCCACAGCGTGCAGTCCACCAAGAAGATCACCCGCGCCATGGAGCTGATCGCCGCCAGCCGCATCGTGCGAGCCCAGGCCCGAGTGGCGGCGGCCGTGCCCTACAGCGAGCAGATCACCGAGGTGGTGCGCGACCTCGGGGCGGCCAGCACCGCGGTCGACAGCCCGCTGCTCACGCCGCGTCCCGAGATCGCGAAGGTGGGTCACGTGGTGCTCACCGCCGACCGCGGCTTGTGCGGCGCGTACAACTCGTCGGTCATCCGCGCCGCCGAGGGCTCCGTGAGGGAGCAGGACGAGCAGGGTCGCGACTACGCGTTGTTCCTCGTGGGTCGCAAGGCCGAGAGCTACTTCCGCTACCGCAATTTCCGCATCGACGCCACCTTCACCGGGTTCAGCGACCAGCCCTCGTACGAGGACGCCCGGAGGATCGCCACCACCGTGCGCGAGGCCTACCTCGGCGGCGCGGTGGACCTGGTGGAGCTCATCTACACCCGCTTCGTCTCGGCCGGAACCCAGGAGGTCGTCGTCCGCCCGTTGATGCCGCTCGACCGCGACGTCGTGGTCGGCGGCGACGAGCAGTCGGAGCCGGCCGCCACGGCCGCGTACGAGTTCGAGCCGTCGCCCGAGGCCATCCTCGAGCGGCTCCTGCCCCGCTACGCGGAGGCACGGGTCTACGCCGCGCTCCTGAACGCCGCCGCCTCCGAGCACGCCGCCCGCCAGCGGGCCATGAAGTCGGCCACCGACAACGCCGAGGACCTCATCACGAGCCTCACCCGGGTCATGAACCGCGCCCGCCAGGACGCCATCACGACCGAGATCATGGAGGTCGTCGGCGGCGCCGAGGCCCTCCGCAAGGGCAAGCGCCTGCTCGCCGAGGACCTGCTCGTCGACACCGTCGAGGGCCGCCGGGCCGACCTGTTCGCCAAGCGCGTGCAAGACAACAACTAGGAGCCGACCGAATGACCGCAACTGCCGAGCCCGGGACCGACCTCAAGGACGGACGAGTCGTCGCCATCGCCGGCCCCGTCGTCGACGTCGAGTTCCCGCCCGACGCCCTGCCCGAGATCAACCACGCGCTCGAGGTGGACGTCGAGCTCGAGGGTGAGACGATCACGATCACGGCCGAGGTCGCCCAGCAGATCGGCGACTCCCGCGTGCGTGCCATCTGCCTCAAGCCCACTGACGGCCTGCCGCGGGGCGCGGTCGTCCGCAACACCGGCCGCGGCATCACGATGCCCGTCGGCGACGGCACCCTCGGTCACGTGTTCAACGTGATCGGTGAACCGCTCGACATCCCCGCCGACGAGCTCACCGGCATCGACGACCGCTGGGAGATCCACCGCGACCCTCCTCCCTTCGACGAGCTCGAGCCCAGAAAGGAGATGTTCGAGACCGGCATCAAGGTCATCGACCTCCTCGAGCCCTACGTGAAGGGCGGCAAGATCGGAATGTTCGGCGGAGCCGGGGTGGGCAAGACGATCGTCATCATGGAGATGATCAACCGGGTCGCCACCCAGCACGGCGGCGTCTCGGTGTTCGCGGGCGTGGGCGAGCGCACCCGCGAGGGCAACGACCTCTGGCTCGAGATGCAGGAGACGGGCGTCATCGAGAAGGCGGCGCTCATCTACGGCCAGATGGACGAGCCCCCGGGCGTACGGCTGCGCGTCGGCCTCTCCGCGCTCACGGTCGCCGAATACTTCCGCGACGTGAAGAACCAGGACGTGCTGCTCTTCGTCGACAACATCTTCCGGTTCGTGCAGGCGGGCTCGGAGGTGTCGACCCTGCTCGGCCGCATGCCCTCGGCGGTGGGCTACCAGCCGACGCTGGCCGACGAGATGGGCGAGCTCCAGGAGCGCATCACGTCGACCAAGGGCCGTTCGATCACCTCGCTCCAGGCGGTGTACGTGCCGGCCGACGACTACACCGACCCGGCGCCGTTCACCACCTTCGCGCACCTCGACGCCACCACCGAGCTGTCGCGCCAGATCGCCGCGCTCGGCATCTACCCGGCGGTCGACCCGCTGGCGTCGACGTCGACGATCCTCGCCCCCGAGATCGTCGGGGACCGCCATTACGAGGTCGCCCGCCGCACCCAGGAGGTCCTCCAGCGTTACAAGGAGCTCCAGGACATCATCGCCATCCTCGGCATCGACGAGCTCTCGGAGGAGGACAAGGTGATCGTCAGCCGGGCCCGCAAGGTGCAGCGGTTCCTGTCGCAGCCGTTCTTCGTCGGCAAGCAGTTCACCGGTCTCGACGGCATCTACGTGCCGGTCGAGGAGACAGTGGAGTCGTTCGAGCAGCTCGTGAGGGGCGAGCTCGACGACGTCCCCGAGCAGGCGTTCTTCAACGTCGGCGGGGTCGAGAGCGTGCTCGAGAAGAACAAGACCCTCCAGGAGAGCTAACCGATGCCGCTGCGAGTCGAGCTGGTCGCCCCCGAGAGCGTCCTCTACGAGGGCGACGCCGACATGGTCGTGTGCCGCACCACCGACGGCGAGATCGCCTTCCTGCCCGGCCACATCCCGTTCCTGGGCGCGCTGGGGACGGGCGAGGTGCGAGTGCTGCACCCCGGGGGCGGCCCGGGGGGCGCTGGGGAAGAGGCCTTCTCGGTCGACGGCGGCTTCGTCGAGGTGCGCGACGACAAGGTCACGGTGCTCTCGGATGCCACCCGCCTCGACACCGACGACCGCGAGGGGGACGCTCAGGACAGTACGTGACCGCGCCGGCGGGCAGCGGACTGCAGGGCGGTGAAGAACGCGAGGACGAGTAGCGTCGAGCCGATCATCTCGAGGGCCTCCTCGGGCACGATCGTCCACGATCGGGTGAGCCGTCCACCAGGCGTGTGCTGCGTCCGCTCCACCGCCTGCGACACCAACCATGCCGCGGCCGCCGCGAGCAGCAGAAGGTCGCTGGGCCGGAACCGCCGTAGCCCTCGCCATAGCAACGCGAACAGCGCCGCGCCGACGAGTCCCACTGGCAGGTAGATCAGCTGCCACTCGATCTCGCTCAACGCCGCGAGGCGTTCGTGTACCCGGATGAGCTCGTCGACGGCGAGGAAGGCGAGCAGCGCACCGAACGCAGCGAGCACGCCCGACCGCAAGCTCGGGTCGGACGCCACGCGGGACAGGGCGAACGCGAGCACGGATGCCAGACCGAGGAGTGCCGCGGAGAAGGTGGCGGGCACGTTCACCTCGCCCGCAAGGTCGAAGCCGCGGATCGCCCCACCCGCGGTTTCGCCGCCCGTGCCCGACGTGGCGAGCTGGAGCGCGCCAATGCCCACGACGACGGCGATACATGCGCCGAGGACGAGCGCGAGCCGACACCCGCTCACACGCTCGGCAGACCGGAGAAGCCGCGCCCCCAGCGCAGCCCCGCCAACGTGCCCAGAGGCTGGGCCGGGTGTCGACACCTTCACGAGCTTAAGGGGGTGCCCGGACCGTGACGAATGTGAGCCTCGGCCGCGGCCAGGCTCGCCTCCCGTCGCTCTAGCGTTGCGACGTGCACCGGCGACGCGCGGTTCTCGCCTCGGCTCTGGTGACCGCCGCCCTCGTCGCCGGCGCGTGTGACGACGGTTCCACGCGCCGGAGCGCGCCCGCCGGACGGGAGCTCGCCCCTGGTGCCCTCAGCCCCTACACCGGCCTCGGCACCTGGGTCGATGTGTACGACTACGTGCCCGGGTTCCAGGACAGCGGGGAGCCGCCGCCGGTCACCCCGGACAGCATCGACGACATGGCGGCGCTGGGCGTGCGCACTCTCTACCTGCAAGCGGCCCAGGACGATCTCCGTTCCCCCGGTCCCACCATCGATCCCGGGCTGCTGGGCGTGTTCCTGGAGCGGGCGCACGCGAACGATGTCGAGGTCGTGGCCTGGTACCTCCCCCGCCTGGCAGATCTCGACGCCGACATGCGGCGCATCGGCGCCATCCACCGTTTCCGGTCGGGCGGGGAGCGCTTCGACGGTCTCGCCCTCGACATCGAGTGGACCCAGGGGGTCCCCGATTTCCAGCTTCGCAACGAGGTGCTCGTCGACTTGTCCGAGCGTGTGCGCGACCTCGTCGGCGAGGACTTCGCGGTCGGCGCCATCGTGCTCGAGCCGGTGCTGCTCGAGGTCGTGAACCCCCTGTACTGGCCCTCGTTCCCGTGGCAACGAATCCGACCCCACTTCGACGTTTGGCTGCCCATGAGCTACTGGACCAACCGCCGTGAGGACTCGGGCTTCCGCGAGGGGTTCCGGTACACCGAGGAGAACGTGCGCCGGCTGCGGGCCGACCTCGACGACCGCGAGGCGGCTGTGCACACGATCGGCGGCATCGGCGACGGCGCCACCGCCGCCGACTACGACGGCTTCGTGCGCGCCAGCCGCCAGGCCGACGCCCTGGGCTGGTCGGTGTACGACTTCAACACCGTCGTGACGAGCGCGTGGCCGCGGCTTCGGGGCGAGAACTGACGACGGGCCCTGGCGGCACTAGGATCAGTTGCTCCAGAGCCGCACACGGCCGGCTCCTTACCAGGCGGAGCAGCACCGACAGCGTGTCGCCGGCTCAACGCGCCAACACGATCATCGGCGGCGTCAACAAGGCCGGGACGACCTCGCTGTTCTCGTCGCTCGCGGCCCACCCCGAGGTTGCGCCCTCCTCGGTCAAGGAGACGCGGTACTTCCTGCCCGCCCGCTACGGCCAGCCCCTCGAGCCGGTCTCGCTCTACGAGTCGTACTTCGCGCACGCCGGCGATCGCCCTGTCCGTCTCGAAGCCACGCCCGCCTACTTCTACGGGGGTGCCCCGCTCGTAGGGCGCATCGTCGACGTGCTCGGGCAGCCCAGGGTCATCCTCGCGTTCCGCGAGCCCGTGAGCCGCCTCGTCTCCTTCTTCACGTTCCAGAAGACCCGGCTGCGGATCCCCGAGGAGATGACGCTCGCGGAGTACCTGGCCGTCGCCGACCGCCTCTCCGACGCGGACTTCGCCGACCCTGGCAACGAGCGCTACTTCGGGTTCCGGGGCGGCTGCTATGCCGATTACCTCCCGCCGTGGCTCGAGGCGTTCGGGTCCCACATGCGCGTCGTGTTCTTCGATGACCTCATGGGCACGCCGCACGCGGTGCTGCGCGATGTCGCCGGATGGCTGGAGATCGACCCCGACGCGTTCCCCGCCGACGACCTCAGCTCCGAGAACCGCACCATGGGTTTCCGGGTGCGGGCGCTGCAGCGGGTCGCGCTGGCCACGAACAACCGGCTGGAGCGGTTCCTACGCCGGCACCTCGGTCTCAAGCAGCGCCTGCGGTCGGCGTACTACCGGCTCAACGGGCGGGCGATGCGCGACCCCGTGGCCGACGCGGTGCTCGCGGAGCTCCAGGCGCGCTACCGCGAGCCCAACGATCGGTTCGCGGCGCAACTGCGCGGCGCCGGGGTTCGGGCGCTGCCCGGCTGGCTGGCAGAACCCCAACGCCCGGCCGGTCGCCTCAGTCGAACTTGACCGACGAGTAGCGCATGAGCTTCTGCCAGCGGTGGCTGGCGTCGATGGTGCGGATCGTCCCCGACTTCGACCGCATCACCAGGGTCTGGGTGCCCGCACCCGTGCCCCAGTAACGCACGCCCTTCAGCAGCTCGCCGTAGGTCACGCCGGTGGCGGAGAAGAACACGTCGTTGCCGGTCACGAGGTCGTCGGTAGTGAGCACCCTGTCGAGGTCGTAGCCGGCGTCGAGGGCGGCCCGGCGCTCGTCGTCGTTGCGGGGCCACAACCGGCCGAAGATCACGCCGCCCAGGCACTTGAGACCGCAGGCGGCGATCACCCCTTCGGGCGTGCCGCCCACGCCGAACAGGATGTTGGCGCCGCTGTCGGGCCACGCGGTCGAGATCGCGCCGACCACGTCGCCGTCGGGGATGAGCCGGATCCGGGCGCCCGCCTCGCGGCACTCCTTGATGATGTCGGCGTGGCGGTCGCGGTCGAGGATCACCGCGGTGACGTCGTCGACGTCTTCGCCGAGGGCCTTGGCGACGGCGTTGAGGTTGTCGGTGACCGAGGCGTCGAGGTCGACGGCGTCGGCCGCCTCCGGTCCCACCGCGAGCTTCTCCATGTAGACGCAGGGACCCGGGTCGAACATGGTGCCCCGCTCGGAGAGGGCGATCACCGAGATGGCGTTGGGCCGGCCGAGCGAGGTCAGGGTGGTGCCCTCGAGGGGATCGACGGCGATGTCGACCGCGGGCCCACCGGCGCCGATCTCCTCGCCGTTGTACAGCATGGGCGCCTCGTCCTTCTCGCCCTCGCCGATGACGACGACGCCCTCCATGGAGACGCTGTTGAGCACGAGGCGCATGGCGTCGACCGCCGCCTGGTCGGCGGCCTCCTTGTCGCCCCGTCCCATCCAGCGGCCGGCCGCCAGCGCCGCCGCTTCGGTGACGCGGGCGAGCTCCATCGCGAGGTTCCGGTCGGGGGCCTGGCGCTGCTCCATGCGCGGACTGTACCGCCGACCGACGACCGCCGTGCAGGGCCCCACCGCTGCTCAACTACCGTTGGTGGCGATGGCGAGCGCGCGCGACAGCTGGCGGGAGGCGTTCGAGGCTGCGTCCACGCGCCAGGCCGACTTCGACACCATGTCGGGAGTGCCGGTCGAGCCGGTCTACGGTCCCGCCGACGGCGAGTTCCCCGGGCAGTGGCCCTATACACGCGGGCCCTACGCCTCGATGTACCGCTCCAAGCTGTGGACGATGCGGATGTTCGCCGGCTTCGGGACCGCCCTCGATACGAACGCGCGCTTCCGCGAGCTGCTGGCCGCGGGCGGTGACGGCCTCTCGACTGCCTTCGACCTGCCGACGCTCATGGGCCGCGATTCCGACGACCCGCTGTCACTGGGCGAGGTGGGCAAGTGCGGCGTGGCCGTCGACACGCTGGCCGACGTGGAGGACCTCTACCGCGGCATCGACCTCTCCAAGGTCACGACGTCGATGACCATCAACTCGCCCGCGGCCATCCTGCTGGCGATGTACGCGGCGGCAGCCGAGCGCGGCGGGGCATCGCGGCGCGATCTCGGCGGGACACTCCAGAACGACATCCTGAAGGAGTACCAGGCCCAGAAGGAGTACGTCTTCCCGCCGCGCCCGTCGATGCGGATCGTGGCCGACACGATCCGGTTCTGCGCCGCCGAGATGCCGCGCTGGCACCCGATCTCGGTGTCCGGCTACCACATCCGCGAGGCCGGCTCGACGGCGGCGCAGGAGCTGGCGTTCACGATCGCCAACGGGTTTGCCTACGTCGAGGCGGGTCTCGCCGCGGGGCTGGACGTCGACGACTTCGCGCCCCGCCTCAGCTTCTTCTTCAACGCCCACATCGACTTCTTCGAGGAGATCGGCAAGTACCGCGCGGCGAGACGGATCTGGGCGCGGTGGATGCGTGAGCGCTACGGCGCGAAGTCCGAACGTTCGGTCCAGCTCCGGTTCCACACGCAGACCGCGGGCGTGTCGCTCACCGCGCAGCAGCCCGAGGTCAACATCGTGCGTACCGCCATCGAGGCGCTGGCCGGCGTGCTCGGCGGTACCCAGAGCCTGCACACCAACTCGATGGACGAGGTGTTGGCCCTGCCCACCGAGAGGGCGGCCCGCATCGCCCTGCGCACGCAGCAGGTCATCGGGCACGAGACGCGGGTCGCCAACGTGGGCGATCCCCTCGGCGGCTCCCACCTCGTCGAGGCTCTCACCGACGAGCTCGAGCGCCGGGCCGAGCAGGTCTTCTCCCACCTCGAGCACCTCGGCGACGGCTCGATGCTCGAAGGGGTGCTGCGGGCGGTCGAGAACGGCTGGTTCCAGCGCGAGATCGCGGACTCGGCGTACGAGCTCGAGCGCAAGCTCAACGACGGCCGCCACCTCCTCGTGGGCGTCAACACCGCCACCGAAGGCAACGACGAGCCGCCGCCGGAGATCCTGCACATCGGTCCCGAGGTCGAGGAGGCTCAGCTGAAGCGGTTGGCGCAGGTGAAGGCCGACCGCGACGGCGAGGCGGTCGAGGCGGCGCTGGCCCGCGTGCGCGCGGACGCCGCCGACTCCGACGTGAACCTGATGCCGGTCCTGCTGGAGGCGGTGGCGACGCAGGCGACGGTGGGCGAGATCGTCGGCGCCCTCGCCGACGTGTTCGGCCGCTACCGCGAAGACCCCGTGATCTGAGGGTGGACGACCACCTTCTGGCGGTCGCGCGCGCGGCCAAGGGGTTCATGCCCGACGAGGAGGGCCTCGCGCTCCACGGCGTCGGAATCGAGGCGGCGCCGGTGGGGCCGCTGCTCGAGATCGGCAGCTACTGCGGCAAGTCGGCCGTCTACCTGGGCGCGGCGGCGCGTGCCGCCGGCACCGTGTTGTTCAGCATCGACCACCACCACGGCTCGGAGGAGAACCAGGCCGGCTGGGAGCATCACGATGCCGAGGTCGTCGATGCCGAGACGGGCCGCATGGACACCCTGCCGTTCTTCCGACGGACGATCGAGCGGGCCGGGCTCGAGGACGTGGTGGTCGGCGTCGTGGGTGACTCGCCCACGGTCGCCGCGCACTGGGGCACGCGGCTCGGGCTGCTCTTCATCGACGGCGGTCACTCGGAGCGTGTGGCCATGACCGACTACGAGAGCTGGGCGACGCACGTCGCGCCCAACGGGCTGCTCGCGGTTCACGACGTGTTCGAGGACCCGGCCGACGGCGGCCAGGCGCCGTTCCATGTGTGGCAGCGCGCCGCGGCCTCGGGCTTCGAGCCGGTGTCGACCACCGGAAGCCTGCGCGTGCTGCGCCGCGTCACCCCGGTCTAGGTCGCGCTCGCTCGGCCTCGATCTCCACGCCGGCAGCGAGCAGCTCGTCGGGCGTGAGGCCGACGGGGAGGCCTTCCCCGCGGAACAGGCCCGCCGTCGGGCCCTCCCCGCCCAGCGCGTGGGCGGCGAGCACGACCGCGGCCGAGTTCCAGGTGGGCTGCTGGACCGGGTACAGCTGCCCGTTGTCCTCGAACGCGCCGCCCTCGAAGTTGGCGCCGGTCCAGTATCCGCCGCCGTCAGCCCGCAGGAACTGCACCCATTCGAAGAGCCGGCGTGCCTCGACGGCGGCGCCGATGGCGTCGAGCGCCATGACGAACTCGCAGGTCTCGGCGGCGGTGACCCACGGGCGGTCGGAGACACAACGCACGCCGCGGCCCTCCGCGATGAAGGTCCGCCACCCGGCCGCAACGCGCGCGTGCGCGGCGTGGCCCCGCAGCACGCCGCCGAGGATGGGGTAGTACCAGTCCATCGCCCAGCGTCCCTTGTCGAGGAAGACGTCGGGTCGGTGCGCGACCGCGATGGCGAGGGAGCCGAGCGACAGCTCCCAGTCGGGGCGCTCGTGACCGAGGTGCTCGGCGATCGCGATCGCGTGCCGCAGGCTGGCGTGGACGCTCGACGAGCCCGTCAGCAGCGCGCCGTCGCCCGGGTTGTCGCCCCGCCACGCGAGCTCACCTGTCTCGGTCTGGCGGTCGAGGGCGAAATCGATAGCCCGCTCCACCACCGGCCAGAACTCGTCGAGGAACCGGCGGTCACCGGTCGAGAGGTAGTGGTGCCACACGCCGTTGGCGACGTAGCAGGTGACGTTGGTGTCGAGCGCCCGGTCCTTGACCTGGTTGCCGACGTAGTAGGCGTGCCATGCGCCGTCGGCGCGCTGCATCCACCGCAACCACTCGTAGGCCCGCTCGGCCTCCCGGTGGCGGCCGCCGACGTCGAGGGCCATGGCCGCTTCGATCAGGTTCCAGGGGTCGGTGTGGTGACACGGTACCCAGGGGATGTTCCCGTCGGGCTGCTGGATCGCGGCGATGGCGTCGACGGTGTCGGCGACGTCGTCGCGGCTGACGATGCCGGGCACCTCGGGCAGCTCACGCCGCGGCATGGACGCCCTCCCTTCGTGTCGCTTTCCGCGCTGCCTGCGGCTTGCCGGCGTACACGACCAGGCTCTTGCCGAGGACGGGGTTGAGCGCCCGGTCGAGCACCTGCGTCCAGCGGGGCCGGTTGGTGAGCTCCCAGACCAGGAAGTCGTGGTACCGGCGCACCGCCCACGTGCCGCCGGCGCGGTCGACGCCCAGCGCGCAGCGCAGCCACCAGTAAGGCGAGTGCAGGGCGTGGGCATGGTGCGAGCCCGACGGCGCGAGCCCCGCCACCACCAGCTTCGCCTCGAGGTCGCGTTGCCGGTAGATGCGGAGGTGCCCGCCGGGCGTGGCGTAATAGCCGGCGTCGAGTGCCCAGCAGATCCGCTCGGGGAACCGGGCCGGCACCGTGACCGCGATCCGCCCGCCGGGTCGAAGCACCCGCACGAGCTCGCGCAGGGCTCGTTCGTCGGCCCAGATGTGCTCGAGCACCTCGGCGGCGATGATCCGGTCGAAGCTCTCGTCGGGGAAGGGCAGCGTCAGTGCGTCGCCGTTGACGACGCCGCCGGCGGTGCCGAACGGCAACTCGCTGGCCGCGAGCATCCCACCCGCCACCGCGCTCACGTCCCTGAGCTCGGCCGCGTCGGCGTCGAGCGGCACCACGATGGCACCGCGACGCAGTGCCTCGAACGCGTGCCGGCCGGCGCCACAGCCCAGGTCGAGGAGGCGCTGGCCGGGCCGGAGGTCGAGGCGCTCGAAGTCGACGGTGAGCATCACATGGCTCCGTCGCGCGCCGCCGGGCGTGCTGGCGCGTGCTCGTCGAGCAGCGCCCGGTACTGCTCCACCGTTCCGGCGGCCGTGCTACGCCATGTGAAGCGCTCCAGCACCCGGGTCCGGCCGGCGGCGCCGATGCGCTCGCGCAAGCGGGCGTCGCCGAGGACGCGCAGCAGCGCGGCGGCCAGGGCCTGCGGATCGCTCGGTGGCACCAGCAGCCCGGTGGCGCCGCCGTACCCGATGACCTCGGGGAGCGCCCCGCCGGTGGTGGCGACGACGGGCACGCCGCAGGCCATCGCCTCGATGGCGGGCAGCGAGAAGCCCTCGTAGAGCGAGGGCACCGCCGCGACCTCGGCCTCGGCGTAGAGCTCGACGATGCGGTCCGTGCTCACCCCGTGCACGAAGCGCACCCACCGGTCGAGCCCCAGCCGGCTGATCAGCGTCGGGATGGCGCTCTTGCCCTTCACCGTGCCGATCACGACCAGGTGGGCGTCGTCGCGCTCGGTGCGCACCTTCGCCAGCGCCTCGAGCAGGGGCGCGAGGCCCTTCATGGGCACGTCGGCGCTGGCCGTCGTCATGACCCGGCCCGGGACGCACCCGACCTCGGGGAGGGAACGAAAGGTCTCGGGGTCGACGCCGACCGCCACCACGTGCAGCCGATCGGCGGGGATCCCCATCTGGGCGACGATGTCCCGCTTCGACGACTCCGACACGGTGACGTGACGGGGGATCCCTCGGGCCACGCGCGTCTGCATGTCGAGGAACCCGTACCAGCGGCGCAGGGCGAGGCGCCGCCACCAGCTCGGGGCGTGCGCGAGGTCGAGGTCGCGGTCGACCGTGATCGGGTGGTGAAGGGTGGTGAGGACGGGCCACCCCTCGTCGACCATCTTCGCCAGCCCGGTGCCGAGGCACTGGTTGTCGTGCACCACGTCGAACTGGTGGCGCCGGCCGCGCAGGAGGCGCTGCACCCGCAACGAGAACGTGTACGGCTCCGGGAAGCCGGCGCCGCACATGATGGCGAACTCCTGCACGTCGATCCGGCTCTTGAACTCCCACGGCCACGGCACCCGGAACGGGTTCTCGGGGCGGTAGAGGTCGAGGCTGGCGACGCGCCGGAGCTGTCCGGGGTCGTCGAGCTCGGGATAGGGCGGACCGGAGAACACCTCGACGCGGTGGCCGAGCGCCGCGAGCTCGCGTGCGAGGTACCGGGTGTACACGCCCTGACCGCCGCAGTGGGGGTTGCCCCGGTACACGAGGTACGCGACGCGAAGCGGCTGCTCGGGCCCGGGCACAGGCCGCCCAAGCTATCCGAACGCCGCGAGGGCGCGTCTAGCCTGCGCAGGTGAGCACGGACGCGTTCGACGACCCGACCCGAGGTGCCGACCGCGCCGTGCTCCTGGCGCACGGCGCCGGGTCCGACAAGGAGGCCCGGGTGCTGGTGGAGGTGGCGGCGTCGCTCGCACGCGCCGGGGTCCCGTCGTTGCGGTTCGACTACCCGTACCGGGTGGCCGGCAAGCGGGCACCCGACCGCCCCGCCGTCCTCGACGCCGCCACGCGTGCTGCCGCCGCCGACCTCGCCAAGGGTGCCGGCCTTCCCCCGGACCGGCTCGTGCTCGGCGGGCGCTCGATGGGCGGGCGGTACTGCTCGCTGATCACCGGCGACGCCGATGATCCGGTGCGGGCGCTGGGGCTGCTGCTGCTCGGCTACCCGCTCCACCCGGCGGGCAAGCCCGACCGCCTACGCATCGAGCACTTCCCTCGCATCAGCGTGCCGTGCCTCTTCGTGAGCGGGACCCGCGACTCGCTCGCTGGGCAGGCCGCGCTCGAGAAGGCGACCAGGGCGATCAAGGGGCCGGTCGCGTTCCACTGGCTCGAATCGGCCGACCACGGCTACCGCCCGCTCAAAGCGAGCGGCCGCACCGTCGACGACGTGGCGGCTGAGGTCGCACGGGTGTCGGTCGATTGGGTGAGGACGTTGCCGGGCTAGTCGCCGGTGGCGCCGTCGAGCTGCTCGCGCATCAGGTCGAGGTGCCCGGCGTGGCGGGCGGTCTCCTCCAGCATGTGCACGAGAATCCAGCGCAGGCTGACCTTGCCGTAGACCGGGTGAGACATGCGTCACACGGCTGCGGCCGGCGACGACGTGACCTGCCTGGACGACGAACACCCCGCGAACGCTGTGTGAAACGACCGCAATCGATCGGTCCCGGCGCCCGTCGGTGCGGGAGAATGAAGCCATGCGAGTCGAGCGCTCCTTCGCCTTTGTCGACCTTTGCGGGTTCACCCGCTTCACCGACGCGCACGGTGACGAGGAGTCGGTGGCCGTCCTCACCGACTTCCGCGCTGTCGTTCGCGAGCTCGCGTCCGAGTACGGCGTCCGCGTGGCGAAGTGGCTCGGTGACGGCGCCATGTTCGTGAGCACCGAGCCGTGGCAGCTCGTCGCCGCGGTCGTCGAGCTTGCCAGCCGGATCGAGAGCGCCGGGGTGGCGCTGCCCATCCGGGCAGGCATGGCGGGCGGCGAGGTGATCCTCTTCGAGGGCGACGACTACATCGGTGGCCCGGTCAACCTGGCGGCACGGCTGTGCGACGCGGCCGAGCCCAACGAGGTGGTTGCAAGCGCCGAGCTCGCCCGGTTCAAGCCCGACTGGGCCGAGGCGCGCCCGATGGGCATCCGCAACGTGCCCGGGTTCGTGCAGCCGGTTGCGGTCGAGCGGCTGTCGCTCCCCGTCACTGCGGAGCTGCACCTGTAACCTGCGGGCATGCGCACGCTGCGCCTCGAGCGCGACGGCCACGTCGGGTGGCTGCGGCTCAACCGGCCCGAGAAGCTCAACTCCTTCACGGTCGAGATGTGGCGCGAGCTGCGCGAGCTCGGTGAGCGGCTGCGCGACGACCCCGAGCTGCGCGTCCTCGTGGTCATCGGCGAGGGCCGTGCCTTCTCGAGCGGCATCGACACGTCGGTCTTCGGTGGCGACACCCTGGGCGGGGACGACGCCTCGGGGGACGGCGGGCTGGGCGCGGGCCCCGACGCGGGCGCCCGCCACGACGACCCCGTGGTCGACGCCATCATGAAGACGCAGGACTCGTTCACGTGGCTGGCGGAGTCACCGTTCGCGACGGTGGCGGCGGTGCGCGGCTACGCGTTCGGCGCCGGTCTCCAGCTCGCGCTCGCGTGCGACATCCGCGTGGTGGCGCGGGGCACGAAGCTCGGCCTCCTCGAGTTCGAGTACGGCATCATCCCCGACCTCGGGGGCACGCAGCGATTGCCCCGCATCGTCGGCGCCGGCAAGGCGAAGGAGCTGATCTTCAGGGCGGCGCGGGTCGACGCCGACGAAGCCTTCCGCATCGGCCTCGTCGAGCAGCTCGTCGACGACGCCGAGCTCGAGGTCGCCGCGAGCGAGCTGGCGGCGGCGATCGCCGCCCGGCCGCCGCTCGCGGTTCGGGCCGCCAAACGCGCCGTCAACGCGGCCATCGACAGCGGCATCCGCGACGGGCTGCGCATCGAGGCCGAGGGCCAGGCCACGTGCATCCGCTCCGACGACATGAAGGAGGCGATCGCCGCCTTCGTCGAGCAACGCCCGCCGGAGTACCACGGTCGATGACCGATCGATTCCTGGTGCGATCGGGCGCTCCGCTCTGCGGGACCGTTCGCGTCTCGGGCGCGACCAAGAACGCGGGCCTCAAGCAGATGGCGGCGGCGCTCCTCGCCCCCGGCACGACGGTGCTGCGCAACGTCACGCGCGTCGCCGACCTCGGCGTGATGCTCGACGTGATGCGCGCGATTGGCGCCGGCGTCGATTGGATCGGCGACGACGAGCTGCGGGTCGACGCCGCGGGCCCCCTCGTCCCGGAGGCGCCGTACGAGCTCGTCACACGCCTGCGCGCCTCGATCAACGTGCTCGGCCCCCTGCTCGCCCGCTGCGGCGAGGCCCGGGTCGCCATGCCGGGAGGCGACAACATCGGGAGTCGCAAGCTCGACATGCACTTCCGCGGCCTCGAGAGCATGGGCGCCGAGCTCCGCGTCGTCCACGGTTTCATCGAGGCGCGGTGCCGCACCCTACGCGGCGCACGGGTCGTGCTCGAGTTCCCCAGCGTCGGCGCCACCGAGAACCTGCTCACGGCGGCCGTGCTCGCCCAGGGCCAGACGATCATCGAGAACGCGGCGCGCGAGCCCGAGATCACCGACCTGGCTGCGTTCCTCAACCGGATGGGGGCCCAGGTCTACGGGGCTGGCACCTCCACCATCGAGATCGACGGCGTCGATGCAGTGACGCCGGTCGAGAGCCGGCTCATGGGCGACCGCATCGAGGCCGGCACCTTCCTCATGGCGTGCGGGGTCGCGGGCGGCGAGATCGACATCGAGGGCACTCGTCTCGAGCACCTCGAGATGGTGGTGCTGAAGCTCGAGGAGATGGGCCTCAAGGTCTCGCCCACCCCCGACGGCCTCCGGGTCCGGGCCGACGAGCGCCTCCGCGCCGTCGACGTCGCCACCCTGCCGTACCCCGGGTTCGCCACCGACTTCATGCCCCTTGCCGTGGCGACCCTCGCGACCGCCGAGGGCACGGCCATCGTCACCGAGAACGTCTTCGACAACCGGTTCAGCTTCGTCGGCGAGCTCAACCGCATGGGCGCCGACATCCGCAACGAGGGTCGCCACGCCGTGGTGCGGGGCGTCTCACGGCTGTCGGCCGCGCCCGTGCGCGCCCTGGACGTGCGAGCCGGCGCCGCGCTGGTGCTGGCGGGCCTGCGGGCCGACGGGGAGACCGCCGTCCTCTCCCCCCACCACGTCGACCGGGGCTACCCCGACCTGGCCGGCAAGCTCAGCTCGCTCGGCGCCGCCGTCACCCGCGTCAACTGAAGGCCTGCCATCCACCGGCGCGAGCCGGGTATTTCCCCCTTCCCGTCCGTCCGGGGAACACCTGCGATACTGGACGGGTTGCACGAGGCGACCCCAGGAGTTCCCGTTATGCCCACTGAGACCGATACCGCCGGCGACCTCGAAGCGCAGGTGATCGAGGCCATCGAGGCCATCCGGCCCGCCCTTCAGAGCGACGGCGGCGACATCATGCTCAGCGGCATCGACGGCGACAACGTCGTGCACGTCAGCCTCGTGGGTGCTTGTGGCACCTGCCCCGTGTCCATGATGACCCTCAAGGCCGGCGTCGAGCGCATCATCATGGACCGCGCTCCCGGCGTCACCGAGGTCGTCGCGGACTGAGCGGATGGCTCCCGACCCGGCGGCGCTCGTCGGAGCGGCGCGCCAGGGCGACCATGGCGCCATCGCCAGGCTGATCTCGTTGGTGGAGACCGGCGGCGACGCCGCCGTCGGGGCGGTGGCCGACCTGTACCGGCACACGGGCGACGGGTTCACCGTCGGCGTCACCGGCGCGCCCGGCTCGGGCAAGTCGACGCTCACGGACAAGCTCATCGCCCGCATCCGGCGTGACGGTCTCGAGGTCGGCGTTCTCGCGGTCGACCCGACCAGCCCCTTCACCGGTGGCGCCATCCTCGGGGACCGCGTGCGCATGCAGGACCACGCCACCGACGAGGGCGTGTTCATCCGCTCGATGGCTACCCGGGGCCACCTCGGTGGCCTCGCGCTCGCAACCCCGCAGGCGGTGCGCGTCCTCGACGCCGCCGGAAAGCCGTGGATCATCGTCGAGACCGTGGGCGTGGGGCAGGTCGAGGTCGAGGTCGCCGGTGCGGCCGACACGACGATGGTGGTCCTGAACCCCGGGTGGGGCGACGGCGTGCAGGCCGCCAAGGCCGGACTGCTCGAGATCGGTGACGTCCTCGTGGTCAACAAGGCGGACCGCGAGGGTACGGCCGACACCGTGCGCGACCTCGAGCTGATGCTCGAGCTGGCGGGGCAGCGCGACTGGCGCCCGCCGATCGTCGAGACGGTGGCCACCGACGCCAAGGGCGTCGATGAGCTGTGGGAGGCGGTCCTCTCGCACCGCGCGTTCCTCGAGACCGACGGCCGGCTCGACCGCCGTCGCGAGGACCGGCTGCGCGAGGAGCTGCGCGCGATCGTGCTCGAACGCCTGCGGGCCCGGGTCGACGACGTCTGCGCGGGGGAGCGGTTCGACAAGCTCGTCGGCCAGGTCGCGGCCCGCGAGCTCGATCCCTATGCCGCCGCTGACGAGCTGCTGAGCGGCTCGTAGCGGCGGCCGGCGGGACCGGTCGCCGGGCGAAATAGCCTGCCGGCTGTGGGGGGTCATCCACTCATCCGGGTCCTCCGGGCGGCGGCCGCCGGTTCCCTTCCGCCGCCCGACGGGCAGGTCGAGGTGGTTCCGGCGCCACCCGGTCCGGTCGACGCCGTTGTCGGGTTCACCGCTCACCTCGTGGTAGCGGCCGACGTGGACCAGGAGGACGTGCGTGCGGTTCTCGCGCCGGGGAACTTCGGCGACTGGATGGCGGCCGCCTTCCTCTTCTGGCTGGGTGAGCGCGTCGGGAGCCGGCCCGGGAGCCACGACCTCGTGCTCGCGGCCACCGGCACGCCGCCCGAGCCCGACCTCACGCTCATCGCGGCGCCGGGTGCGTCTGACCACCCGCGCGTGCGGCGGGCGTCCCGCCACCGCACCAACGTGCAGGTGTTCACGGACCCCGACGAGCTGGGAGTCCTCGTGCTCGGCTGCGGCCTCGCGGGCCGGTGGGAGTTCGCGTTCGAGGTCGATCCCCAGGGGCGCAACCGCGGGCTCGGCCGCCGACTTGCGCTCGCGGCTCGCGGTCGGGTGCCCGAGGGCGAGCCGCTGTTCGCGCAGGTCGCGCCGGGGAACGCGGCGTCGGTGCGGTCGGTCCTCGCCGCCGGCTTCCGACCCATCGGGAGCGAGGTGCTGTTCCCGCGCGCCGGTCGGTAGCCTCCGCCCAGAGGAACGGAGCGGAGGCGTGCTCGGACGAGCGGGACGCCGGAGCGGAGTGACCCAGGAAGTGGCACGGAGTGACCCGGGAAGAGGAACGGAGCGATGCCCGAGTTCGTGACCACCGAGCGGCGCGCCGGCGGCGTGACGATGGTGCGGATCGACCGCCCGCCGTTGAATGCGCTGTCGCGTGCGCTGCTGGGCGAGGTCGAGGTCGCCGCCCGGGAGCTCGCGCAAGACCCGGCGGTCAAGGCGGTCGTGGTGGCGGGGGGCGCGAAGGCATTCGCCGCTGGCGCCGACATCGGCGAGTTCGGCGACCAGCGCGCCGCGCGCGACATCGGCGCCGCCTTCAGGGGCGCGTCCGACGCCGTGGCCGCGATCCCGCGCCCGGTGATCGCCGCCGTCAACGGCGTCGCCCTCGGTGGCGGCCTCGAGCTCGCGATGGCGTGCGACCTGCGGATCGCCGCCGACTCGGCCCGCCTCGGTCAGCCCGAGATCCTGCTCGGCATCATCCCCGGCGCCGGCGCCACCCAGCGCCTGCCCCGCCTGGTGGGCCCGGCGCGGGCCAAGGAGATCATCTGGAGCGGCCGCCAGGTGCGCGCCGACGAGGCGCTGGCCATCGGGCTGGTCGACCGCGTCGTCCCGGCGGGCGAGCTCGTCGACGCCGCGCTCGAATGGGCCGCCACCTTCGCCGCGGGCGCGGTGGTGGCGATGGGGCTGGCGAAGCGGGCGATCGACGGCGGGCTCGACCGCGCGCTCGCCGCGGGCCTCGACCTCGAGGCCGACGCCTTCATCGACGTGTTCGGCACCGACGATGCCCGGATCGGCGTGCAGAGCTTCCTCGAGCACGGACCCGGGAAGGCGGAGTTCACGGGCACCTAGGGACGGGAAGTTCGCCGAGTGGCGCGAGCTGCCGGATGACCGGGACGAGTGCAGCGCTGCCTGGTCGTAGCCGGTGTCAAGCCCCCTCGACGAGCGCCTTCAGGGCTCGGAGGTTCCGCCGCCACACGCGCGTCAACATCGGTCTGGCCGCCCGCTCGCCCACGGGCCCGCCAGTCCGCCACGGGAACCTGATGCGCTCGTCCCAGCAGAAGCGGGTCCGGCCTCCGGTCGCTTCCTGCAGGGTGAACCGACCGGTCCCGGTGAACAGCCCCCGGTGCACGATGCCCATCACGCGCTCGGGCTCCCATTCGGTGACCCGCATGACGTCGGTCGTCCGCAGGGGCCCGACCCGGGTGCGGCACTCGAACTCGGTGCCCGCACCCGAGCGTTGCTCCCCTACGAAGGCGATCGACTCGGCGTCGGCCATCCACTCGACGTGGCGCTCGATGCGCCCCACCTCGGCCCACACCGCGGCGGGCGCGGCGTCGATGACGACGCAGAGGCGCACGTCCATGCTCATGTGAGCGGTGCCTCGCGCAGCTGCCTCGCGGCCCGTTCGGGGGGAACGATGTTGACGTAGATCCCGGTGGCCTGCTCGAACCCCGCGGCGATGCTGATTCGGGGTCTGATCTCGACGTACCAGTGGAACGTACCCACACGCCCCTGCGGGGCGGTATGCACCACGAGGCTGTACGGGGCGTCGCCGAGCACGGCCGCCAGGCGGGCGAGCGCGTCGCGCGCCGCCAGCGCCACCGCGGCCACCTCGGCGTCGGTCGCCTCGTCGAACCGGGCGCCGGTCGACCGGTGGGCGACGCGGATCTCGAACGGGGCGCTGGACGCGGCCGGGCACCACACCGGTGCCGGCCCGTCGACGACCACCAGCCCGTCACGGGGCGCCGCCGCCACTGCCGCCGCCACCAGATCGGTGCCGGCCGCGTCGACTCGAGCCAGCGCGGCTTCGACCACCGGCGGCACGACGTCGAGCGCCACCACCTGACCGTGCGGGTGCTCGATGGACGCGCCGGCGGCCGAACCGTGATTGATGAACGCGCCCACATACGAATGCCCCGATGCCAGGTGGCGGCGCGCCCGGTCGCGCAGCACCGTGACGGCGGCGACCGCCTCCTCCTCGGCGAGCTGCGCGAACGAGCGCCTGTGCTCGGGCGACAGCACCATCACCTCATGGGCGCCGGACGCGCCGGGCCCCGGGTCGTCACCGCCTACCATCGGGTACAGGTTGGGGAAGACGCGGATCCGCCAGCCCTTCGTGTCGCGCATGCCCTCGCCGGTGCGATAGACCTCGGGCGGGGTCATCGCCTCGTGCCCCGGACAGAACGGGCAGGCGGCAGGCGGCTCGGCCGATGCTGCCGACGGCGAGGGGAACGTGTACGGGCGCGACGCGCGCGCCGGCGCGATCAGTGCCCACAGACCGGTCAGCTCGTCACGCCGCAGTTCTGGCATGGGGGCAGGCTAGGTCGCGTACCCTTGTCGCATGCCTGTGCGCCTGCTCATCATCGGCGGCGGCCCGGCCGGCAACACCTGCGCCACCGTGGCCGCGACGTTGGGTGCCGAGGTGACGCTCGTCGAGCGCGAAGTGCTGGGCGGCGCCGCCCACCTCTGGGACTGCATCCCCTCGAAGGCGATGATCGCCACGGGCGGTGAGCTGGGCGAGCTGACCCGGGCGCGCACGATGGGCCTGCGCGCCGAGGGGAAGCTCGACGTCGCCGCGCTGCGCGAGCGGGTGGCGTCCATCGAGGAGCGCATGCACCGTACGGTCACCGACCTGCTCGAGTCGCAGCAGGTGCGGCTGGTGCGGGGCACCGGTCGGCTCAAGGGGCCGCACGAGGTGGTGGTCGAGACCGCCCAGGGCATCGAGGAGGTCGACGCCGACTACGTGGTGATCGCCACCGGCTCGCGCCCCCGGGTGCCCGAGTTCGCCTCCGTCGACGGCGAGCGGGTGCTCACCACTCGCCAGTCGTACCCACCGGCCGAGATGCCCGAGCACATCGTGGTCATCGGCTCCGGGGTCACCGGCGTCGAGTTCACCCACATGTTCGAGTCGCTGGGCTCGAAGGTCACGCTGATCGTCTCGCGCCAGCAGGTGCTCCCGCTCAAGGACCCCGAGGTCGCAGCCGCGCTCGAGGAGGAGTTTCTCCGGCGTGGCGTCACCCTGCTGAAAGCTGCCCGCGCCGGCGGCATCGAGCGCGACAGCGACACGGTCACCGTCACGTGCAACGACGGCCGGGTGGTCGAAGGCTCGCACGCGGTGCTGGCGGTGGGCTCCATCCCCAACAGCGAGGACCTCGGCCTCGACGAGGCCGGCGTCGAGGTCGGCGGCGGCGGCTACATCCCGATCAACCGGCACTGCCTCTCGAACGTGGAGCACATCTATGCCGCCGGCGACGTCTCGGGGAAGCTGCCGCTCTCGTCGGTGGCGGCGATGCAGGGCCGAAAGATCGCCGAGCACGTCATGGGCCTCCACACCCGGGCCCACCGGCACCTCGACTACGACAAGGCGGCCTCCGCCATCTTCACCGAGCCCGAGATCGCCGACGTCGGTCTGGCGGAGGCCGAGGCATTCGCCGCCGGTCGCAAGATCCGGGTCACGAAGGTGCCGTTCTCGGCCAACGCCAAGGCCCACATCAAGGGTGACCCCCGCGGGTTCGTCAAGGTCCTCTCCGACCCCGCCACCGGCGTGGTGCTGGGCGGCTCGATCGTGGGGCGCAATGCCGCCGAGCTGATCAGCGTGATGGCCGTCGCGGTCACCAACGGGCTCAAGGCCTCCGACATCGTCGACTCGCTGCTCGTGCACCCCGCCCTCGCCGAATCCCTCGCCGAAGCCGCGTCGTAACTTTCTGGTCGCACTCGCTCGGCGGCCGGGCGTTTTCGTTTCCTGGCCCGGCGGACTGGGTAGCACTGCCCTGATCGACGGAGGAGTGACGCCATGCAACTCACGCTGACGGCCAGCCGCGACGACCTGAGAGAGGCAGCCACCAAGACGCTGGGCGACGCCGCCGAGAAGGCCCAGGATCTCGCGGGGCAGGCGGCCGAGAAAGCTCAGGACGTCGCCGGCGACGTGGTGGCCAAGGGTCGTGAGCGGTACGGCAAGAAGGCCACACGGAAGCTCGAGAAGGCGGCGCGCAAGCTGCCGGTCGACACGCCCGTCGACAAGCGCCGCCGCCGGCGCACCCGCCGCCGCTCGGCCGGGAGCACTTTTCTGATGATCGTGGTTGCCGGTGGGTTCGTCGTCGCCTACCTGTCGTGGCGGCGCCGGCAGCAGGCCGATGCCTTCGACGGCACCGCCCCCGACGCGTTCGGGGCCGCGGTCGAGGAGGCCGGCAACGGCCGGGGCTCACCGGTGCAGTCAACGGTCACCTAGACGTCGGCGAGCTCGCCCCGCAGCACCGTGACGGCTCGGCCGACGAGCGTGACGCGCCCGCCGTTCATCCGCACTCCGACCATGGCGCCGCGAGCGGAAACCTGGTAGCCCGTCAGCTCGTCGCGATGCAGACGCGCCGCCCAGTACGGGCCGAGCGCGCAGTGCGCCGACCCGGTCGCGGGGTCTTCGTCGATGCCGGCGGCAGGCGCGAAGTACCGCGACACGAAGTCGTAGGCCGCGCCCGGCGGCGCGGCGCTCGTGACCACGATCCCGTCGGGCCGCAGTGTCGTGAGCCCGGCGAAGTCGGGGTCCACGCCTCGCACCGTCGTCTCGTCGGCGACCTCGACTAGGTAGCCGACACGTCCGCGCGCGACCGTCCGTGCGTCGACTCCGAGCGCGGGGAGGAGCACTGGCGGCACCGGCCACACATCCTCGGGGGGGTCGGCCGGGAGGTCGAGCTCGATGCCGGCCGCGCCGTGAGCCGCCGTGAGCAGGCCGCTGCGGGTCTGGAAGCGGACGAGCGCGCCTGCGCCGACCCTCTCGGTCTCCCACAGCACGTGCGCGGTCGCCAGGGTGGCGTGGCCGCACAGCTCGACCTCGACCGTGGGCGTGAACCACCGCAGGTCGAACGTGGTGTCGTCGCGTGCGCGCGCGAACGCGGTCTCCGACAGGTTCATCTCGGCGGCGACCGCCTGCATCCAGGCTTCGTCGGCGGCTTCCTCGAGCAGGCATACGGCGGCTGGGTTACCCGTGAAGGGAGCCGACGCGAACGCGTCGACGTGGAACAGCGGCACGCCCATCGCGCGTGAGGCGTCCTACTCGATCACGACGAGCACGTCGCCCGTGCCGACGTTGTCGCCTGCCGTCACCCGGATTTCCTTCACCGTGCCACCCTGCTCGGCGTTGATGTGGTTCTCCATCTTCATTGCCTCGAGCACGAGCAGTGCCTGACCGGGCTCGACGGCGTCACCTTCGCTCACGAGCACCTTCACGATCGTGCCCTGCATCGGCGCCGTCAGGGTGCCGTCGCCGCCGCCGGCGCCGGTCGCCGCCGGCCGCGGACGTATGGCGCGACGGCTGGTCCCGCCCCCGGCGTCGCCCGTCGCGACCGGCGTGTCGGGTAGCCACACGCGCACGGAGAAGCGCTTGCCGTCGATCTCGACCGGCACGGTGTGCTCCGAGAGCCCTTCCGCGTCGCCCCGCGGCGCTCCCTCGGGCACCGGCGCGGCAAAGGCGGCGCGGTCGACCTCCTCCTCCACCCAGTTGGTGGAGTGGCTCCCGGCGGCGAAGTCGGCGTGGGCCAGCAGGGCGACATGGGCGGGGACCGTCGTCCGGACCCCCTCGATCTCGAGCTCGCGCAGCGCTCGCAGCATCCGCTGCCGCGCCGAGTCACGGTCCGGTGCCCAGACGATCAGCTTGCCGATCAGGTTGTCGTAGTACTGCGAGACCGTGTCGCCCTCGTCGTAACCGCCGTCCCAGCGCACGCCCGGGCCCGACGGCACCCGGAGGCGGGTGATGGTGCCGGGGGAGGGGAGGAAGCCTCTCGCCGGGTCCTCGGCGTTCACGCGGCACTCGATGGCGTGGCCGCGCCGCTCGATCGAGTCCTGGCTGAACGACAGTGGCTGGCCTGCGGCCACCCGCAGCTGCTCGGCGACCAGGTCGAGCGAGGTCACCATCTCGGTGACGCAGTGCTCGACCTGGAGGCGGGTGTTCATCTCGAGGAACCAGAACTCGCCGTCCTGGTAGAGGCACTCGACGGTGCCGGCGTTCACATAGCCGCACGCTTGCGCCACCTTCAGGGCTGCCGCGCCCATCGCCTCACGGGTCTCGGTGCCGATGCCGGGGGCGGGGCTCTCCTCGATCAGCTTCTGGTGCCGCCGCTGGGTGGAGCAGTCGCGCTCGCCGAGCGACACCGCGTTCCCGTGCGTGTCGCAGAAAACCTGGATCTCGACGTGGCGCGGCCGGGTGAGGTAGCGCTCGAGATAGGCCTCGGGCCGGCCGAAGTAGGCCTCGGCCTCCCGGGCGGCCGAATCGAGCGCCGACTGGGCCCGCTGGGGATCCTCGACGACCTTCATCCCCTTGCCGCCGCCGCCGTACGCCGCCTTGATGGCGACCGGCCAGCCGTGCCGCTCGCCGAACGCGAGGACGTCGTCGACTCCGCTGATCGGCTCGAGGGTGCCGGGAACCGACTCGACGCCGGCGGCTGCGGCCGCCTTCCGCGACGAGATCTTGTCGCCCATGATCTCGATCGCCGAGGGTGGCGGCCCGATCCAGGCGACGTCCTGCGCGCTGACCGCGCGGGCGAAGTCGGCGTTCTCGGCGAAGAAGCCGTAGCCCGGGTGCACACCGTCGACGCCGGCGCGCCCGATCACGTCGAGGATGGCGTCGGTGTTCAGGTAGCTCTCGGCCGCCGTCTGCCCGCCCAGTGCGTAGGCCTCGTCGGCGTAACGGACGTGGGCGGCGTCGCGGTCGAGGTCGGAGTACACGGCCACGGTCGTGACACCGAGCTCGCGGCACGTGCGCATGACGCGAACCGCGATCTCGGCCCGGTTGGCGACAAGGATCTTCGAGAGGCGCTTCGGCGGCAACGGTTCCCCGGGGAGTCTCCGGATGGTCGTCGTATCCTACGGGGCGTGCCCGCTTCGCCCGCCACCCGATGAAGCTCCCGAGCATCGACTGGGACATCCGGCGCTTCGACTCGCTCGACTCCACCAACCGCTACCTGCTCGACGAGGCGCGGGCGGGCGCGCCCGAAGGCGTGGTCGCAGTGGCAGATCACCAGACCGCGGGGCGAGGCCGTCGCGGCCGCACGTGGCTCGCACCACCCGGCGCGTCGCTGCTCTGCTCGGTGCTGCTGCGGCCGTCGCTCTCGCCCGGGCGCACGCACTTGTTGACCATGGCAGCCGGCATGGCCATGGCCGCGGGTATCGAGCGGGTGGTCGGCTTCGTGCCCGAGCTCAAGTGGCCGAACGACCTCATGGTCGGGGACCGAAAGCTCGCCGGACTCCTCGCCGAGGCCGACATCGGCCCTACCGGCGATGCGCGCGCCGTCGTCGTCGGCGTGGGTGTGAACGTCGAGTGGATCGAGTTCCCGCCGGAGCTGGCGGACACCGCCACCGCCTGCAACCTGGTCGTCGGCCGACCGGTCGACCGGTTCGAGCTGCTCGACGCGTTCCTCGAGGAGCTGGAGGCATCCTACGGGCGGCTCGACCGGGTTCTCCCGCGCTACCGGGCGCGGCTCGCCACGATCGGGCGGCGCGTCCGCGTCGAGCGGACGGACGGACCGATCGTGGGGCGCGCCGTCGACGTGGGGCACGCCGGTGAGCTGCTGGTCGAGGTGGACGCCGGCTGCATCGTCGAGGTCCACGACGGCGACGTCGTGCATGTCCGCGACGCCTGAGCAGCCATCTCTCCTGGTCGCGCTCGCTCGGCGGCAGGATACCTGCCGCCACCCTTCGGGCCGCTCGCCGCTCCCGCGCAATCCTGGCTGCGAGCCACAGGCTGGCAGGCCTTTCTGTCCACCTCGCCTCAGGGATCGAGGTTCGTCGCGACCAGCGCAGCGAACAGGCCCGCGAGCCGCGCCGTCACCGGGCCCGGCGCCGCCGGAAGGGACCGGCCGTCGACGCCCGAGATCGGCTGCACCTCGCGGGTCGAGGACGTGAGGAACGCCTCGTCGGCGTCGCCCAGCGCGGCGGGCGGGAGGTCGACCTCGCGGGCCGGGATGCCATTGCGGGCGCACAGCTCGAGCACAAGAGCGCGGGTGACCCCGGGGAGGCAACCCGCGGATATCGGGGGCGTGAGGAGGATGCCGCCGCGCACCAGGAACACGTTCGAGCCCGTCGCCTCACACAGGTCGCCGCGCGTGTTGGCGAGCATCGCCTCGCTCGCGTCGCGCTCGTGTGCATAAGCGAGGGCGCGCACGTTCTCCGCGTACGACGTGGTCTTGAGCCCCGTCACCGCGCTGCGCTCGTTGCGGGTCCAGGGCGCGTTGACGACCGACACCGTCGGCGGCGACGCTCGCATCGCGCTCGCCGCCAGGATCACGGTCGGGTCGCCGTCGCCCCGTTCGGAGCCCAGAGGTGATGGCCCGCCGGTCACGGTGACGCGAAGACGCGCCTCGGTGAGCCGGTTGGACTCGAGGACGGAGTCGGCTGCGCCCCGCAGCAACCCCGCATCGGGCGCCACAAGCCCGAGGCCAGCAGCCGAGCGGTGGAGTCGCTCGCAATGGCGCGTCCACGCGAACGGCACGCCTTCGTACACGCGCAACGTCTCGAACACCCCGTCGCCCACGAGCAGCCCGTGGTCGAACGGCGACACGCGCGCCTCGGCGGCGGGAAGGAGCTTGCCGTCGATCCAGACGATCATCGGCGGGGTCAGGACGCGAGCGCCGGCGCTCGTAGCCCGGCACCCGCCGCCGCGAGCAGCCGAGCTGCCTTCAGCTCCGTCTCGGCCCACTCCGCGGCCGGCTCCGAGTCGGCGACGATCCCCGACCCGACGCCGAGGTGGGTCGCGCCGGCCGTCACGGTGAAGGTGCGGATGGCCACCGCCAGCTCGCCGGCGCCGCGCTCGGTGTCGATCCAGCCCACCGCGCCGCAGTAGACGCCTCGGCGCACGGGCTCGAGGTCCTCGATGATCTGGAGCACACGGGGCTTCGGTGCACCCGTCACCGACGCGGGCGGGAACGTCGCCCGGAGCAGAGCGCCCTGGCCGACACCCTCTCGCATCCGGCCACGCACCGTGCTCACGAGATGATGCAGGCCGGGATGCGCCTCGAGCGCGCAGAGCGCCGCCACGTGAACGGAGCCCGGCTCGCACACGCGACCGAGGTCGTTGCGGGCGAGGTCGACGATCATCACGTTCTCGGCCCGGTCCTTGGCGCTCGCCTGCAGCATGGCCGCGTCGGTGGCGGTGCCCTTGATCGGGCGGGTCTCGACGTCGGGGCCCTGCCACCGCAGGAAGCACTCGGGTGAGGCGGACACGACTGCGACCGGCTCGCACGCGCGCCGCGACGCGACGCGGACCAGGGCGGCGTGCGGCGCCGGGTTCCGCCGCTCGAGCTCGGCGTACAGCCCGACGGGATCGGCGGCGCGCGCCCAGGTGAGCCGGCGGGTGAGGTTGACCTGGTAGCACTCGCCCGCGCCGATCAGGGCCAGGATCTCGCCGACCCGTGCCTCGAACGCGGCCCGGTCGAGGCTGGACCGCCAGCCGTCGGGGTCGAGGCCGGGCGGGGCGGGCCGGGCGTCGCCCACTTCCCCAACGGCGTCCCGCGCCGCCTGCTCGAGCAGGGGGCGCGCCGGACCGTCCCCCACGATCTCGACGCCGCCGGTGACGGGGTCCAGGACGGCGCGCGTACCGAAGCGGGCGAGCACGAGGTCGGGTGGGGCGGGCTCGGCGGCACCACCTCGCGGCGACACCCGCTCGACCGCACGCCCCAGGTCGTACGAGGCGACGCCGGCCCACCAGCCCGGGGCCAGGCCGTCGAGCCGGGCGAACGCCTCGGCGCCCGATGCGACGACCACCT
>JBOGFI010000161.1:0-3770 GCA_050743365.1 Acidimicrobiia bacterium | reverse complement strand
TGTCACGGCCGGGGTGCGGCTGACCCGGGGCGCCGCCCGCCACCTCGACGGCTCGGAGGCGCGCCTGCGCGCCCTCGACCCCCGCCGGGTGCTGGAGCGGGGCTACTCGATCACGCGCGACGAGCGCGGCCGGGTGGTGAAGAGCGTCGGGGGCGTCGCGCCCGACGACGTGGTCCACACCGAGCTCGCCGACGGTGGCATCGCCAGCCGGGTCGAGATCCTCGTCCGTGGGGATGGCGCGAGCGAGGAGGATGGCGCGTGACGAGCGGCGACGACGGCCCCGGCTACGCCGAGGCGATGGCCGAGCTCGAGAACATCCTCGAGGAGCTCGAGGGCGACCAGCTCGACGTCGACGTGCTCGCCGAGCGCGTCCGGCGCGCCAGCGAGCTGATCAAGCTCTGCCGCACCCGCATCGCCCGGGCCCAGGGCGACGTCGACCGCATCGTCACCGACCTCGAGTCGTTCGAGCGGGATCTCGACGGCGATGCAGGCGACGCAGGTGACGCAGGTGGCGCCGAGGACGAGAACGAGCTGTTCTGACCCGCCCTACGCGGCGGGCGTCATCTGCTGCACCGCGCCGGCGAGGGCGTCCTCCCACGGCCAGTTGTGTGCGAAGTGGTTGTCGACGTCGACCATCTGGTCGTAGAGCCACCAGAAGTAGTAGATGCCACACGACCCGATGGTGGCGATGATCCGGCCGGCGTAGTTCTGCTTGCCCTTGACCCGGCCGGGGTCGGGCGCCGGTAGCGGCTGGCCCAGGCGGCCGTAGATGAGCACGAGCTCGGCCTCGACCGCGCCCTCGTTGGAGTCGTGCTTGATGAGGTCGCCGTCGAGGAACACGAAGGCCACGATAATGGCGATGCTGCTGGCGAAGATGGAGATGACCAGCCAGATCGCCGGGTCGCGGAAGTCGCCGGTCATCTGGCGCAGCACCGCGAGATGGCTCGAGATGCGCTCGAAGTTCGGGCGCAGCTCCTCGGCGATTCCCTGGTCGCTGGCCCGCTGCCACGCCAGCTCGGTGGCGCCCTCGAGCAGCTCGAGGCGGCGGCGGTTGTGATCGCGCATGCGCCGCATGAGCTGGTAGAAGACGTAGAACCCGAAGATGCCGCAGGTGATGACGGTGAGGAAGATCACCATCCCCTTGCCCTCGAACACGTAGTCGCTGTTGGGCCGGTCGACGTAGGCGGCCCGGACCCGCTCGGCCGGCGGCAGCGCGGGCGGCGGCACGGCGGACGGGGGCGGCGCAGCGGACGGGGGCGGCGGGGGCGGTGTCGTCGTCATGGCGTGGCAATCTACGCGATCCGGCCGCGGTGGTCACGGTTGCACCGGTTGCCCGTGCCGGACCCGCAGGCGATCATGGCCGGCGCGGCGTGAACTGATGCGTGCACAGATCGCGGTATGCGCGTTCAGCGCACGCATCGAAGGAGGAGCGTCATGAGCGACGCCTACACCCCCACGGCCCACGGCCACTTCACCTTCGGGCTCTGGACCGTCGGCAACCGGGGTCGCGACCCGTTCGGCCACGAGGTCCGCCCCGCCCTCGACCCGGTGGAGACGGTGCAGCGCCTCGCCGAGCTCGGCGCCTACGGCGTGAACTTCCACGACGACGACCTGGTGCCGCCGGGCTCGTCGGCGACCGAGCGCGAGTCCATCCTCAAGCGGTTCCGCCGCGCCCTCGACGACACCGGCATGAGGGTGCCGATGGCGACCACCAACCTGTTCTCGCAACCGATCTTCAAGGACGGCGCGTTCACCGCCAACGACCCCGCGGTGCGACGGTACGCGCTGCGCAAGACCATCGACGCCATCGACCTGGGCGCCGAGCTGGGCGCGGAGGTGTACGTGATGTGGGGCGGCCGCGAGGGCGTCGAGTGCGACGCGGCCAAGGACGTGTCGAACGCGCTCGACTGCTACGCCGAGGCGATCAACGCGTGCTGCGCCTACATCCTTGACCGCGGCTACGAAATGGTGATCGCGATCGAGCCCAAGCCCAACGAGCCGCGCGGCGACCTCTTCCTGCCTACCGTCGGGCACGCGCTGGCGTTCATCCACGAGCTCGAGCGACCCGACATGGTCGGGCTCAACCCCGAGTTCGCGCACGAGACGATGTCGGGCCTGTCGTTCCACCACGCGGTGGCGCAGGCGCTGTGGGCCGACAAGCTGTTCCACATCGACCTCAACGCCCAGCGCATCGGCAAGTACGACCAGGACTTCCGCTTCGGGTCGGAGGGCGTGCGCGACGCCTTCTACCTCGTGAGGCTGCTCGAGGACGCGGAGTGGGACGGCATGCGCCACTTCGACGCCCACGCCTACCGCACCGAGAGCACCGACGGTGTGTGGGAGTTCGCCCGTGGCTGCATGCGCACCTACCTGATCCTGAAGGAGAAGGTGGCGCGGTTCCACGCCGACCCCGAGATCGCCGACGCGCTGCTGGCGGCGAAGGCCGACGGCCTGGCCGAGCGCACCCTGCCCGACGGGCCCAGCGCCGACGCGTTCGCGGCGCTGCGGGCCGAGCACTTCGACGTGGAGGCGCTCGCGGCGCAGGGCTACGGGCACGAGCGGCTCGACCAGCTCGTGACCGAGCTCCTCCTCGGCGTCCGGTAGCACGGGAGAGGTGCAAGGGAGGTGCCGCTCGTCCTCGGCATCGACTCGTCGACGCAGTCGACCAAGGCCGAGCTCCGCGACGCCGACACCGGCCGGCTGGCCGGCTCCGGGCGCGTCCCGCATCCGCCCACGAGCCCGCCCCGCAGCGAGCAGGACCCCGCCGCCTGGTGGCAGGCGCTCCTCGAGGCCCGCAGCCAGGCCGGAAGCGTGGCTCCGGCGGCGGTAGCTGTGGCGGCGCAGCAGCACGCGCTGGTCGCGCTCGATGCCGAGCACCGGGTGATCCGGCCGGCCAAGCTCTGGAACGACACCGAGTCGGCGGCCGACGCCGACTGGCTGATCGAGAAGCTCGGAGGCCCGGGCGCGTGGGCGGCGGCGTGCGGCACGGTGCCGGTGGCGTCGCTCACGGTCACGAAGCTTTCGTGGCTCCACCGAGTCGAGCCCGAGCACTTCGCCCGCCTGGCGCGCGTGCTGCTCCCGCACGACTGGCTCACCGCCCGCATCGCCGGCCGCTACGTGACCGACCGGGGCGACGCGTCGGGCACCGGCTACTGGTCGCCGGCGGAGGGCCGGTACCTGCCCGAGGTGGTGGCGCTCGTCGACCGCGAGCGCGACTGGAGCGGCTGCTTCCCCAAGGTGCTGGGACCGCTCGAGCCCGCGGGCGAGCGCGGCGGCGTGACCGTGGCGCCCGGCACCGGCGACAACATGGCCGCCGCCCTCGGGATCGGCCTGCGGCCCGGCGACGTGGCCGTGTCGCTCGGGACCTCGGGGACCATCTACACGGTCAGCGAGGAACCCACCGCCGACGCGACCGGGGCGGTGGCCGGGTTCGCCGACGCCACCGGCCGCTTCCTGCCCCTCGTGTGCACGCTCAACGCCACCCGGGTCACCGAGGCGATCGCCCGGCTGCTCGGTGTCGACCACACCGTGGTCGACCAGCTGGCGCTGAGCGCGCCGCCCGGCGCCGGCGGCGTCGTGCTGGTGCCGTACTTCGACGGCGAACGCACGCCCAACCGCCCCGACGCGACCGGCTCGCTCACCGGGCTGCGCTCCGACGTGACCCCCGAGCAGGTCGCCCGAGCCGCGGTCGAGGGGGTGGTGTGCGGGCTGCTCGAAGGGCTCGACGCCCTGCGGGCGGTGGGCGCGCCCGCCGGCGGTCGGCTCCTGCT
>JBOGFI010000160.1:0-6917 GCA_050743365.1 Acidimicrobiia bacterium | reverse complement strand
CCGCCGCGGCGGGAGCTCCGGCGCGGGGCTCGGGCTCGCCCTTGTCAGCGAGCACGTCCGCCTGCACGGTGGCCGCGTCTGGATCGAGGAGGGCGAGCGCGGAGAAGGCGCACGTTTCGTGGTGGAGATCCCATGGCGACCGGTCTGAGGCGCGCCACCACAGGAGTCGCCCTCCTCGCCCTGGGGGTGGCAGCGACCGCGTGCGGCGTGCGCGAGCAGTCGTCCCCCGTCACCATCGACTCGTCGGACGTACCGTTCGGCCTGCTCGAGGAACCGCCCAACCCGGAGAGCCCCCCGCCCGGCGACGCGGTCGGCGACACCCTCACCGTCTACCTGCTCGGCTCCGAGCAGCTTGTCCCCGTCCTACGACAAGCACCGAACCGGGTGAATCTCGCCACCGCGCTCGACATCCTGGCCGAGGGACCGAACCCTGACGAGACCGCGCTCGGCCTCCAGAGCGCGGTCGGACCCGAATCTCCGGCGCGGCCGGTGCGCAGCGAGGGTGACCTCGCCATCATCGAGCTCAGCGACGCGTTCCTCACCGGCGGCGGCGACCAGATCGCCGGCCTGGCGCAGATCGTCTTCACCCTCACCCAGGTCGTCGGCGTGGAACGGGTGCAGTTCCTCCTTGAAGGCCAACCGGTCGAGGTCCCCCGCGGAAACGGTGTCCTGACCACGGAGCCGGTGAGTCGAAGCGACTACACCCTGCTGGCCCCCTTGGCTTGACGAAGGCCGCAACCGCAATCAGTCCGCAACGCGTTCGCACGCCGATGCGTACCCTTCCGTGCGATTCTGTCACGTCACCAGCAGGAGGATACTGATGGGAGCCGATACCCACGAGGCGAGCCGACTACCGACACGGCGGGCGCTGATCGGCCGTGCTCAATCTGCCTCGGGAACCGTACGAGCGCCTCGACCCGACCCATGACGGGCGCGGCGTCGTCGTGACCACCAAACGAGCAACGGTGCGGAAGATCCATGTTCCTGCCTGCTGAGTGATAAGAATCTCAGAGGACATAGCGTGGGACGCCGCTCTTGCTCGACGCTCCCATCCCCTCCCCTCCCCTCTCCTCGGGAACAAACACGCACTCGCAGCGCTCGGGAAGTTTGCGGTCGACCGAGAGTCGTCGTCGATGTCGCCCAGCCGGACTGAGTGACTGCGGCTCCGTGGGTCACCTCACTTACAGTGAACGCAGAATCGTGCACGAGGCCACGCCCTTAGGCGCTCGAATGGGATCAGCTTGCCGCAGCCGGCGCAGAGACCGAACGTCGCGGAGTCGAGCCGACCGAGTGCCTCGCTGATCTCCTCGAGCGCACGGCGGGCGGCCGCGGCCAGCGCGACGGCGACGTCTAGATCAGGTCTGACCTCGGCGTCGTCGGTGAGGCCTGAATGTTGACGGGCGATCGAGATCTCGGCCTCGACCAGGCGGCGCTGGAAGCAAGCCCGCTCGACTCGGAGCGACTCGCGGAACTGCTCCACGAGACGGCTGTCGAAGCCGGTGGACTGGTTGAGCGTGTACTGCGCGTTGATCGAGGTCATCGGAGGCTCCTCTCGCATGGACTTCTCATCGGGATCGGCGCCCTGGCCGGTCCGACCAGTCGCGGCGTCGAGCTCCGGTGCGCGTCTGGTGCTATGGCTCGCGTGGTTGCGGCCCGCGTGTGCGCAGCCGATGGGACCGCACGCTTCAGGCGGCGGCTGCTCGGAGACGGCGGGTCCCCGCCGCATCGAGGGTCACGAGCGCGTCTCGCCCGTTGAGGTCCAGTCCCTGGTAGGCCGTCCATCGGAGGCCGAGGACGCTGGCGTCTACGGCCACCTGCGTCGGGAGCCGCAAGAAACACTTCCGAGTCCGGTCGAAGAGCCAGCGGGTCGTCCGCGACTCGAAGATCTCGATCGGGACTCCACCGACGATCGCGCTCTTCAAGGCTGGTCGCTCGATTCTCGGCTTGGTCTCTCCCATCGGTGCTCCTCTCCGGCCTCGGGGAGCAATGTTCCAGAGGCAGATGCGCAAACCGCCGCGAGGAGGTTGCGAATCAGTGGCGGCTCCGCGCTATCTGACACCGGCTGCCCATCGCGGGCCTTGCTGAGGACTCGGGTCGGCGTCACTGTTGTGTCGTCGGTTGGCACCCTCGCGGGCTCGCTGAGCACGATCTTCGGCCTGACCAACCGCCGGTGGGCTCATGGTCATGGCACCGAGGTGCTGTACCGAGGGACGGCGCCGACGACGTGCTCGGCCGGGCCGACCACCCGCACCACAACGTCGACGGAAGTAAACGCGAGGCGCACCTGTTCGTGCTCGACCGCGACGTTGATCCAATGGACTCGGTGTGCAGGTCGAACTCGAGCCTCCGGTAGTCACCGAAACGTCACGTGTCTGCCACGAGATCGGCGCGGGGTCCGCACGCGGAGGTGGGAGGCTTCCGCCCGGTAGGCTCGACCGCGGCGGGTGGGCAAGGGAATGGGCGTGACGTTCGCGAGCGGCACGGTCCGCGCCCGGCGCTTCCTCGCCTCGGTGCTCTTCGTGGGGGCGGGGGCGTCGATGTGGCCGGCGGGCGCGCCGTCCGGGGAAGGGCCCCACCCCCGGGTGCTGGCGACGAGGATCGACGACGCGATCACGCCGGTCATCGCCGACCATCTGCGAGAGGGCGTGCGGCGGGCGGAGCGGGAAGGGTACGACGCCTACGTCGTGGAGCTCGACACGCCCGGCGGCCTCGACACGTCGATGCGCGACATCGTCCAGAGCTTCCTGTCGGCCGAGGTCCCGGTGGTGGTCTACGTGACCCCGTCCGGCGCCCGGGCCGCCTCGGCGGGGGCGATCATCACGTTCGCCGCCAGCGTCGCCGCCATGGCGCCGGGCACGGTCATCGGTGCCGCGACCCCGGTGGGGATCGAGGGAGACGCCGTGGAGCGCAAGGTGGTCAACGACGCCGCCGCCCTGGCCGAGTCCATCGCCGAGGAGCGGGGTCGCGACGTCGAGTTCGCGGTCGACACCGTCCGCAAGGGAAGGTCGGCGCCGGCCCGCGAGGCCCTCGCCATCGGCGCTGTGGACGTCGTGGCCGGGTCGCTCCCCGAGCTGCTGCAGGCCGTCGACGGGGTCGCGGTGGAGGTCGGTTCAGGGGAGCGGGTCACGCTCCGTACCGCCGGCGCCGCGGTCGACCGCTACGACCTCGGGTTCTTCCGCCGCATCCTCCAGTTTCTCGCCGATCCAAACCTGGCGTTCCTGCTGCTGTCGATCGGGACGCTCGGCCTCATCTACGAGCTCGCCACCCCCGGCGTCGGCTTCGGAGGCGTGGTGGGCGTCGTGGCGCTGATCCTTGCCCTGTTCGCGCTGTCGGTCCTCCCCGTCAACGCGGTGGGCCTGCTGCTGATGGCGGTGGCGGCGGCGCTGTTCGTGGCCGAGGTCGTCGCGCCCGGGCTTCGCCGGGTTCGCGGCGGGCGGTGCCGTCCTGCTTGTGCTGAGCGGCATCTTCCTGTTCCGCGACGCCTCCGGGGCCGAGGTCGGGATGGAGGTGGTGCTGCCCGTCGCCATCGTGATGGGGGCGGCGGTGGCGGTCGCCGGGCGCCTCGCGCTGCAGTCGCGGCGAGCGCCGTCGGCGACGACTGGTGCGACGCGCCTCGTCGGCCGCACCCTCGACGTGCGATACGCGAACGGCGCCACCGGGCAGTCGTTCGTCGAGGGCGCATGGTGGAACGTGCGCAGCCCGGCGGGTCGTCTCGAAGACGGCCAGATGGCGCGCGTCGTCGACGTCGACGGTCTCACCCTCGTGGTCGAGCCGGTCACGGGAGACAGCCTGGGTGTCGTGTCCGATCAAACGACTGGAGGTCATGATGAGTGAGGAGCTGCTGTACGGACTGGGCGGAGCGATCCTCCTCGTGCTGGTACTGGTCGCGGCGGCCGTCCGGATCGTCAAGGAGTACGAGCGGGGGTGATCTTCCGGCTGGGCCGGGTGATCGGCGCCAAGGGTCCCGGTCTCTTCTTCATCGTGCCGATCATCGACCGGATGGTGAAGGTCAACCTCCAGACGGTCACGACCGACATCCCGCCCCAGGACGTCATCACGAAGGACAATGTCACGGTACGGGTGAACGCCGTCACCTACTTCAACGTGGTCGACCCCATACGGGCGGTTGTCGCGATCGAGGACTACATGTTCGGGACGTCGCAGGTCTCGCAGACGACGTTGCGCAGCATCCTCGGGCAGGTCCAGCTGGACGAGCTGCTCGTCAACCGGGACGACATCAACCGCCAGCTCCAGCAGATCATCGACGGGCTCACCGACCCGTGGGGCGTCAAGGTCACGCTCGTCGAGGTGAAGGACGTCGAGCTTCCCGAGTCGATGCGCCGCGCCATGGCGCGCCAGGCGGAGGCGGAGCGCGAGCGCCGGGCGAAGGTGATTCACGCCCAAGGCGAGCTGGAGGCGGCCGAGGGGCTTGGGCAGGCGGCCGCCGTGCTCGAGCAGCACCCGGCGGCAATGCAGCTCCGCGTGCTCTCGACCATGGTCGACGTCGCGGCGGACAGGAACTCGACGCTGGTCTTCCCGGTCCCGATCGAGCTTCTCCGCCTGGCCGACGCCGTCGGGGCCCGGCGGGACGGGCAAACGTGAGCCTGGCCGAACCGAGCCTCACGCCGATTCGGACGGTCGACGGGTACCTCCCGCTCGAGGGCGACTGCGTCCTTTCGATCCGTGGCGACGAGGCCGAGGAGGCATGGCGCGTCGTCGAACCGGTGCTGGCCGCGTGGGACCAAGGGCGGGTGCCGCTCCTCGAGTACGAGGCCGGCGGCGTCGGCCCGATCGGAAAGATCGGTAGGCCGGTCAGCGCCGCGCCGAGGCGCGCGGGAGCAGCACCAGCACGCCGAGGAGACCGCTGGTCACCGAGGCGAGAAGGATTCCGACCTTGGCGTCGTCCAGGAGCGCGGTGCCGGCGAACGAGAGGTCGGCGATGAACAGCGACACCGTGAAGCCGATGCCGGCCAGGGCGGCGGCGCCGACCACTTGACGGGGGTGGACCCCCGGTGGGAGCCGGCCGAGCCGGAGCCGCACCGCTGCGGCCACGGCCGCGCTGACTCCAACGGTCTTGCCCAGCACCAGGCCGGCCATGACCCCGAGGGTGACGCGGCTCGTGAGCGCGTCGCCGAGCACGTCCCCTCCGAGGGCGACCCCCGCGTTGGCCAATGCGAAAAGCGGGACCACCACGAAGCTGGTCCACGGGTGGAGGAGATGCTCGAGCCGGCCGATGACGGGCTGGCCCCGCCAGTCCTGGTTGGGGGCGAGCAGCCCGAGGACCACGCCGGCGAGGGTGGCGTGCACCCCCGACTCCAGCGTGCACACCCACAGCACGACGCCGGGCGCGACGTACGCGACCGGGTGGCGGATGCCGAGCCGCTGGAACACGAAGAACACGAGCAGGGTGGCCACGGCACCACCGAGCCACGGGCCCGACAGTCCGCTCGAGTAGAAGACGGCGATGACGAGGATGGCGCCGATGTCGTCGACGATGGCCAGCGTGAGCAGAAACAACTTGAGGCCCTTGGGGATGCGCGACCCGAGCAGCGAGAGGACCCCGACCGCGAACGCGATGTCGGTCGCGACCGGGATCCCCCAGCCGTCGCTTCCCGGCGCCGACGGGTTGAGCGAGAGGAAGAGCGCGGCGGGCAGCACCATGCCTCCCAGCGCGGCCAGTGCCGGCAACGCCGCCGTCTTAGGGTCGCGCAGGTCGCCCTCGATCAGCTCCCGTTTGATCTCGAGGCCGACGACGAAGAAGAAAAACGTCATCAGCCCGTCGTTCACCCAGTGGCGCAAGTCCTCGGTGATCGACAGGTCACCGAGGCCCAACGTGAACTCGGTGTGCCAGAGATCCGAGTAGCTATCGCCGCCCGCGATGTTCGCCCACACGAGCGCGGCGACGGTCGCGGCCAACAACGCGATTCCGCCGAGCGTCTCGACCGAGACGAACTCGTCGCCGAGCGGCGGGAGACCGCGGCCAACTCTGTGAACCGGGATCCGAATGTGGGTGCGGCGTGCCAAGTCGCGGCCTTTCGAGAGCTCGTGCTGTCACGCCGACCAGACTTCCCGGCACGCCGCCGCCATCCTACCGACGGACTGAGTCGGTAGGTGGTCCCGCCGCCGTTCTCGCCGCCTTGGCCGGCTGCGGACTGCGCGGCCGGTCGGCCGAGACACATCTCGATCCTGACGACGTGGCATTCAAGCTGCTCGGGGCGGTGCCTGACCAGCACGAGCAGGGTGATGACTCCAGGCCGGACCAGCCGGGAACGACTCCTACGCTGGTCTGTACCCAGGAACTCCGCAGCACGGCCGAAGTTTGCGAACGCGTGACCGAACGCGCGCAGTCACGTGACAACCGAGAGTCATGGGAGGTTTGGGGGTTGCGGTCGCGTAGGTTCTGTTCTCGATGCGGACGCGTGCGGGAGGCCTCACGGTCGGGGTCTCGGTGGTCGCGCTGGCAGTACTGACCGGAGCCGGCCCGGTGCCGGCCGGCGGCGGGAAGGACCGCAAGGCGACAACAGGTGTCACGCTCGCCGTCGACGGCATGTTCGACGGTTACACACTCGTCGCTCCGAGCGAGTCCAAAACCACGTATCTCGTCGACCTCGACGGCGAGGTGGTGCACGAATGGCAGTCGGAGTTCACCCCTGGTCTCCAGGTCGAGCTGCTCGAGAACGGCCGGCTCCTGCGCACGGGAAAGACGCGCCGCGAGACACCGTTCTCGAAGGGCAAGGGCTGGGGCGGCGTCGTCGAGCTCCTGGACTGGCGGGGCACGCCGACGTGGCGTTACCGCTATGCCAGCAGCGATTTCCTCCAGCATCACGACGTCGAGGCCTTGCCGAACGGGAACGTGTTGCTGCTGGCGTGGGAACTCGTCGACGAGGACACGGCGATCGCGGCCGGCCGCGACCCCG
>JBOGFI010000159.1:0-11979 GCA_050743365.1 Acidimicrobiia bacterium | reverse complement strand
GACCCGCTGCGCCTCGCCGCCCGACAGCTCGCGGGGCCGGGCGTGATCGCGTTCACCGAGCCCGACCCGATCCAGCCAGCTCGCGGCGCGCCGCCGGGCATCGGCTCGGCGGACCCCGCGGCTGCGGAGGCCGAAGGCCACGTTCTCCAGGGCGCTCAAGTGCGGGAAGAGCAGCCCGTCCTGGAACACCACCCCGACGGGGCGTCGCTCCGGGGGCACGAAGATGCCCGCGGCGGGATCGTCGAGGCGGTCGCCGTCGAGCGCCACCTGGCCGCCGTCGATCGGATCCAGCCCCGCCAGCGCTCGCAGGAACGTGGTCTTGCCCGCCCCGTTCGGCCCGACGAGCACGACAAGGCCGGTGTGCGTCGCGACGAGCTCGGCGTCGAGGGCGAGCGTGCCCCGCCGCAGGCGGACGCGCGCGTGCAGGCTCACGATGGCCGCGGCTCCAGTCGCATATCGCGAGGCCGGCCCGCACCCAGTACACGCGCGCCCACAGCGGCGAGCACCGCCACGGAGACTGCGAGGAGCACCAGGCTCAGCGCGATGGCGGCCGGGGGGTTCGTCTCGAGGGCGAGGAACACCGCGAGCGGCATGGTCTGGGTCCGCCCCTCGAAGTTGCCGGCGAAGGTGATGGTCGCGCCGAACTCTCCCAGCGCTCGTGCCCAGGTGAGGGCGGCTCCGGCGGCGAGCGACGGCCCGATCATCGGCAGGGTGACCCGTCGCAGCACCGTCCAGCGCCCGGCGCCCAGTACCGAGGCCGCGTCCTCGTAGCGCTCGTCGAGTGAGCGCAGCGCGCCTTCCACCGTGATCACGAGGAAGGGCATCGCCACGAACGTCTCGGCGAGGATCACGCCTGGTGTCGTGAAGGGGAGGCGCACGTCGAACCACTGGTCGAGCCACTGACCGAGCAGGCCGCGCCGCCCGAACGCCAGGAGCAGCGCCACCCCGGCAACGACCGGCGGGAGCACCATCGGCAGCAGGACCAGGGCGCGGACGACCGATTGGCCCGGGAAGCGGCTGCGGGCGAGCAGCCACGCCAGCGGGACGCCGAACACGATCGAGAGTGCGGTGGCCGAGAGCGAGCACACCAGGGACAGCCGCAGTGCGGTGCGGACCTCGGGCTCGCCCAGCAGGCCGACGAGGTCGCTCCAGGGGGCGCGCTGCACCAGGCCCAACAGCGGCGCGATGAAGAGCCCCGCAACCCCGACGGCGGCGAGCGCGACCGCGGCGACGGGCAGGCGCGCCCTTGCGCGCCCGGAGCGTGCGCGGCTCACGGCGCGAGGAACCCGAACCTGCGCAGGACGCTCTGACCACGGCGGGAACGCACGAAGTCGACGAAGCCGTCGGCAGCCTCGGCGTTCGCCGACTCGTCCAACGCGGCGATGGGATAGGTCGCGATCACGTTCTCGGCATCGGGGATGGCGACGCCCTCGACACTGGCGCTGGCCTCGACGTCGGTGGCGTACACCACGGCGGCATCCGCCTCACCGAGCTCGACCCTCGAGAGGGTTGCCCTGGCGTTCTCCTCGCGCGAGGCGACCTTCGCCGTCACGCCTACCTCGGCGAGCGCCTGATCGGCGTAGCTCCCACAGGGCACCTGCGCGGCACAGAGCACGACGACGAGCCCGGCTTGGTCGAGGTCGTCGAGCCCCGCGATGTCCTCGGGGTTCCCTTCCTCGACCGCGATCGCAAGCCGGTTACGGGCGAACACCGCCGGTCGGCCGGCCACGTCGCCGCTTTCGACCACCTGCTGCATCCTCGGCGTGTCGGCGGACGCGAACACGTCCGCCGGCGCGCCCTGCTGGATCTGCTGCACGAGCGTGGAGGATGCCGCGAAGCTGAGCTCGACGGTCGTACCGTCGTGCCGCTCCTCGAAGCGTGCGCCGAGCTGCTCGAACGCGTCGGTCAGCGACGACGCCGCCAGCACGGTCACGGTGCCCGACAGCTCCACGCTGTTCACCCTGGTGTCGTCGTCGTCTCCGCACGCGCCGGCGGGCAGAGAGAGGCCCAGCGCCAGAGCGAGCGCGTGGCGAGCGCGGCTCACGGGTGCGGCGGCACCTCGACCACGACGCTGGTCGCCTTCACAGTCGCTACCGCGAGGTCTCCGGGAGCGAGCTCGAGCTCGTCCGCTGCCTCCCGGGTCATGAGCGACAGGACGCGGTGGTGACCGGCCTGTATCTCGACCAGCGCCGTGACCTTGTCCTTCTCCACCCGGGTGACGATGCCGGGGAACCGATTGCGCGCCGACCGGCCGACGGTCACGTGCGGCTCCGGCGCCGGCGACGTGCCGGCCACGAAGCGGGCGAGGTCGGGCCCGTCGATCAATCGCTGTCCGCCGGGGCTGCGACGGGTCCGGAGCTTCCCGCTGTCCGCCCACCGCCGCACGGTGTCGACGCTGACTCCCACCAGCTCGGCGACCTGGCCCGGCCGATAGCTTGGCATCAGCCGGGAATCTAGGCGCGGAAACTCTCGTCTGCCAGGGCCAACCCGGCTGGCCCGGGCAGACACCAGGTTCATCACCTGACCGGCAGGTGATCGCGCACGGATAGACCCCAGTCGCCAGCGATGTCGAGGGCCCGCGCCTACGCATCCGATTGCTCGAGATCGGAAAGGAACTGGTCGTCCTTCCCGTCGGTCAAACTGACCCGCAGGCGGGCTGATCGCCAGGTCGAGCCTCGCGGGCCGTTCCCACGAGGCTCTACCCTCACAAAGTGGCGAACGATTCGTGAACCGGTGTAGGAGTTTCTCGGAATGACGGACGCACACGTGGAGACTGCCCCACACACCATGGAAGCCGAACGCCCCTTCATCGTCGAGTTTAGCGACGAAGCCGCGCTCGAGCCCGCCCTCACCGGGGGCAAAGCAGCGGCGCTGGCACGGGGCGCGGCGGCAGGTCTTGCCACCCTTCCCGGCGTGGTGCTCACCACCGTTTTCTCCGATGCCATTGATAGGGGCGCGGCGGTTGCCCAGCACCCTGCCGTGCGGGAGGCATTCGAGCGTGCTGGTGGCGGCCACGGGTCGCTCGTGGCCCGCAGCTCCTCGGTCGTCGAGGACACGGCGAAGTCGTCCATGGCCGGTCAATTCGAGTCGGTCATCGGGATCGGCGGCTTCGACGCGTTCGTCGCGGCCGTAACGGCGGTGCTGGGCTCCCGGAAACGTGCCGGGGCGACGGACCAGCCGATCGCGGTCCTGGTCCAGCCTCTGATCGAGCCGAAGTTCGGCGGGGTAATGTTCGGCGTCGATCCCGTGTCGGGTCGAAGCGACCGTCGAGTCGTCACCGCCGTGCGAGGCGGGCCCGAGGCTCTGGTCAGCGGCGAGGTCGATGGCTCGCGGTACGTGCTCGACCCGAAGACGGCAAAGGCTCTCGATTTCGACGCCAACGACGGCCCCGCGCTCGAGTCGGCCGACCTCCGCCGGCTCGTGTCGCTGTCGGAGAGGGTGGCCTCGGTCTACGGCGGACCTCAGGACGTTGAGTGGGCCATCGCCCACGACCAGCAGGTGTGGTTGCTCCAGTCACGCCCGGTCACGACCGAGATCCGGGGCGTACCCCGAGGGCCCATCTTCGGTCCCGGCCCGGTCGCGGAGACCTTCCCATCGCCGCTCACCGAACTGGAACAGGATCTGTGGGTTCCCCCGCTTCGAGAAGCGGTTCGCGAAGCCGTGATTCTGGCGGGGGCCGCGACCCAGGCAGAGGTCGACGCCAGCGACGTGGTGATCTGCGTCGACGGGCACGTCGCCATCGACCTGCGACTGGCGGGCGAGATCAAGCCGAGACGCACGATCGCGCACAGGCTGAACCCGATTCCCGCTGCGCGTCGCTTGCGGGGGGCGTGGCGGGTCGGGCGGCTTCGTTCCGCGCTGCCTCGACTCGCCGACAGCCTCCTCGACCGGACCGACACCGATCTCGAAGCCGTTCCGGCCCTGACCGAGCTGACGAGCCGACAGCTGATCGCCCTGCTGCACCGCAGCCGGGTCATCCTGCGGGCCCTGCACGCGCACGAGATCCTCATCGGCATGCTCACCGAGACCGGCGGCAATCGCATGACCGGTGCGTCGGTAGCGCTGCGAGTGTTAGCTGAAGCTCGTCAGGACGGCCTGACCGACGTCGAGATCCTCGCTCGGAGCCCAACGGTTCTCGCGCTCACCGCACCTCGAGTCGCCCCCTCACCCGTCCTGCCCGCCGAAGCGACGGCTTTCCACGTGACGACGACCTGCCAGAGCTGCAGCGACAACGGCATCACCCGCGAGGCGCTCCGGCTTCGCGTGCGCTGGGTGCAAGAGGTGTCCGGGCGCGCCGCATGGGAGCTCGGCGTGCGACTCGCGGCTGTAGGCGACCTTACGGAGCCGGAGCTGATCCGCCACATGAGCCTCGAACAGGTCGAGGCGGTCGCCACCAAGCGAGCCGTGGTCGTGCCCAAGCTCGTGTCGACCCACGAGCATGACTTCGGTGCCCCGCTTCCCGCGCGGTTCCAGCTGTCTGAATTGGGAAAGCCGGTTCCGGCGCAATTCGCGCCCGAGGTCGGCGGTGGCACCGGCGCCGGTGGCGGCACGGCCAGCGGACCGGTCACCTACGACATCGACGATCCCCCGACCGGCTCGGTCCTCGTCACCACGACGTTGTCGCCCGGGCTCGCCCCGTTGCTGCCGCGGCTGGAGGGCATCGTGTCGGAGACCGGCTCGGTGTTGTCTCACCTCGCCATCCTGGCGCGTGAAGCCGGGGTGGCCACGGTCGTCGGCTACGCGGGTGCGACCGACGATCTTCCCGAAGGCGCGGTCGTGCTCGTCGACGGCGATGCCGGACGCGTCACCATCAAGGACAAGGAGACCGTCTCGTGAAGGTCATCGCCTGGCTGGCCGGCATCGGCACACTGATCGCGGGCGCCTTCTACATGATCGTCTCGCTCAACCGTTGGGAGTGGAACCGGGCGCTGTTCTTCGGGTTGATCGTCCTCATCGCCGAGGTCGGCCTCGCGACCGGACTGGTGCTCCGTCGCATCGCACGCCTCGAGTACCAGACCAAGGTTGACCCTGAGGTTGCCCGCATTCTCCGTGACACCGGACCGCCGTCGCGGGACCGCTTTGCGTGGCTGGGGGAGTCCGCCCAACAGATGAACGTCTTCATCACGTTCCTGGTCGGAGGTGGCGTCATCCTCTCGGCCATCGCCTGGCTCGTCGACCGCATTGCATCGAAGACATCGTCGCCCGCGGGCGAGGAACGCCTCATCCGCCAGGTCAGCGCGATCAGCTATCCATCCGGCGGACTGCTCCTCGACGACGTCACCGTGCTCGCCCAAGAGGTACCCGGCGCCAACGACGATCAGATCCGCCAGCTGTTACGCCGCGGCGGCCAATGAGGAAGTTGAGGCCCGGCCGAGTCGTCCTCGGCGTCATCGGTCTCGGCATCGGCGTGGTCGCGGTGCTCGCTCTGCGCGAAGCCACCCTCTCGACCCACCAGCGAGTCACTGGCCGCGGGATGGAGCTGGTCGTATCAGCCAAGACCAAGGGTGGTGAGAAGAGTCAGACGCTCTCCGAGATGGTCGAGGCGCAGCTGCTGGCATGCCGCCTCGAGGTCAACTCCGACCTCGACGGTCGGATCGAGCCTCTGGGCAGCGGGCGTTTCCGAGCTGAACTGGCCCTTGCTTTGGACCAGACGAACCGTCGGCAATTCCGAGGCTGCGTCGAGGACTGGATCATCGACCACCTCCAGCTCGACGTCGTCCAGCTCACCGAGATCCGCTGACGACAAGGCGCACACCAGCCGAGTCCGCGAAGCCTTCGAGGTCGGCCGCGGTGAAGTGGTCGTCGTCTTCGGAATTCGGTCGACTCTTTCATCTCGGCCTTCTTCGGCGCGGTCCGGTAACCCAGCGTGGCCGGCGGGTATCGAATCTCATGATGCTTCGAAAGACGGCACTGCGTATCCGCCCGGTCGCCGCGGTCGCCGCCGGCTCGCTCTTGCTAGCCACGTGCGGGTGGTTCGAGGACGCGGCGCCGAACCTGCCGGAGCCGGCCGAGCCCGGTACCTACCAGGTCGCTCAGCTGACCGAGACGTTCGTCGACGATTCTCGTCCGACCGAGGCGCCCGACCCGGCGGCGAGTGCGCCCACGCGCACGCTCGAGACCACGATCGTCTACCCGCAGGTCGAGGGCCCGTTCCCGCTCATCGTCCTCGCCCATGGGCAGACCGGTCACCCGAGCAAGTTCTCGGAGCTGATGACCGCGTGGGCGAGCGCCGGCTACGTGGTTGCCGCGCCCCTCTTCCCCCTGACCAGCAACCAGTCGACGGTGGAGACGGTCGGCGACTTCGTGAACCAGCCCGCCGACATGAGCTTCGTGATCGACCAGGTGCTGGCGCGCAGCGAGGACGACGGGCCGCTCGAGGGTCGCGTCGATGGCGAGCACATCGGGGCGACCGGGCTGTCGCTCGGGGGCGCGACCGTTTACGGCATCGGGTTCGACGAATGCTGCCGGGACGAGCGGATCGACGCTGTCCTCGTGATGGCGGGATTACTCCTGCCCTTCGACGAGGCGTTCGAGTGGCCGCCGGTTCCGCTCTTCATCATCCACGGTAACGGCGATTCCCGCGGCCGCGAGCCGTACATGATGGCTAGCCCGCCGAAGTATCTCATGACGATCCAGCGGCCGATCCACTCGACGCCGTTCCAGGACGACCCGGACGACGCCGACGCGCTGGTGGTCACGACCACGATCGACTTCTGGCACGGCTACCTGTACGAGGCGGACGACGGGCTCGAGGCCCTGGCCACCGACGCCAACGTCCCGGGGATCGCGACGCTCGAACAGGAAGGCTGACGCCTCGACCCCGCCATCGGGACCCCTGATATCACCTTCACCCACTGACCCGCGCAGTTATGGATGCAAGGCACGAGCACTCGAGGCCCTCGGGCTCCTCCAGCAGTGGCTCGAGCGGCTAGGTCTACGCGCTGACCTGCGCTGATATCGCGGAGCGGGTGAGGGGAATCGAACCCCCGTTCGCAGCTTGGGAATCTGATTGGCCCACCAGTCTGACCTGCGCAAACGCATCATCCTGGGGGCAGCGGGGGGCAATTGGGGGGCCCGCCTGTCGCGAACCACACGGTCGAGTTGCCCGGCGATCGGCTCCAATGAGCACTCGGTCAGTCGTCGATCGTCGTCACCTGCGGCCGCTCGCATGGCAGCGAGATCTGAGGACCCGTCGTCGGCCCCAAGAAGACCGACGCGTCGCTCAATGGACAAGACCATCCAACAACGGATACCCGCGCGGGCTGAACCTCAGTAGCGGAATCCGGCGCTCAACCCGCTACGGGCGGGCGCCCTGCGATCATGAGTAGATGTGGCGGCGACCGACGACGCGAGCAACGCGCCCAGATCGCGGGTAGGTGTGGCGAGTTCAGACAGCGCTGTCGTCATGTGCGCCTCGGGCGATCGTCTATTCGGGGGGAGCACCGGCCGCGCGTTCGATTCGGTGCCGGTCCTACCAGACGTGCTGGGAGACCGCGCGCACCTATGACGGCTGGTGCGGTCTACTAGGGGGTGCGTCGCGCGTCGTTGCGATGATTGCGGCCCACCAACCTCGCCGAGGACTGGCAGCGCTGCGGTCTTCGGATCGCGCACCTGACCGTTTACGAGTTCGCGCTTGATCTCCAGCCCAACGATGAAGAAGAACCCGGTCATGAGACCGTCGTTGGTCCACTGGCGGAAGCTCGCGGTGATCGAGAAGCCAGGAAGCCCGATGGTCAGACGAGTGTCCCACCAGTCGCAATAACTCTCGCTCCAAGGGCTATTCGCCCAGACGAGCGCGCCGCGTGGCTACGAGGAGTCCGGCAGCTCCCAGCGCCTCGATGGAGACGAACTCGCCGCCGACGGGCGGAAGATATCGTCCGAGAGGAAAGCGAACGTGGGTACGGCGAGCCACCGGGGCCTTTCGCGACGTCTTGCTGTCACGCCGACCAGACTTCCCGGCACGCCGAGCGGACCGTAGCCGAATCCCGAGCACTCGTCGCTGGACCTCGAAGCAGGCCGCCAGTCGTGCAGTGGACGGGCGGAGGGTCTCGAGTGGCCGAGTTCCCACGTTCAGTTGTCGAGGTCTCGCCCCGCGAACGCCGGGTACGACGAGGCGTAGCGCTCGGCCCGGAAGGTTCGCCAAGGCTCGATCTCGAATTCGGGGTTGTCCATTGGCGTCTGGGGTCGGACGGTGAAGTAGGGGTTCTCGTACTCCCACACGACCCGCCCTACGGGTGTGACCTCGAGGATCCGCCCGTGGGTGCCGTAGACGACGATGGTGTTGCCGTTGGGTAGGCGCTGGGAGCCGGAGAGGATGGCGGCGAAGAACCGGTCCTCCTGCCGCTGGGGGTACACGCGCCGGATCTCGGCGGCGAAGACCCCGTGGTTGTTCTGCACGTATCGGTGGCCGTCCATGACGGGCACGACCTCGTCGACGCTCGAATAGGGCCGGATTCGGGGCAGGCCGTTGTTGAACACGAGGATGTTCCCGGCGCCCTTGAGGCCGTCGGCGATCCACTCGGCGTCGTGCTGGGCGAAGAGCTTTTGATCGGCGACGCCGTCGGCGCGGTAGGTGGCGGGGTTTCCGTACCGGAACAGCAAGTCACCGGCGGGACCGCGCGCCTCCTCGGTTGAGGTGGCGTGGTCGATGATCCAGATCTCGTTGAACGACCGGAGGCTGATGACGATCTGGTCGAGCTGAGGATTGTAGGCAACCGAAGTGGCGTGGTTCCAGTCGGCTTCGCCGGGGTTTTGGAGCGACTGGTCGGTGAGGTTGATGTCGATCTTCTCGGGGTGGGCGGCGACGTTGCCGTAGTTCGCGTTGGTCGGGTCGTGGTCCTGGATGAGGTGGTCCCAGACTCTCCACTCCCACACGATCTGCCCGCTACGGGGGTCGTACTCGACGACGGTGTCGGGCCATACCTCGCCGTCGGGGATGAGCTCGGGGTCGCGCCCGGCGGCGATGGCCTCCTCGTCGCTGCGGTACTCCCAGGCCAGGATCAGGACGTTGCCGTTCGGGAGCCGCTCCACGTCGTGATGCTGCATGTGCTCGTCGCTGGCGTACTCGAAGCGCCACACCGGCTGGCCCTCCCAGTCGACCTCTTCGATCACCCCGCCGAAGCCGTTGCCGGCGTTGAACCGGGTTTCGCGCTCGATGCGACCGGTTCGCAGTAGGTTGCCGTTCTCTTGGAGGTACTGGTAGAGGCCGGGCTGGGTGTCGTGGGCCCACTTGTGGACGACCTCGCCGTCGAGATCGACGAGGTAGGTGGCGTCCTGCGTCAAGGGGGAGTAGAGGGTGTAGCCCTCGAATGCTCCCGGCTCGTTCGTGACGAGGCCTCGGGGCAGGCCGCGTGCTGCACCGCGGCGGCTGTCGTCGTCGCCTTCTCCCCAGCCGCCAGCAAGGGCGAGTGCGCCGACCAGGAGCCCGACGGCGCGTGAGCGTGCGTTCGCCATGACAGGGCGTGCTCAGCGCGTGCCGCGCGGCAGGTAGAGGGACGGGAGCTTCTCGGCCAGCAGCAATCCGCGACGCGCCGCGCTCGCGGCAAGGCTCAAGGGCATGGCCAGGAGTGTTCTGTCACTGTGCTGCGAATCGGTGACGATCTTGTTGCCGTTCGGGGACGACTACGGGTCGAACTGTGGTGAGAAGCGCGCCATAGCGTCACGAACCGACAACGTGGATCCCCAAGGATCTCGGCCGTGGAGGCCGAACCGGGTTCTCTGTGTGGCGACGCTGCCGATCGCGGCATCGATGACCTCAGGGTGTCGGTGGCGGCACGCGGGCGCCGCCTGGAGATGCGGGTTCACGGTGCCCTCGACTCGCGGGCTTCTCGGCAGCTCGCCGAGATCGTCGCAGCGGCGGTTCGAGTGGCGCAGGCGCCGCAGCTGGTGGAATTGGACGTGCGCCCGGTCTCCGTGTGCTGCCGGGAGGGAGCTGACGCGCTCGTAGCGTGGGAGCGAGAGGGCATCCGCGTGCGGCGAGCGCGTGAGCCAACGCCCTGAGGCGCGCCATCATGGGTGACGTGCCGGTCAGCATCCTCACGGTCGAAGACGACGATCGGATTCGCACGTCGATGCGCATGGCGCTCGAGGACGAAGGTTTTGACGTCACCGAGGCCACCAGCGCCGAAGCCGCGCTCGAAGCCTTCGAGCACAGGCCGACCGATCTCGTGCTCGTCGACCTGATGCTGCCGGGAATGAGCGGTCTGGACCTGTGCCGCTCGCTTCGGCGGGCGAGCGGCGTGCCGATCGTGATTGTGACAGCTCGGGTAGACAGTCACGATGTGGTCGCCGGCCTGGAAGCGGGCGCCGACGACTACGTACGGAAACCGTTCGTGGTGAAGGAGCTGGCGGCGCGAATTCGGGCGCTGCTGCGCCGCGCCCAACCGTCGGCGCCCGGGGCCGACGAGGCGAAGGAGCCGATGAGTCATCGTTTCGGTGAGATCGAGGTACTGCCTGAGGCTGGTGTCGTTCGGCGCTGTGGCCGGGAGGTTCGCTTGACGCGAACCGAGTTCCTGTTGTTGTGCGAGCTGGTGGTGAACAGCGGCATTGTTCTAAGCCGCGATCAGCTGCTCGAACGGGTCTGGGGGTATGACTACTTCGGTGACGGGCGGCTGGTGGACGCGCATGTGCGCCGGCTGCGCACCAAGATCGAGGACGACCCGTCTGAGCCGCGCTACCTGGTTACCGTTCGGGGGCTCGGCTACAAGCTGCAGCCTTGACGACCGGCGGCGCCGCCCGGCGAAGCCCCACCCGAGGGAGCCGGCGTGTCCCACGCCCCGGGAGCTTGCGCTTTCGGGTCACTGCCGCGTTCGCGTTGGGCGCCCTGCTCGTCGTCGCCGCGGCCGCTGTTCTCACCTACGTGTTGTCCGAGCGGTATCTCCTGAGGCAGCGGGAACGGTCACTGGAGCGCCAGGCCTACGTCGACGCTCGCGCGCTGCGCGACGAGGTGCAGCGCACCGGTGACGTCACCGAATCGCTCGAGACGATCGAACGGGCGCCCGGCTCGAGCGCGATCGTCTCGCGCGGCAGGGAGTGGCTTGCCACGTCGGTGGCAGTCGGGCGCGACGAGCTTCCGGCCGGTCTCCGCAAAGTCGTCGAGTCGGGTGATGCGGCGCGGCAACGGTTCCGGCTACGCGGCGATCCCTGGCTCGTCGTAGGCGTGCCGGTACGGACGATCGATGCCAGTTATTACGAGGTCTTCGAACTCGACGATCTCGAACGAACTCTCGCGATCGTCCGCGCTTCCCTGCTCGGCGCGGGGGCGTTCGCCACCGTGCTTGGTGCGCTGGTCGGCTTGTGGGCCAGTCGCAGGGTGCTCCGGCCCGTCTCAGAGGTGGCGCTCGCCTCCGAACTCGTCGGCGCCGGGAACCTCCAGACCCGGCTCGAGTCCCAGCACGACCGCGACCTCGACCGTGTGGTCGCGTCGTTCAACAAGATGGTCGACGCGCTCGCCCAGCGGATGCAGCGCGACGCTCGCTTCGTCTCCGATGTCAGCCATGAGCTTCGCTCCCCCTTGACGACGCTCAGCACAGCCGCCGAGGTGATGCACGCTCGGCGCGCCGATCTCCCCCAGCGAGCACGAGTGGCGCTCGACCTGCTCAAGGGGGAACTCGATCGGTTCCGCCTCATGCTGGAGGACCTGCTCGAGCTGAGCCGCGCCGACGCGAGCGTCGAGGGGCTCGAGCTCGAGTCTGTGGACTTCGGAGAGCTCATCGGGCATGCACTCGATCGCAGTGGCGCCGCGGCGAGGATCGAGATCGACGCCGATCTCGTTGGAAGGCGCGCGCTGGTCGACAAGCGCCGCCTCGATCGGGTGCTCGCCAACCTCGTCGACAACGCCCGGTCGCATGGACGGGGCGTTACCCGCGCCGCAGTGCGGCGATCCGACGGCGCCGTGCGCATCGAGATCGAAGACGCAGGCCCCGGCGTCGCACCGTCGGATCGGGCCCGGATCTTCGAGCGCTTCGCTCGGGGCGCGGC
>JBOGFI010000158.1:0-9362 GCA_050743365.1 Acidimicrobiia bacterium | reverse complement strand
GAGGACCTCACCCCGCTGTTCCCCGACGAGAAGTACAAGCTCGAGACCGAGGACCCGGCGAACATGACCGCCCGGATCGTCGACCTCGTCTCGCCGATCGGGAAGGGCCAGCGCGGGCTGATCGTGTCGCCGCCCAAGGCGGGCAAGACGACGGTCGTCAAGCAGATCGTCAAATCGATCGAGGCCAACAACCCCGAGGTGCACCTCATGGTGCTGCTCGTGGACGAGCGCCCCGAGGAGGTCACCGACATGCGCCGCCACGTGATCAACGGCGAGGTGGTGGCGAGCACGTTCGACCGTCCCTCGGAGGAGCACACCCAGGTGGCCGAGCTCACCATCGATCGGGCCAAGCGCCTGGTCGAGATGGGCCAGCACGTCGTGATCGTGCTCGACGGCATCACCCGCCTCGCCCGCGCCTACAACCTGTCGGCGCCGGCATCGGGCCGCATCCTCTCCGGTGGTGTCGACTCGACCGCCCTGTACCCACCGAAGAAGTTCTTCGGTGCGGCGCGGAATATCGAGGAAGGCGGGTCGTTGACCATCATCGCCACCGCCCTCATCGAGACCGGCAGCCGCATGGACGAGGTGATCTTCGAGGAGTTCAAGGGCACCGGCAACATGGAGCTGCGCCTCGACCGGCGGCTCTCGGAGCGGCGGATCTATCCGTCGATCGATGTCGAGGCGTCGAGCACGCGCCATGAGGAGCTGATCTTCGACCGTAACCAGCTCCAGCAGGTGTGGAAGCTCCGACGGGTGCTCAACGCCCTCGAGGACGGCAAGGGCCTCGAGCTGCTCATGGACAAGATCCGCACCACCAAGAGCAACGACGAGTTCCTCGCCGAGATCGCGAAGGCCCCGACACCGGGTTCGTAGATGCGGCAATCGTCCGGACGACCGTGCACCTACGACGCCCCTACACTGGAGGATCGATGAAAGTCGACATCCACCCCGAATACCGCGAGTGCACGGTGCGGTGCTCCTGTGGCAACACGTTCACCACGCGTTCCACCGTGCCCGAGCTTCGGGCGGAGCTGTGCTCGGAGTGCCATCCCTTCTACACGGGCAAGCAGAAGCTCGTCGACACGGGCGGCAGGGTCGAGCGCTTCCAGCGCCGCTACGCGAAGTCCAAGAAGGGCTAGGTCGCGCCGCGATGGCCCGCAAGCCCGAGCCGCGGTACATGGGCGGGCAGGCGGTCATGGAGGGCGTCATGATGCGCGGCCAGCGTGCGTGGGCGGTCGCCGTGCGCAACCCGTCGGGCGATATCGAGGTCGAGGTCCACGACGCGCCCCGTTGGGCGGAGCGCTACTCGAAGATCCCGCTCCTACGGGGCGTGATGACGCTGGCCGAGTCGCTGTCGCTCGGCTTCAAGGCGCTGTCGTGGTCGGCCAACCGGCAGGTCCCCGAAGAGGAGCGCCTTTCGTCGAAGGCGATGGGCTGGACCCTGGCCGGCGCCATGGTCTTCTTCACTGCCATCTTCATCCTCCTGCCCGCATTCGGGGCACGAGGCCTGAACCGCGCGCTCGACGGTGGGGGGTTCTGGGTCCACGTCCTCGAGGGCGGGCTGCGTCTCGGGCTCTTCGTCGGCTACATCCTGCTGATCGGTCGGTTGCCCGACATCAAGCGCGTGTTCCAGTACCACGGCGCGGAGCACAAGGCGATCGCGGCCTACGAGAACGACGTCGAGGTCACGCCCGAGTCGGCGCAGCGGTTCACGACCGAGCACGTTCGCTGCGGCACCAACTTCCTGCTGACCGTGATGGTGATCACGATCGTGGTCTACGCCTTCTTCGGGCGACCGGCGCTGCCGATGCTCGTCGCCTCCCGGGTGCTCTTGATCCCGCTGATCGCGGGCATCAGCTACGAGATCATCCGGTTCGCGGCGCGGCACATGGAGTGGCGCTGGATGCGGGCCCTGATGAAGCCCGGACTCGCGATGCAGCGGCTGACCACTCGACAACCCTCGCTCGACCAGCTCGCGGTCGCGATCGCGTCGCTCAAGGCGGTCATGACCAGCGAGCAGCTCGCCGAGGTCGAGCAACGCCCCCGCCGGCGGGCCCCGGCGTCGCTCCCGGCCTTCCGCGGGGCGATCTAGGACGCGAAGGCCTGCCAGCCCGTGGCTCGCCACCAGGATTGCGCGGGAGCGGCGAGCGGCCCGAAGGGCGGCGGCAGGTACCCTGCCGCCGAGCGAGCGCGACCAAGAGAGGGCGGCTAGCGTTCGGGCGTCTCCCGCCAGGCTCGGATCCCGGAGCGAAGCGCGCCGGTCGTCAGCTCGATGAACTTGTCATCGCGGCCCGGATCGCCGTGCTCGAGCCAGTTGAGGACGGCTTCGACGACGTAGCCCACCAGGGTGTGCGCGGCCCACTCGTAGATCTCGGGCGCGACCTGACCCGCGAGGAGGGCGCGGGATGCGTCGACGGAGCGCTCCCGCAGCTCCCGCGCGTACTCGGCGAACTGCGGCTCTCGGGCGGCGTGCTGCCACAGGAGGCGGAAGCCGGCCGGGTCCTCCCGGGCCACGGTGAGCAGCGAGCGGGCGCCGATCCCGCTGCTCGGCCCCGCCTCGTACCCGGCGATGAACTCCTCGGCGAGGCGGTCGAAGGTCCGCTGCAGCACCGCCCGGTAGAGGTCCTCCTTGGAGTCGAAGTGCCGGTAGACGATGAGCTTCGTGATGCCCGAGGCCGCCGCGATGTCCTCCATCGAGGTCGCCGCGTAGCCGGCCCGGGCGAAGGCCTCGGCCGCCCCCCGCAGGATTGCCGCGTGCCGCTCGGGCCGGGGCAGCGGCCGGGTGGGAGCGAGAGGTTGCGGCGCGGTCGCCATAGGTATACTGTTGAGTATACACGCGTGGGTGTACGAGGCAACCATGAGCAACCTCCAGACCGTCTGGCAAGAGACCGAGCTGCTGGCCTCGGACCCGGTCGACACGCCGCTGGTCGCCGCGGGAACGCGCTGTCATGGCGGCTTCGACGCCGAGGGCGCCTACCACTCGCCCCGGACCCGCTTCCGCCTTCCCGCGATCGCGGCGTGGCAGCAGCGCCATCGCGAGCAGTTCGGCACCGGCCTGCTCGACGTGCCCCTCTCGACCTGGCCCGAGCCGTACCCCAACGTCGCCCAGGCCAAGTTCCTGCTGCGAGAAGGAGTGTCCGAGCCGATCGTCACCATCCTCACCCGCATCGGGACGGTCGAGGGCTTCGGGGCCATGATCCGGCACGCAAACGTGGGCGACCCGCAGCGGTTCTTCGCCGAGAGCGTCGAGGGCACCGCGCTCGCGCATCTCGACCGGGGCCTGTTCGAGGCCCACGCGCGCGACGAAGCCGGCTTCGAGGGCGAGGCCGGCCACAAGCAAATGTGGTTCGCGGCGCGCGACATCGCCTTCGAGCACCCTGTCACCGAGGACGAGACCGCGCGCATGCTCGAGCGCATGGGCCTGAGCGGTGGCGGCAGCACCGCGCCCGACCCCGACAGGATCCGCCGGCAGATGCTCGAGGCGCGCGTGTTCGACGACCTCGACCTCGGCCTCGAGATGCTCGCGCAGAGGATGATCGGCATCCTGCTCATCGAGATCTCGGCGTTCCACACCTTCGCCTGGGCCGAGGAGGTGCTCTCCGACACCGATCTCGTGGCCGGCGAGGGCGAAGCCGCCCTGATCGTGTCGTACGTGCGCCGGGACGAGACACCGCACGTCGAGTACCTGAAGACCGCGCTCACCGAGATGCGCGACCGGACGTTCATCGGCGAATCCGGCCACCACCAGGCCGGCACCGAGGTGATCGGTGAGCTCTGGGAACGCGGTCTGGCCGACTCGCTCGGCCCGCGCCGCGAGCAGATGCTCCAGACGACGCGACGCGAGATCGAGCGCTCCCTGCGGGCAAACCCGGGCGGCGACGACCTCCTCGAGGAGTTCGACGCGCTCGGCAGCATCCGCCCCGCCGCCGACGGCAAGTTCGCCGCCGCACCGGCGGCGACATACTGATGAGGCCAGAGTGAAGTTCGGGCTGTTCTACGAGCACCAGCTCCCGCGCCCGTGGCAGGAGGAGTCCGAGTACACGCTGCTCCAGCAGGCGCTCGAGCAGTGCGAGCTCGCCGACTCGCTGGGCATCGACTACGTGTGGGAGGTCGAGCACCACTTCCTGGAGGAGTACAGCCACTCCAGCGCGCCCGAGGTGTTCCTCGCCGCGGTCTCGCAGCGCACCCGGCGCATGCGCCTGGGGCACGGCATCGTGCAGACGCCGCCGGCGTTCAACCACCCCGCTCGGGTCGCGGAGCGCATCGCCATGCTCGACCTCGTCTCCGACGGCCGGGTCGACTTCGGCACCGGCGAGTCGTCGTCGGAGGCCGAGCTGGGTGGCTTTCTCGTCGACCCCGAGCAGAAGCGCCCCATGTGGGAGGAGGGCCTACGGGTGGCGCTGCGCTGCCTGACCGAGGAGCCGTTCACCGGTCACGCCGGCGACTTCCTCACCATGCCGCCCCGGAACGTCGTGCCCAAGCCGCGCCAGAAGCCGCACCCGCCGGTCTGGGTTGCGTGCAGCCGTCGCGACACGATGCACCTCGCCGCGCAGAAGGGCATCGGCGCGCTGACCTTCGCGTTCGTCGATCCCGAGGAGGCCCGCCACTGGATCGCCGACTACTCCGGCACTCTCGAGCGCGAGGGCGTGCCGATCGGCGACGCCGTCAACGCCAACGTCGCCTGCGTCTCCACGTTCATGTGCCACCCCGACGAGGACCAGGCCCTGCTGCGGGGGCTCGAGGGCGCCAACTTCTTCGGCTACTCGCTCGCGCACTACTACGTGTTCGGACGCCACCATCCCGGACAGACCGACGTCTGGGCCGAGTACCAGAGGCGGCGCGGCGAGCACGGCTTCGACCCCGAGGCGGTGCAGGCCGCGGCCGCGAACAACGACCGGCTCGGCGCCAAGGTCGTCGAGGGCGGCCTGGGCGGCCTGCGGGGCGCAGTCGGGACACCCGACCAGATACGCGACTTCTTGCGTCGCTACGAGGAATGCGGGGTCGACCAGGTCATCTTCGTCAGCCAGGCCGGCAAGAACCGGCACGACCACATCATGGAGAGCCTCGAGCTGTTCGGGTGCAAGGTGCTGCCCGAGTTCAAGGAGCGCGACGAGCGCGCGGAGCGAGACAAGGCGAAGCGCCTCGGTCCCGTGGTCGACAAGGTGTTGGCGCGCAAGCCGGCCGAGGACCACCCCCCGCTGCCGGCACCCGACTACGACTTCCCGGCCATCCCGCGGGCTATCGCCGACCGCACGGGCTCGGACGACTTCCACCGCTTCCTCGACCAGGTGGCCGAGGACAGCGCCGCCGGCGACCACTCCGTCCTCGAGGCCTACCGCACCAGCTGACAGAGCGCGTGACCGGCGCCGAGGGGAATCGGCGCTGCCGGGCCCGGTCCTCACGACCGCCGAGCCCCTGCTCGCAGCCCTCCGGGCTGCTCGGCTCTCCGAGCCGGGTCTCGGCGGGCTCGGACCGAACCGGCCCGGCAGCTGCCGACGCCCTCGGCGCCTCGCGAGCATGAACGCAGCCTGAGCGTGGCTTCACAGTCTCCTCACGGGCGGGGTCGAGACTGAGCGCATGGCGAAGGTGAGCGACCGGGAGCGGGTGGCGCACGTCGTGCGCCGGCTCTCGATGGGCGCCCACCCGGACATGGTCGCCGCGCTCGCCGATCCCGACGCCGCGGTGGCGGCGGCGCTCGACCTGTCCGCCCCCCCGGCGGCTCCCTACGAGCTCGCCCCGCCGGCGGACGTGCGGGAGCGACGGATCAGCGAGATCGCCGGGCCCATCACGTGGTGGGTCGAGCAGATGCGCTCCAGCCCCCGCCTGGTCGAGGAGCGTCTGGTCTGGTTCTGGCACGACCACTTCGCCACCAGCCTGGCCAAGGTTCGGGTCCCGTACCTCCTGTACCAGCAGCACCTCACGATCCGCCGGCACGCCACCGGGAGCTTCGCCGACCTGCTACGGGCGGTGGCCAAGGACCCGGCGATGCTCCTCTACCTCGACGGGGTCACGAACGCCGCCGGGCAGGTGAACGAGAACTTCGGGCGGGAATGCCTCGAGCTGTTCACGCTCGGCATCGGCGGCGGTTACACCCAGGACGACGTAGTCGAGGCGTCGCGGGCGTTCAGCGGGTGGGTGGTGAACGTGCCCCGGCCCCGCTTCCGCCGCGACGACGTCCGGCTCTGGGGCGCCTACTTCGTCCCGCGGCGCCACGACGGCGGGGAGAAGACGCTGCTCGGCGTCACGGGCAACCACGACATGGATGCCGCCCTCGACGTCATCCTCGACCAGCCTGCCACCGGGCGCTTCGTGGCGTCGAAGCTGTACCGCGAGCTCGTGGGCGTCGAACCCGACGAAGCCACCGCGATCAGGCTCGGCGACCGGTTCCGCAACGATTACGCGATCCTCGGGCTGGTCGAGTCCATCGTCGCCGAGGCTGCCTTCACCGACGACGACGCCGTGCGCGCCAAGGCGCGTACCCCGGTCGAGAAGGTCGTGGGGCTCCTCCAGGCCGTGCCGGGCGCCGCGCTCGAGCTCGGTGGGAGGGTGGAGTCGCGCAACGGGATCAGCGCCACGGGCCAGGCGCTGCGCGCCGTCGGCTACATCCCGTTCGTGCCCCCCAACGTGGGCGGCTTCCTCGGCGGGGAGAGCCTGCTCGGGCCCCATCAGCTCGTGCACACCTTCGACCTCCTGGCCGCGGTCGCGGCCGCGCCCGATGCCGCGTTCACCGACGACGTGGACGCCCTGTTCGCGCGCTTCGGCGTCTTCGACATGACCGAGCGGTCCCGCGACGTCGTGGCCGGCGAGCGCGATCCCGGCCGGCGCCTCGCGCTCGTGTTCACCTCACCGGAGTACGCAGTCGCATGAGGGACCGGCAGCGAGACATGGAAGCCGGGGTCTCGCGTCGGCGGTTCCTGACCGGCGTCGGCGTCGCCGCCACCGCCGCGGTCGCCGGCGGGTACGGGGTCACCGTCTGGCGCCGCGACCCGTCCACCGCGACAGGCGCCGGCGCTCTCGGGCCGGGCGAGCTCGGGTCGGCGGCGGGGCGCACCCTCGTCGTCGTCGAGCTCGGCGGCGGCAACGACGGCCTCAACACGGTCGTGCCGTTGAACGACGGTGTGTACTTCGATCTCCGCCCGACGCTCGCCGTCACCGACCCAATCGAGCTCGACCGTCAGGTCGGCCTCCACCCCAACCTGCCCAAGCTCGCGGAGCGCTTCGAGGCAGGCCAGGTGGCCGTCGTCGAGGGCATCGGCTACCCCGAGCCCGACCTGTCCCACTTCGGGTCGTTCGACATCTGGTGGTCGGCCCGGGGCGGCAGCGGGAACGCGGGGTGGCTCGGACGCTACCTCGACGGCACCGTCGGCTTCGACGACCCGCTGGCGGCCGTCGGCATCGGGCCCAGCCCCTCGCGCGCGCTGCTCGGCGAGCAGTCGTTCGCCACGTCGATCGTCGATGCCACCGGCCTCGAGCCCCGCCTGCCCGCATGGGTCGACGATGCCGACGGCCTCCTCGCGGCCTGGTCGGGCTTCGCGCCGGCATCGGTCGACTCCGCCACCCTCGTGGGCACGGTGGAGCGGGCCATCGGCCTCACCGGAACCGCTCGCAAGGAGCTGGGAGCGGCGCTGGCGGGCTACGGCGACGAGGCCGAGGAGCTCGAGGACGACGAGCGTGCCGCGGCGACCGGGCAGGGTCGCTACGGCGACGCCAGCGTGGTCGACTCGCTGGCGCTGGCGGCGCAGCTGGTGAGGTCGGAGGCGAAGCCGCGCGTCGTGTACATCAGCGGCATCGGCGACTTCGACACCCACCAAGGGCAAGCCGACCGCCATCCGGCGCTGATGGAGCAGCTCGACGCCGGCATCGAGGACTTCTTCACCACGATCGGCGGCGCCGCCGCCGACGTGGTCCTCATGACCGTCTCGGAGTTCGGGCGCCGGCCCGCGGAGAACGGCAGCGGGACCGACCATGGCACCGCCAACGTGCACTTTCTCGTGGGCCCGCAGGTGAAGGGCGGCCGCTACGGCGAGGCCCCGAGCCTGGGCAAGCTGGACCGGGGCGGCAACCTCGAGCACACGGTCGACTTCCGCTCGCTCTACGCCACCGGGCTCGACTGGCTGGGCGTCGAGCCCGAGCCCGTCCTCGGTGACGACTTCGACACGCTGCCCGTCTTCGCGCGCTGACGTTCGACGCTCGAAGGCCTGCCATCCACCGACTCAGGTCGTGAATTTGCGCGACCAAGAAAGTGTGCCCGGTACGCTGGGTCGCATGTTCGAGCGGCTGGCCGACCTCGAGGCCGAGCTCGAGAAGCTCGAGTCGAAGCTCCCCGAGCTCTACGCGGCCGGGGACCAGGCTCGCGCGCGCGACGCCGGACGCCGCCGCGCCGAGCTGAAGCCGGTCGTCGACGCCTACCGCGAGTACCGCCGGACCGAGCGCGATGTCTCCGACGCCCGCGAGCTGCTCGCCGCCGAGAGCGACGCCGAGATGCGCGACTACCTCCGGCTCGAGCTCGAGGAGAAGGAGGCACGGCTGTCCGAGCTCGACGGCCGGCTGCGCGAGCTGCTCGTCCCTCGCGATCCCAACGACGGCAAGAACGTGATCGTCGAGATCCGGGGCGCGGAGGGTGGCGAGGAGGCGAACCTCTGGGCCGGCGACCTCTTCAGCATGTACAAGCGGTACGCCGAGACGCGCGGCTGGAAGGTCGAGACCCTCAGCAGCCAGCCGTCCGAAATGGGTGGCTTCCGCGAGCTCTCGTTCGTGGTGAAGGGCGCCGACGCCTGGTCGCGGTTGAAGCACGAGGCGGGCCCCCATCGCGTGCAGCGGGTGCCGGTCACCGAGAGCCAGGGGCGGGTGCACACGAGCGCAGCAACCGTCGCGGTGCTACCGGAGGCAGAGGAGGTCGACATCCGGATCGACCCCAACGAGCTCGAGATCGACGTCTACCGCTCGAGCGGGCCCGGCGGGCAGTCGGTGAACACCACCGACTCGGCGGTGCGGATGACGCACAAGCCGACCGGGCTGGTCGTGACGTGCCAGGACGAGAAGAGCCAGCTCCAGAACAAGGAGAAGGCGCTGCGGATCCTCCGGTCGCGTCTCCTCGAGCTCGAGCGCGAGCAACAGGCCCAGGAGGTGTCGTCGACCCGGCGGGACCAGGTGAAGGGCGGCGGCCGGTCCGAGAAGGTGCGTATGTACAACTTCAAGGAGAACCGCGTGACCGATCACCGCGTCGGTGTCACGCTCCACGCGCTCGACCAGGTGCTGGCCGGCCAGATCGACGCGATCGTCGACGCGCTCGTCGCCGCCGAGCGGACCGAGCAACTCGGTGCCGGCGACGGCTGAGCCCGATCGGGAGAGCTGGCGGGATC
>JBOGFI010000157.1:0-3214 GCA_050743365.1 Acidimicrobiia bacterium | reverse complement strand
CCGACGCGGCGGGCGGCCTTCGACCGCGTGCTCGTGGACGCGCCCTGCAGCGGCCTGGGGGCCCTGCGGCGTCGGCCCGAGGCGCGCTGGCGCATCCGCGCCGATGGCGTGGTCGCGCTGGCGGCGCTCCAGCGTGCGCTGCTGCGCGCTGCCGCCGGCACGGTTCGTCCCGGCGGGATCCTGGTCTTCTCGGTGTGCACGCTCACGCGGGACGAGACGCTCGGCGTCGACGAGTGGGCGGCCGCCGAGCTCCCGGACCTGGTCGCTCTCGCTGTCCCCGGGCCGCGCTGGCGTCGGTGGGGGAGGGGCGCGCTGCTGCTGCCTCACGACGCCGGCACCGACGGGATGTTCGTGCTCCGGCTCCAGCGCGATCCCGGCCGGTAGCCTGGCCTGGCAGCCCGCGGGGAGAACGTCAGCGATGCGGCCACCGGAGCGAGCGAGCGAGACCGGACGGCTTGCGCCGTCGATCCTGTCGGCGGACTTCGCAGAACTCGCCGAGGAGGTCGAGCGCGTCACCGAGGTCGCCGACCTGCTGCACGTCGATGTCATGGATGGGCATTTCGTGCCCAACCTGACGATCGGGCCGCCGGTCGTGAGGTCGCTGCGCAAGCGCACCGACCTGTTCCTCGACTGCCACCTCATGGTCGACAATCCCGGCGACCTGCTTGCCGACTTCGCCGACGCCGGCGCCGACGGGTGCACCGTGCACGTCGAGCTCGGCGATCCCCGACCGCTGTTCGAGACCATGCGCTCGCTCGGGCTGCGGGTCGGGCTCACGCACAACCCGGCGACCCCGGTCGACGCCGTGCTGCCCTACCTCGAGGAGATCGACCTGCTGCTGTTCATGAGCGTGAACCCCGGTTTCGGCGGGCAGGCGTTCATCCCGTCGGTGCTCGACAAGCTGGCGACGGCGCGCCGCGTCGTCGACGAACGGAGCCTCCCGGTCGAGCTGGAGATCGACGGCGGCATCAACGTCGACACCGCTCCCGCCGCCGCCGCGGCCGGCGCCGACATCCTGGTGGCCGGCAGCGCGGTCTTCCACACCGATGACCCCGCGGCCGCCGCTCGGCGGATCAGGGAGGCGGCATGGCCGAGCGCATCCTGATCGCCGACGACGACGACGACATTCTCGCAGCGGTCCGGATCAACCTCGAGCTCGAGGGCTACGAGGTGCACTCGGCGCGCGACGGGCTCGAGGCGCTCGACCGGGCGCGAGCCGTCCAGCCCGACCTGATCCTGCTGGACATCGTGATGCCCGGGCTCGACGGCTTCGAGGTCTGCAGAGATCTGCGAGCCGACGCGCGGACGAGCGACTCCGCCGTGATGTTCCTCACGGCCAAGAGCGCGACACGCGACGAGGCCACCGGGCTCCTCGCCGGCGCCGACGACTACGTGGTCAAGCCGTTCGATCCCGCCGACCTCGTCGAGCGGGTGCGGCGGGTGCTGGCGTCCCGCCCCGCGCACCCCGCGGGCGCAGCTGCCGCCACCTCGCGGGCGAAGGTGCTCACGGTGTCGGACGGCGTGGTGGCGGGGGCGCGCGCCGACCGTTCGGGACACGCTCTCGTGGAGCGGCTGGATGCCGCCGGCTTCGAGGTCGCCGAGCATCGGGTGACGGGAGACGGGGTCGAGCCGGTCGCGGAGGCGCTTCGCGATCTGGTCGACGGGTTCGCGGGCCTGGTCGTGACCACCGGCGGCACCGGCTTCGGCCCCCGGGACCTCACGCCCGAGGCGAGCCTCGCCGTCATCGAGCGGGAGGCGCCCGGACTGGCGGAGGCGATGCGGGCGGCGAGCAACGAGCCCGGCCGGCCGTACGGGATGCTGTCGCGGGGCGTGTGCGGCAGCGTCGGCGCCGCGCTCGTGTGCAACCTGCCCGGCTCGTCGAGCGGGGCCCTCGAATGCCTCGACGTGATCCTGCCCGCGGTCCCGCACGCCCTCGAGCTCCTGGCCGGCGGTCGTCCGCACTGAGCCCCGCGGCCGAGCCCGAGCCGAGCCGGCCCCGGATGTTCGGGGGCCACCCCAGCCCCGTGATGCTCCCGTGGGGCTGGGCCACCGAGCGGCTGACGGGTGCCGAGCACTACTGGATCGCCACCACCCGCCCCGACGGTCGACCGCACTGCCGCCCCGTCTGGGGCGTCTGGCTCGACGGGACGCTGTTCTTCTCCACCGGCTCGCTCGCGGTCGAGAACCTCGCCGCCAGCCCGGAGATCGCGGTCCACCTCGAAAGCGGGAGCGAGGTCGTGATCATCGAGGGCACAGCCGTAACCGTGGCCGACCTCCCTCTCCTCCGGCGGGTCGTCGACGCTTACAACCCCAAGTATCACTGGGATCTCGATCCGGAGAACCTCCCGGGCCCGTTCTACGCGGTGCGGCCGCGAGTCGCCTTCGGGTGGGTCTCCGACCCGTCCGGCCTCGACGGGGGCGCAGCATTCCAGGGCAGCGCGACCCGGTGGAGGTTCGCGACGGGCCCGCGCTCCTGAAGCGGCGGGCGGCGGGCGGAGGCACGACCCTATACTTGACCCAACGGTCAAGAAGAGCGAAGAGCCCTCGGGGTTTGGGTGCAAGTCCCGACCGGCGGTAGCCGTGCCGCCTCTCCGAATAGGGGTGGAACGGAAGCCCGCGAGCCCACGGTCGCCAGCCGTGCGGTCGACCCGGTGACCCGAAGCATTCGGGAAGGCCGGGGCCGACGGTAACAGTCCGGATGGGAGAGGGTGCACGGTCCGGCGCGTCGCACGACGCGCGGGCTGCGCCGTCCCGCGGGCCCGGAGATGAGGGTACAGAGGTGACGGCGCAGGACGCGGTCGACCGCGCGATGGCCCGGGCGGTCAGCCTCGGTGAGCGGGGCCGGCGCACCGCGCCTCCCAATCCCTGGGTCGGCTGCGTGCTGCTGCGCGACGGTGAGATCGTCGGCGAGGGCTTCCACGTGCGGCCCGGCGCCCCGCACGCCGAGATCGTCGCCCTCGGGGCGGCCGGCGAGCGGGCCCGGGGCGCCACCGCCGTCGTCACGCTCGAGCCCTGCGCGCACCACGGCCGTACCTCTCCGTGTGCCGACGCGCTGCTGGACGCGGGCGTCACGCACGTGGTCGTGGCGCTCGAGGACCCCGACCCGCACGTAGGTGGGCGCGGCCTCGCCCGCCTCCGGGAACGCGGCCTCACCGTCCACGTCGGGCCCGGCGCCGAGGCCGCCGCCCGATCCCTGGCCGCGTACCTTCACCAC
>JBOGFI010000156.1:0-9138 GCA_050743365.1 Acidimicrobiia bacterium | reverse complement strand
GTGGGTGGCCCCGCGGCCGCCCGCTACGACCCCGCCGCCGGCGGCGGGTGCGTGACGCTGGACTACGACCCGGCGGGCCGCTCGCTCGTGGGCGCCTTCGTCAGCCTCAACGGCACGACCCTCAACTGCAGCGGCGGGTCGTCCTTCGGCGGCGACGCCTGGATCAGCGCCGAGGAGTCCGTCGTGGGCCCGACGGGCTCGACCCTCCCGCACGGCTACTGCTTCTCCGTCCCCGTGGACGCCACCGGCGCCACCCTCCGCGCGCCGCTCACGGCCATGGGACGGTTCAAGCACGAGGCGGTGGCGGCGCACCCGACGAGCGGCGTGCTGTTCGAGACCGAGGACGGCTACTCGGACAACGCGACGCCGCTCGACCGGCGCAGCGGCTTCTACCGGTTCCTGGCTGTCGACCCGGGGCGCCTGGAGTCCGGCGGCATCCTCGAGATGCTCGCCATCGCCGGCAGCCCCGGCTACGACGCCCGCACCGGCCAGCAGGTGGGAGCGGCGCGGCCGGTCGCATGGGTGCCGATCGGCGACCCGGCGCCGGACCCGATCTCCAACGCCAACCGCCCCTTCGCCCAGGGCCTCGCCGGCGGCGGCGCCGTCTTCAGCCGCCTCGAGGGGGTGTGGTGGAGCAACGGCTGGGTGTTCTTCGTGTCGACCGACGGCGGGAACGCCGGCCTCGGGCAGGTATGGCGCTACCGGCCCGACACCCAGCAGCTCGTGCTCCATTACGAGGCGCCCGCCGGCGGCAGCGCCCTGGAGTCACCCGACAACGGTGCCGCGTCGCCGCGGGGCGGCCTGGTGCTGTGCGAGGACGACGCCGTCGGCAACAACGACACCCACCCCGCCGCCCCCGGCATCTCCAACGTCAACCGGCTGATCGGCATCGGCGCCGACGGCGTCCCGTTCGAGTTCACCGTCAACCGGCTCAACCAGAGCGAGTTCGCCGGCGCCTGCTTCAGCCCCGACAACAACACGCTGTTCGTCAACGTCTACGGCAACGGCGCACTCGACAGCGGCATGACCTGCGCGATCACCGGCCCGTGGTCGAACGGTCCGCTCTGAATCTGGCGGGACGACGTTCGAACGTGGGTCACCCGGCGCTACGGTGGTCTCGCGGATCGTCACGGACACCGAGGCATGCATGCGAGGGATATTGCTCGCGGTCGGTGCAGCAGTGGTGCTGGGCGCGTGTTCGGGCGACGGCGGGAACGGTGCCGACGAGCGGCAGGCCGCGATCTACGCGGCGGCGATCGAGACCGTCGCGAGTGAGACCGGCAGCGCGGCCATGCCGTTCGACGGGCCGGTCTACGTGGTCGCGTCGCCCGGGTACGACATCGGGATCGAGATCCAGGTCGACGTGGTCGAGCAGCTCGACGACCTGACGATCCGGTTCGTGGATGAACGCGACGAGGCGATCAAGGAGTCGGCCGACGATGCGCCGGTCCTCGGGGACGGACTGCTCGTCACGCTCGGGAAGATACGGGGAAGCGGCGGTCGCAGAACCGTGCCGTTGGGGGCGTACCTCCGTCTGGACGACGACGAGCGCTATGAGGTCACCCTCGAGCGGCGCGACGGTCGCTGGGTCGTGACGGATCAGGCGTCGCGAGAGAGCTGAGGACACGCCCGGCGATCTCGAGGCTCCGCTCGGCTGCCTCGCGTGTGATCGAGTCGTCCGCGGATGCGGCGGCTCGAAGGGACGCCAGGTCGGCGCGCGCCGCCGCGAGCGCATCATCCGCTGGCGGCCGTGCCTGCTCCACGAAAACGTCGACGGCGAGGGCGGCTTGGACGACCGCCAACCGGTAACGGCGTTGGGCTAGGAACGATTCCCCGGCGCGCAGCACCTGGACGCTGAGCGGCAGTTCCCGGTCGGACGCGAGGAAGCCATCGGGCGACAGAGCCAGCGTGTGGGTGTCATGGCGGGCGGCGGTACGCACGCCACCGATATAGGTGACACACCCGAGCCCGAGACCGACACCCAGGATCAGCAGCCCGAGCCAGGTCGGCGGACGGGCGACGACCGGGAAGAGCGCGCCGGCCACCCAGGTGAGCTGGAAACGGGTCTCGAAGCGCGCGAACGCCCGGCCGCGGTCGGCGTCGGGGGCGTCGCGCTGCACCAGGCTGTCGAAGGCCTGGCGCCCCACGGTGCCGCCGAGTCCCACCGCGACGGCCACGGCCAGGATCGCGGGACGGTTCGCGGACAGGCACGCCACGAGAGCGACCGCGGCCGGGACGGCGAGCGCGGCGGCGAGCATGTGCTCCTCGGGGATCCGTCGCCGCAGTCGGGGCGCGAGGAAGGTGCCCGCCAGGCCACCCACGCCGCTGGCTACGAAAACGACCCCGTAGAACCACGCCGGTTGGCCCGCGCGCCGGAGCGCGAACCCGACCAGGAAGAGGAGGAAGCCGACGGCCCCGCGCAACACGCTCATGGCGGTGGCAGCCAGCACGAGGCGGGGCGCATGGAGCTCCTCGCGTTCGGTGCGCGTACGGACCGGCGGCCGGGCCACTTTGGGTAGCCTCAGGGCGGTGACGGTGGCGGCGCCGTAGACGAGCGCACCCACCCACAGCACCCCGGCTGCGCTCCCCGCGCCGAGGATCCCGGCCGCGAGCACACCACCCACCGAGCTCGAGACCATCGATACCCGCGCCAGCCGCGCGTTGGCGGCGACGAGGTCCTCGGGGTCGTCGACCAGCCTGGGGACGATCGCGTTGCGAGCGACCGAGTAGGACTTTCCGAGCACCAGCACCGTGAACGCTTCGGGATAGAGGAGGAGATTGCGGAGATCGCGCGCCAACAGCAGGCACAGCACCGCCCGTCCGATGCAGGTCAGCGCCATGACGAGGCGGAGGCCGCCGGGCACGCGGTCGATCACCGGCCCGATCAGCGGTGCCAGCACGGCAAAGGGGGCCATGGTGAGCGCCAGGTAGAGGATGACGCGGGGACGAGCCGCATCCAGGCTCACGTTGAAGAAGAGGGAGCCGGCCAGGGAGACGGCGAAGAACGCTTCGGCGGCGCCGACCAGCGCGTGGGTCTGGACCTGGCGCGACAGCGGCGGCGGGCCGAAGATCCGCAGCCACCAGCCCGCGCGCCCCGCATCCCGTATCCGCCCGGTGGCGGCGCTCATCCCCGCCCACGGTAGGCGGATCTCGGTCGCCTTCCGGGTCGACCGCGCACCCGCGTGGGTCGTTTCGAGGAACCCATATACGCTACGGGTTCGGGCTCGAGGGCCCGGGTTGGGGGAGGCGCGATGAGAAGCCGCCGGATCGTCATTGCTTTGGCGCTGTGCACGCTGGCACTGGCATGGCAGCAGCCGGCCCTGGGTCGTGAGCGGCCACCGGACGGGCAGCAGGCGGCCAAGAAGCCACCGAAGAAGCCGCTCGACACCTACGTGGCGCTGGGCGACTCGTTCGTCGCCGGACCGCTCATCCCCGTCCAGGACACGGGGCCCACCGCTGGCTGCCTGCGCTCGAGCAACAACTACCCGCACCTGGTCGCGCCGTTCACTGGGTTGGCGATCTTCCGCGACGTGAGCTGCAGCGGGGCCAAGACCGACCACATGGAGAGCGCGCAGGGCGTCACCCCGGGACCAAACCCGCCCCAGTTCGACGCGCTGAGCGTCACGACCGGGATCGTCACCCTCGGCATCGGTGGCAACGACATGGGCTTCTCCGACGTCGCGTTCACCTGCGGCGAAGCCTTCTTCCGCCAGGAGAACTGCAAGGACACGTACGCGCCCCCCGGCCAGCCCGATCAGCTGCGAGAGGCGATCGCCGCGACCGCACCGAAGGTCGATGCGGTGCTCGACGGCATCCGGGCGCGGGCGCCCAAGGCGCGCATCTTCGTCACGAACTACCTGCCGATCTTCCCTGAGGGGCCTGATCCGATCACGGGTATCGAGGGCTGCCCGCCCTTCATGCCGATCTCGCAGGACGACGTGCCGTACCTGCGCGGGATCCAGAAGGAACTCAACCAGATGCTGGCCGACCAGGCGGCCGCGAACCGCGCTGTCCTCGTCGACGCGTACACCGCCGGCATCGGACACGACTCGTGCCAGGCGCCCGGTATCCGGTGGGTCGAGCCGGCGGTCTTCATCCCGCTGGCGGCGCCGGTGCACCCGAACCTCCAGGGCATGCAGGCCGTTGCCGCCGAGGTGGTGACCGCGATCAGCAGCTGAGCCCCGCGCCGCCTTCGCTATTGCTCGCGACCATGCGGACGATCAGAACCCAGTCGTCTCGAGTGCCCGGCGGACCAATGCCGACGGTGACCGCAACACAAGCTCCTGGGAGGAAGACCGAGGTGCTCAGCCGGTGAATGTCGGCGCGGCCGTCACCGGGGGCGGCGGCGCCGCTGGCGGCACGCTCGGGGACGTCACCGTGAAGTCGACGAACAGGCTGCCAACCTGCTCCGGGCACTGGACCTCGAATCGGGCCGCACCAACCTGTGCCTCCGCGGGTACCGCGACGGTCGCGGCCTCCGGACCGAAGTTCCCGTCGATCGCGCCGATCCCGGGCAACACCGCCACGGTGCTCGCACCCTGATGGAAGAACACGGGCAAGAAGGTCTCGCCGACGAGCCCCGCGTCGGAGCCGCAGCTCCCCACGAAAGTGACGAGCGTCCCCGGCGGTCCGCTGACCGGATCGGCGCCGATCGAGGGTCCTCCGTTGCCGGCACCAGCCGGAGCGCACAGCGCGAACGCGAACACGACGGCTGCGACAACTTGACTCGGCCTCATGGCCCCTCGATCCCGGACTGCGAGCCCACGCGTCGCCGACGAGCATATCGATCGCGCCGGCAGGACCGCGGCGACGCTGTGCCAATGACGATACGGGGTCCGACCGCGATGGGCCGCTGAGGATCAGGAAGCATCGATGCTCAGCGTGTCCGGCGCCGCGATGCTCGACAGCAAAACTGTTCGTCGTTCGCGACGACGGATGGTTCCGCGGGCTGTTCGAGCGGTGGCGGGACGGCGACGGCGTGGGTGTGGGTCGACGATGGTGGTATAGGTTCGGGCCGAATCGAAGACGGAGGTGGTCGAGATGTACACCCGTGTACTCACCTTTACTGAAGCCAAGAACATTGACGACGGAGTGGCGTTTGTCCGCGAGAACGCGGTGCCGGTTCTCAAGGAGCAGAAGGGCTACCGGGGCCTGTCTGCGAGTGCGGATCGCGACGGAGGTGTTCTCGGACTTCTGTCGCTTTGGGAAACGGAGGCGGACCGCGACGCGTCCTTGGATGCACTCGCCCAGTTACGCCAACAGGGCCTCGACATTGTCGGCGGCGAGCTCACGGTCGAGAGCTTCGAACAGCTAGTCGAGGAGATCGCGTCGCCGCCAACGGCCGGCTCGGCGCTCATGGTCACCAGGATCAGCATGGATCCTTCGAAGATTGACGAAAACCTGGGCTTTTTCAGGAGCGAGATCCTGCCTCGGATCACCGCAACTCCGGGCTTCCTGGCCCTGCGAAACATGATCGACCGCAAGACCGGACGCGGAATCGTCGGCTCCGCTTGGGCCGACCAAGACGCGATGAAAAACGCGGCCGCCGGCGCCCAAGCTCGCCGCGACGAGGGCAGAGCACGCGGCGTGAACTTCGACGAGGACAGCTACCGCGAAATCGTGTTTGCAGACATGCGATAGCTCGGGCGGGTACGTGACTGCTCACTAAACCGCGAGACCCGTAACTGCGTTCGTCCCGGACCGAGGTTGATGAGCGCGCGAGGTCGTCGAGCGCGCACCGTACGCAATCTGCGTAGTTCGACGACTTAGCCGTGGGCGGCGCCGCGGATCCCGAGGAACTCGCCGCGTGGCATTGCGGCGCGGCTATTGTTGACTCGGTCAATAGAGTCCTTGTAGTGGGCAAGTAGGTGGCGTGACCGCGAGCACGGTTGAGGATCGGGTCGCCGAGGTCAGGGCGTTCAATCGCTTCTACACCAACGTCATGGGTGTGCTCCGGGAGGGCCTGCTTCGTACGCGGTACTCGCTCACGGAGGCTCGGCTGATCTTCGAGCTCGCCCAACGCGAGGCGACCGAGGTCGCGCATCTCCGAGAAGCGCTCGATGTCGACGGCGGGTACCTGAGCCGGATCCTGACCCGGTTCGAGGCCGGCGGGCTCGTCAAGAAGGAACGCTCGGCGGTGGACGGGCGTCGTCAGGTGATTCGTCTGACCGGTCAAGGTCGAAGAGCATTCCGGACTCTCGACGAGCGCTCTGCCACCGAGGTCCAAGCCCTGCTGTCGGACCTCGGCGAAGAAGAACAACGGCGCCTGCTCGGAGCCATGGCCACGATCCGCGACGTTCTCGAGGAAACGCCTCGGCCGGACCACTACGTCCTGCGGCCACCCCGGGTGGGTGACTTCGGATGGGTGATCCATCGCCACGGCGTTCTCTACGCAGAGGAATACGGGTGGGACGCGAGCTTCGAGGCCCTCGTCGCTCGGATCGTCACCGAGTACGTCGAGGACCGAGACCCCCAGCGTGAGGCCGCCTGGATCGCCGAGGTCAACGGTCAACCGGTTGGCTGTGTGTTCTGCGTGAAGAAGGACGACACCACTGCCCGGCTTCGCTTGCTCCTCGTGGAGCCCGAAGCCCGGGGGATGGGAATCGGTACCCGCTTGGTCGACGAGTGCGTCCGTTTCGCGGGCCGTGCGGGATACCGGGAGATGATCCTCTGGACGAACGATGTGCTCGAGGATGCCCGACGGATTTATGAGCTCGCCGGCTTCGAGCTCATCGAGGAAGAGCCGCATCACAGCTTCGGGGCCGACCTCGTTGGACAGACTTGGCGGCGCGGCTTGCTGTAATCCGACGATCTCGTCCCGAGCTCGGCCGTCGCAAGTGCGCCCATTACGCGAGCGCTACCTACGCCCGGTCGTCACGACCCCGCGACGATCGACATTCACGGACTGCCCGTTCCTCATCAGTCGTGGTGGGATCGACGGCCCATGCGCGCTCCTACCCGCGGGCCCTCCGGGGAAAACGCACTCGCTCAAAATCGACAAAGCAGGACGTCATGCTTCTTCGCGCGCGATCGCCCGCGCTGTGCCGCGATCGCGCGCACTGATGTTTCGTGCCGGTGATCGTCGGGCAGAACGACCGCATGCTTTTCATCCTGTGGTTGATCGCTGTCATTCTCGTCATCTGGGGAATCGTGAACCTGGTCCGGGGTGAGGTACTGCTCGGCATCGGGTTGATCATCGTCGGTTTCCTCGTCGGTCCCGGCGGCGTCAGTGTCTTCAACTGACTTCTCGAGCTGCGACATGTCGAGATTCCCGACGACTGGGGAGAGGCCACATGCGCTACGCGCCGATCGGTTTCATCGCGCTCGCCGTCGCCGCGCTGTTCGCGGGCAGCGCGTGTGACGACGCGCAGGACGAGGCCGAAGAAGCGGTCGAAGAGGTCGAGGAGAAGGCGGGCGAAGCGGGCGCGCGCGCCAGTGCCGAGGCCTTCCGCGCCTCGCTCAAGGCACAGGAGACGGATGACAACGCTGGGGGCGTACGCGCCATCGAGCCGCTCCAGGCGGCGGCCGAGGACGTGCCCGGTGGCCCGGACATCACCGGCATTGCCGACCAGAACGGCGACGGCGTCGACGACGACGGCTACGTGCAGGTGAACGTGAGCGACCAGAGCGCATGCGTCACGCTCCCGGAGTCCGGCGACGAGATCGACGTCTCCGGGCGCGCCTGCCCTGCCACGTAGCGCCTGGCAAGCCGGCCACGATTGCGCGCTCGTGGCGTCAACGGCCCAACACGCGGCCAGATGGGACGGCCGGCTCCCACATGCCCGACATCCGACCCGGATGACCGGGCTATGGGGCCGCGGCTTCCGCGATTGCGGTCAACGAGGCTGCATCCGTGCTCGCGAGCACCCGTGCGATCGGGAGGTCGACCGCGGAGCGGTAGGGCTCTAGCCCATCGAGTACCCCGGGTCTCTCCGATGCTGCGACGCCGACGCTCCCGAGGGGGACGTCCATGGACGCGAAGTGTTTCCGATGCCCTTCGTTGATGTCGCGGTAGCGGCCTTCCTCGTCGCGCAGGCGCTGCAGCGACCCCGAACCCACCGCGACGCGAACATACGTCGCGGTGACGGGGGGTGTGCCCCTTTCATCCTCGGCTCCCTCCTGCACCCACCGGCGCGCTCGCGCCGCCTGGGCGGGCAGCATCCAGTTGAGCAGCACGCCGTCGGCGATCGCGCCCCCGAGGCGACAGAGCCGAGGCCGCATAGCAGCGACAACGATGCGCGTTTCCTGCGGCAGAAGTTCGCGAAGCTCGGCGACGGCGCGCCGTACCACGTCTAGTTGCGCGCGCAGCTGCCCGGACCCAATCCCGACCCAGAGCCTCGCCGGATCGAGCCCCAGGCGATCGATATCTGCCGCGATCTGGCCGGGCCGATGCCGGTGAAGGGGAAGGACACCTACTCCAAGGTCGAGCTGAGGAGCTGCAGCGGCGAGGTGCGCCAGCGTCTGCAAGCCTGGGGCCGCGGGCTCGTCGTTGGACCACAGCGAGTGGTACCCGAGCCGCGCGCAGCGGGCGCCCAGCTCACGGGCGAGCCCGGCGTCGAGCCCCGCGCTGATGCCCAGCCCCTGTCCGATCGGCGTGGAGATCGTCATGGTTCCATCATGAGCGTCCGCCGGCGTCATTGCACTTGGGGTGAGCCGCACCGAACTGCGACGGCCTGTGGCGCGTCTCTGCGCTGCCCGGGCGCCACACTCGGGAGGCCACACTCGAGAGGCCACACTCGAGAGGTGGGCGAGGTGTTCTGGGGACCGCGCGACCCCGGCCTCGGCTGGCCGGGGCCCGACGAGCTCGGCGCCGAACAGGAGCGCCTCGCCTCGTTCCAGCCGCCGCTCTGGCACCCGAGCCGCGACGCGCTCGTGGTGGGTGGCTGCTTCCTCGCGTTCGCGCGGGGCCAGCAGGGCCCGGGGCGTGCGGGAGATCGTGGGTGGGCCGGCACCGCGCTCGTCGAGGAGCCCGGCCACCGGCTGGTGGCGGCGGTGGCGGTGCCGGCACTCGCGGGCGCCCGTTACGAGCCGGGTCGACTCGCCCTGCGCGAGGGACCCGCGCTCGCCCAGGCGATCTCGGCGCTGCCTGCCCGCCCCGAGGTCTTGCTCGTCGACGCGACCGGCCGCGACCACCCGCGC
>JBOGFI010000155.1:0-18819 GCA_050743365.1 Acidimicrobiia bacterium | reverse complement strand
TACCAGCGCGTGCTCGCCGACCTGGCCGCCCGCCCCGTCGAGGTGCCGAGCGGCGAGCAGGTGGCGGCGGGCGCGTGCGTGCAGGCGGCGGCGGTGCTGCACCAGCGGCCGCCCGACGAGGTGGCCGAGGCGTGGGGGCTGGGCACCGCCCGTGCGATCGAGCCGGACGGCCGGGTCGACGCCGGCGGGATCCGCGCCGCTTACGCCGCGGCGCGCGGGTGAGGGACGAGCGCGCCGGTCACGCGCCGGCGTCGCGCACCGGCTCGAGGTCATCGCAGCTGTGCTCGTCGGGCAGCAGCGGCCGGAACACGAGCGCGTAGGCGTTGCCGCCCGAGGCCCACCGCGTGTCGGCGGTGGCCTGCTCCGCGGCCGCGAGCACGGTGTCGAGATCGGCGCCCGACACGACCAGGCAGCGCGTGAGCGGGTCGGAGTCGCCGTAGGGGTCGCCCGCGCCCGCGAGGTCGCCCAGCGGCCACTCCTGCCCGGTGGCCGGGGAGCCGGGCCGGACGAGCACCGCCATCGCCTCCGGCCGGTACCGCCGGTCGACGGCGTCGGCGTCGATGCCGCGGACGAAGTCGCGCAGCCGGCGGCGGGCGTCGCGCTGCTCACGCGAGAGCCCGGTGTCGTCCGGGTAGTCGAGGGCGTAGACGGCCACCCGGTGCTCGTCGCCACCGGCGCCGACCGTGACCACCGTGGTCGGCAGGTCGGTGACGAGCGGCTCGCCGTAGTCGGGCGGCTCGGGGTCGAGCAGCCCGGCGCGCTCGGCCGCCCGCAGCAGCTCCTGGACCTCGTCTTCGGTGAGCCGGCCCTCCTGGAGGTTGGGCAGGGCGGCGCCGGGGAACTCGAGCGTGGTGGGTCCGACCATCACGATGCGGCCGTCGCCGTAGATCGTGAGCTCGGGGACCTCGGCCAGGCGCGACGTGAACGGCACGAACCCGCCGCCGGTCGCGACCTGCACGACGATCTCGTCGGCGCCGGTGGGGTGGTCGATGCCGTTGGGCGAGCGGGCAGCGGAGGCGCCGCCGCCGCCGTTGTCGCCGCAGGCCCACAGTGCCGCCGTCACGGTGAGGAGGCCGATCACGCGAGTTGCCCTCATGTCCCCTGAGACGGTGGCCGGCTCCCGTGGGTTCCCTCCGCCTGGCGCGCCTTGCGCGTGCGGTGCCAGCGGATGCCGCCCTCGATGGCGGCGAGGATGGTGTCGTTGTCGCGCGAGATCCGCCGGTGCACGTAGCGCTCGAGGCCGAGTCGGCGCATCCACGGGTTGAACGCCTCGTAGCGCTCGTGGAAGTGGATGCGGGTGCGGCCGGCGCCGAGACCCTCGAGGCGGGTGTGGCCCTCGGCGCGCGACCACAGCGGCTTGCCGACGGCGTCGTAGCGCCACGACTCGTAGGGCTTCACCTCGGTGAGCCACTCCCAGGACTGGCCCACGCCACCGGACAGGAGGAAGCGCGGCACCGGGAACGTGCAGTGGCGCACGAGTCCCTCGCCCACCTCGTCGCCAGGGTGGAGGATCTCGATGGAGCCGATCCTGGCCTGCGGCCGGTCGGGGGCGCGGTACCAGAACATCTCCCACACCTCCCAGGGCGGCGCGTCCACCACCACCGAGAAGGAGTGCTCCTGCATGCGGCCAGGGTAGGTGTCTCACCGGTCGCTAGCATGAAGGCGATGGAGCCTGGCCTGCGTCAGGATCTCGCCACGAAAGCCGACGTCTCGGATCTGCGCGCGTCGTTCGAGGAGAAGCTCCGCACTCAGACCTGGGCCGTCGTCGGCGCGTTCGTAGGTATCGGCGGGCTGACGGTCACGCTCGCTCACCTCACCTAGAAGGCGATGGAGCCGGGGCTGCGCGACGACCTGGTGACCAAGGCCGATCTCCGCGCCGAGATCTCCGACCTCAAAGTCGTCGTCGAGTCGAAGCTCCGTGCCCAGACGTGGACGATGATCACGGTCATGATCGCCGCCGTGGGCGCGACCCGCTTCCTCTGATCGTCCGTTCGTCCCGCGGCGGGAACGGGTAGAACTACGCCCATGAGCAGCCAGAGCTCGCTGTTCGCCGACGGGCAGGAGTCGCTCGAGGAGGTGGCCCGCGAGGCCGAGTCATGCACCCGGTGCTCGCTGTACGAGCGGGCCACCCAGACGGTCTTCGGCGAAGGGCCCGAGCACGCCCCGCTGATGCTCATGGGCGAGGTCCCGGGCGACAAGGAGGATCTCGCGGGGAAGCCGTTCGTCGGGCCGGCGGGGCGTCTGCTCGACCGGGCGCTGGAGGCAGCCGGCATCGACCGCAGCCAGGTCTACGTCACCAACGCGGTCAAGCACTTCAAATGGCGACCGGCGGGCAAGGTGCGCGTCCACCAGAAGCCCGACGCCGCCGAGGTCGGCGCCTGCCGCGTCTGGTGGGAGCGGGAGCTGGCGCTCGTGGAACCGAAGGTGTTCGGCCTGCTCGGCGCCACCGCCGCCCAGGCCGTCTTCGGTCCCAAGTTCCGGGTCACGAAGCAGCGGGGCGACTTCCAGCAGCTCCCGTCGGGCGTGTGGGCGGTGGCGACGATCCACCCGTCGGCCATCCTGCGGGTCGAGGAGGGCGAGCAGCGCGAGGCCGAGTTCGCCGACCTCGCCGATGACCTGCGGGCGATGGCGGCGCGCCTGGGTTGACGTCCACGCCGGGGCAGGCCCACCATCGAGTCGAGTCGAGCCGAACAAGGGGGCACCGTGGCCAAGTTCGTCCAGATCATCGAGTACTCGACGACCAAGGAAAAGCGCGACGAGATGGACAAGCTCACCGACGAGTGGCTCGCCGCGACCGAGGGCAGGCGGACTGCCGGCCGGGCGGTGAGCACGAGCGATCGCGATAAGCCCAACACGTACGTGGACATCATCGAGTTCCCGTCGTACGACGAGGCGATGAAGAACAACGACCTGCCCGAGACCGGCGCGTTCGCCGAGAAGTCGTCCAAGCTGTGCGACGGTCCGGTGACGTTCCGCAACCTCGACGTCCTCCGGATCGACGAGGACTGATCGGCGGCGGGTGACCCACCACGAGTACGTCCTGTTCGACCCGCTGCTCTCGGAGGCCGATGCCGCGTCGATGGTCAGGCTGTGCGAGCGGTTCGGGCGCTACGGGATGTACTCTCAGGAGAACGCCGACTCCGAGATCGGCCAGGGCCTGACCCAGCGCCACGACGCGGTCATGAACTTCCTGCGCTCAGGCGGTCGCCACGGGCGCCAGGACTCGCCCGACCGACTCGCGGCGCGCACCAACTACTTCCGGGAGGAGTACGCCTACGGCGCCGAGCCGCTCATCGACGGCATCGAGCCGTTCCTCTTCCACGACGGCTTCGTCGAGGCGGCCCGCAAGATCCACGGCCGCGCCCTCGTCGAGCCCGCCATCGTGTTCGCCAATCTCATGGTGCCGGGCCAGGAGCTGGCCCTCCACACCGACGTGCCCGAGTTCCGGGGCGCCAACCGGAAGCTGTGCCCGCAGTGGCTGCTCGTCGCCATGCGCCACTCGGGGCTGTTCGAGGACTGGCGGATGCCGATCGCCACCGGCGTGGCCTGGTTCCACGACACCGAGGGCGGCGAGTTCGCGTTCTACCCCGACGGCCCGAGTGGCGACGCCGTCGCCCACGAGGTCGCCTACAACACCGCCCTCCTCGTCGACACCGACAGCGTCTTCCACGGGGTCGACCCCATCGACCTTCCGACGGGCGAGCTCCCGCCGCTGCGCCCGGGCATGCGCCTCGTCTTCGACGGCGACGAGCGGTGGTCGGTGCGCGACGCCGACGACGGCGAGGGCGTCGTGGCCCGCTACCGCTGGGACGAGCTGCGGTTCTCGATCTCGTGGAAGGCGTACTGCTTCGCCCACGAGGCCGAGCGCGACGCCTGGAAGTCGCACACCGACGACCTCGACCTCGACTGGATCGTCGGCCGTCTCGTCGACGACCTGCGCGCTCGGGGCCGCATCGACGGCGACGTGCCGCCCCACCCCGACCTCGCCCTCACGATCATCGACGAGTACATCAAGTTCCCCGCCCCCACGTCCTCGAGCTAGGGGCGCTGGCCGGCGAGCCTTCGGTTGCGGAACTTGGCGGCGATGTAGTCGCGGTTCATCATGGCGATGAAGTCGATGCTGATCTCCTTCGGGCACGCCGCCTCGCACTCGCCGTAGTTCGTGCAACTCCCGAACAGCTCCTCCATCTGGTCGACCATCGCTGCCACCCGCTCGAAGCGCTCGGGCTGACCCTGGGGGAGGAGCCCCAGGTGGGCGACCTTGGCCGCGGTGAACAGCTGGGCGGCGCTGTTGGGGCAGGCCGCGACGCACGCGCCGCACCCGATGCAGGCGGCGGCGTCCATGGCGGCCTCGGACGCCTCCTTGGGGACGAGCGTCAGGTTGGCCTCGGGGGCGCTACCGCTCGGAGCGGTGATGTAGCCGCCGGCCTCGATGATGCGGTCGAGGGAGCTGCGGTCGACGACCAGGTCGCGGATGACGGGGAAGGCGGCCGCCCGCCACGGCTCCACCGTGATGACGGCGCGGTCGGGGAACTTGCGCATGTGCAGCTGGCACGCGGCCGTGCCCCGCTCGGGCCCATGGGCCTGCCCGTTGATCATCATCGCGCACGACCCGCAGATGCCCTCGCGGCAGTCGTGGTCGAAGGCGACCGGCTCGCGGCCTTTGTCGACGAGTCGCTCGTTGAGCACGTCGAACAGCTCGAGGAACGACATGTCGGAGCTGACGCCGTCGACGTCGTGCTCCTCGAACCGGCCGGGCGTGTCGGGGCCGGCCTGACGCCATACCCGCAGCTTGACGTCCATTACTTGTAGCTCCGTTGCGCCAGGCCCACGTGCTCGAACTCGAGCGGCTCCCGGTGGAGCTCCGGCTTCGACCCCACGCCGGTGAACTCCCACGCGGCGACATACGCGAACTCGTCGTCGTTGCGCAGCGCCTCGCCCTCGTTGGTCTGGTGCTCGACCCGGAAGTGCCCGCCGCAGCTCTCCTCGCGGTGCCGGGCGTCGGTGCACAGCAGCTCGGCGAACTCGAGGAAGTCGGCGACGCGCCCCGCCTTCTCGAGCGACTGGTTGAGCGTCTCGTTCTCGCCCAGCACCCGCACGTCGCGGTGGAACTCGGCGCGCAGCGCCGGGATCTCGCCCAGTGCCTTGTCGAGGCTCTCGGCACTGCGGGCCATGCCGCAGTTGTCCCACATGATCTTCCCGAGCTCGCGGTGGAACCAGTCGACCGAGCGGCTGCCGTCCACCGCCAGCAGCGCCTGTATCCGCTCGTCGACCTCGCGTTCGGCCGCCCCGAAGGCCTCGTGATCGGTGGGCACCGGCGACTCGCCCAGCTGGGGGGCCAGGTAGTCGCCGATGGTGGCGGGGAGCACGAAGTAGCCGTCGGCGAGGCCCTGCATGAGTGCGCTGGCCCCGAGCCGGTTGGCGCCGTGGTCGGAGAAGTTGGCCTCGCCGAGCACGTACAGGCCGGGGACGTTGCTCATGAGGTTGTAGTCGACCCACAGCCCACCCATCGTGTAGTGCACCGCGGGGTAGATGCGCATGGGCACCTCGTAGGGGTCCTCGCCGGTGATGCGCTCGTACATCTGGAAGAGGTTCCCGTAGCGCTCCTCGATGACGTCGCGGCCGAGGCGCCGGATCGAGTCGGTGAAGTCGAGGTACACGCCGTTCCTCAGCGGCCCCACGCCGCGACCGGCGTCGACCTCCCGTTTGGAGGCCCGCGAGGCGACGTCGCGGGGCACGAGGTTCCCGAATGCCGGGTAGCGCCGCTCGAGGTAGTAGTCGCGCTCGGCTTCGGGGACACGGGCGGCCGACCGCTCGTCGCCTAACTCCTGCGGGACCCAGATGCGCCCGTCGTTGCGCAGCGACTCGCTCATCAGCGTGAGCTTCGATTGGAAGTCGTCGCTCGCGGGGATGCACGTCGGGTGGATCTGCGTGAAGCAGGGGTTGGCCATCAGCGCGCCCTTGCGGTGCGCCCGCCAGATCGCGGTGACGTTGCAGCCCTTGGCGTTGGTGGAGAGGAAGAAGACGTTGCTGTAGCCGCCGGTCGCCAGCACCACCGTATGGGCGGAGTGCGACGACACCTCGCCCGTCACCAGGTCGCGCACGACGATGCCGACGGCGCGTCCGTCGTGCACGACCACGTCGAGCATTTCCGTGCGCGGGTACATCCGCACGCTGCCGAGGTGGATCTGGCGGGCGAGCGCCTGGTAGGCGCCGAGCAGCAGCTGCTGGCCGGTCTGGCCGCGGGCGTAGAACGTGCGCGACACCTGCGCACCGCCGAACGAGCGGGTGTCGAGGAGCCCGCCGTACTCGCGCGCGAACGGCACACCCTGGGCGGTGCACTGGTCGATGATGTTCACGCTCAGCTGCGCCAGCCGGTACACGTTGGCCTCGCGTGAGCGGTAGTCGCCGCCCTTGACCGTGTCGTAGAAGAGGCGCTCGACGCTGTCGCCGTCGTTCCGGTAGTTCTTGGCCGCGTTGATGCCACCCTGGGCGGCGATGCTGTGGGCGCGCCGAGGCGAGTCCTGGAAGCAGAACACCTTCACCCGGTAGCCGAGCTCGCCCAGCGACGCGGCGGCGGAGGCCCCCGCCAGCCCGGTGCCGACGACGATGATCTCGAACTTGCGCCTGTTGGCCGGGTTCACGAGCTTCACGTCGAAGCGGTGCCGGTCCCACTTCTCCGCGATCGGCCCGGGCGGGACGCGGGCCTCGAGCCTGGCGCTCGGCGCGGTGACGGTGCTCACTCGACGATGCCCACGACGACGGCGACGGGCACGCTGATGAAGCCGGCGGTCACGACCACGGCGAAGGCAGTGGCGAAGTACCGCCGCCAGGGGTTGAAGCGGGGGCTGTTCCACCCGACGCTCTGGAAGAGGCTCCACGCGCCGTGGTACAGGTGCAGGCCGAGCGCCAGGTTGGCGACGATGTAGGCAATCGTCACCGGCCACTGCTCGAAGCTCGCCACCGTGTTGCGGTACACGTCGCCGCGCACGAAGCCCGGGTTGGCGGCGCCCCAGGTGAGGTCGAGCAGGTGGTACACGATGAACAGGCCGACGATGATCCCGGTCCAGCGCATCGTGCGCGCCGCGAACGTCGCGGCGACGTAGTCGCGGTCCGACTGGTACCTCGTCGGACGGGCCCGACGGTTCATGCGCGTGAGCGCATAGGCGGCGTGGAGGTGGAGCGCGATCGCCACGATGAGCACGGTGCGCAGCATCCACAGCGTGAACGTGCGGGGGAACGGCGGGTCGAGCAGCTCGCGGAGCCACTCGCCGTACTCGTTGATCTGGCCCGGCCCCTCGAACACGTGGAGGTTCCCGACCATGTGGGCGAACACGTAGCCCATTCCGATCACGCCCGTGACCGCCATCACCCACTTCTTGCCGATGGCGGAGCGGTAGAACTCGACCGGGAATGGCGTCCGCCGCGTGGCCGTCGAGACCTCGTCGACCTTCGCCATGCGATGAAGCTACCCTCGCGCTGGCGAGTAGGGCCGAATCGGTGGACACTCTCGGGCATGGCCCGCGCCCCGTCCGCCCTGCGGGACGCTCGCCGCTCCCGCGCAATCCTGGCGGCGAGTCGCGCGCTGGCAACCCTTCCTAGGGAGTCAGTGGCGGCGCCCGTCCGTGCGCCGCACCGCGTCGAGGATCAGCGGCGAATAGCGGTTCTCGACCTTGCCCACGTCGGGGTGGGAGAGGGTGGCGACGAGGTCGTCGGTGCCGTCGACGTCGACGTCGGCGACGTACGCGACTGCATCGCCGGGCACGTAGCCCGTCCACCGGCCCAGGCGGTGATCGGCCGCCCGCACCTCGATGACCGCGTCCTCGAGCCCGTGGCGTAGCTCGCTGACGACGTGCACGGCGCCCTCACGCGGCTCGACCATCGGCAGCACCGGCCGGCACGCGTCGCGCAGCGCGGCATGGCCGGCCTTCGGGATGCGCTCGTGGTCGAGTACCGACCAGGTGACCGCCGGGTGCCCGTCGGCGAAGCAGAAGTGGCAGAACCCGCCGGTCGGCTCGTACTTGAGGCGCCGCAGGTCCTCGACCTGGAGCTGGATCACCGCCGCCTGGTACGCCTGCGTGGCGACGCGCCACTCGTCGAACGTCGCGTAGTCGGCCGGCGGCACGAACCGGTCGAAGAACAGCTTCTGGCAGGCGTGGTGCTCGAACAGCCGCTCCCAGTCGAGGTCGGGCCAGCGCTCGGGATCCATGAACGCTGCGGTCTCGGGGACGGCCTGGGCGCCGAACTCGGTGACGAAGCGCGCCAGACGCGGCACGCGCGCCAGCGCGGGTGCGAGGCCGTCGATCTTCCCGTGGTACCAGCCGAAGTAGAAATGGGTGTCGGTCCCGCCGCTGCCGAGCCCGGGCAGGATCCCCGAGTGCAGGTCGACGGGCCGGCTGGGGTCGGCCTTGTGCACGGCGCGCGCGACCGACCGGTCGAGCACGTCCTTGTTCCAGCTGGGGAGGAACATCGATGCGCCCGCGCGCGCGAGCTTGCGCTTCGTCACCGGCTCGCCCGGCTGGAGGTCGATCGCGAGCGGTTCGTTGTGGGCGCACCAGATGGCGATGCTCGGGTGGTGCCCGAGCAGGTCGACCATCTCGCGCCCCTGGCGGGCCGCCTCCTTGCGCAGACCCCGGCCGTAGCCCCACTGGAGCGGGAAGTCCTGCCAGAGCAGCAGTCCGGCCTCGTCGGCGGCGTCGTAGAGCTCGGGCCGCGTCACGTGGGCGTGCACGCGCACCAGGTCGAGGTTGGCCGCGACCGCCAGCTCGACGTCACGCCGAAGCTCGTGCGCAGCCGCGTCGGCAAGGGCCATGCGGGTCGGTCCCTGGTTGGAGCCCATCGGGAACATCCGCTCGCCGTTGACGTGCAGCTGCCAGCGCCGCATGCGGATCTCCCGGAACGCGGTGCGCAGACGGCGGCCGTCGCTCGGCTCGCCGGCAGCCTCCGCCGTGACGTCGACGTCGACCCGGTGGGAAGGCTCGCCGAGCCGCCACGGCCACCACCGGGGTGGCCGCTCGACGTCGAGTGTCCATGAGAGGTGGTTGTCGCCGCCGGCGAGTGAGACGTCGCGCGTGGCCTCGAGGAGCACCTCGTCGTCGGGCACCGGCCCGGTGACGCGCGCGGTCAGACGCACCGGGAGCGGCGCGGGCTCGGGGTCGGCACCGGGGTCGAGCGTGAGGTCGAGGAGCAGCCGGCCGCGCTCCTCCGTCGCCTCGGTGCACACACATCGCAGGCGGGCCAGTCGGACCGGGCCGCTCTCGACGACCCGCACCGGCCGCCACAGGCCACCCGGGTTCCACGCCGGGTCGAGGTTGTCCCAGTGCGAGAACACGCCGGTGACGATGCGCTTGGCCGTGCGGTCGCTCTGGCGGGGGCAGGCCACCTCGATCGCGAGGGTGTGCTCGTCGCCGGTGTGGGTGCGCAGTGTGTCGGTGATCTCGAGCGCGTGGGGGAAGAAGTAGCCCTCGGTGGCCCCGAGGTAGTCGGCGTCGAGCCACACGTCGCCGTAGTAGAAGACGCCGTCGAGCACGAGAAAGCGGCGCCCGCCGGGCTCGAGGCGGTCGAGCCCGAAATGCCGGCGGTACAACACGGGCCCGTCGCTGCCGGCGAACTCGCCGGTCGACCTCCAGTGGCCGGGGACGGGCAGCTCCGACCACGCGGTGTCGTCGAAGCCGGGCTCGACGAAGTGCTGGTGCAGATCGCCGACGGCGCGCTCGGCGCGCCACATCCCCGCCAGCTCGACCGCGGCGCGCTTCATGATGGGGTGCCTGGCGCGCTAGCTCGTGCTGTCGCGGGTGTTCGACGGTTTGGTCGTCTCGACGGTCGGGTTGTCGCTCGGGATCGGCGCGGTCCGGTCGTCACGCTCGTCGGCGGGGACGGTCGCCCTCGCCGCCGGCTCCGACCGGGCGGGCGCTGCCGGCGCCGAAGGCGGCTGCTCGCCGCGCTGGCGGGCGAGCTCGCGCTGGATCGCCCGCTCTTTCCAGCCGCGCGCCCAGTCGCTGTCGCGTACGAACGTCGCGACGGCGTGCATGCCCAGCCCGAGACCCCAGAACACGGTCGCCCACAGGAAGTCCCAGCCCACGACGGCGAGGAAGACGACGTTGATGACCACGTAGACGGCGAGGTGGATGTAGAACCCCATCCTGGCCTCGACGCGCTTCCTGGCGGCGAGGTACTGGTCGTCGTCCTGCTGTCCCATGCCCGCTCCCTCCCGCTTCCGTTCCGGCTCGCGAGGCCGACCAGTCTCGCAGGAAACCGTCACGCCGCGGGCCCGCGGGTACGGCCGGCCGGCCGTGGGGCCGCTGGTACGCTGCCACGCCTGCCACCGACCCCCCCGATCCCGGAGTGTCCTCTATGACCCGTCCCGGCACCCTCGGCGAGTTGCGAGCCAGCGGGTGGGTGTCGCGCCCGGTCAAGGAGGAGGTCAGGGCGAACGCCATCGCCCGCGTGGCCGAGGGCGAGCCGCTGGTCGACGGGATCATCGGCTTCGACGACACCGTGCTCCCGCAGCTCGAGAACGCCCTCCTCGCGGGGCACGACGTGATCTTCCTGGGCGAGCGGGGCCAGGCCAAGACCCGCATCATCCGGTCGCTCACGAACCTGCTCGACGAGTGGACGCCGACGATCGCCGGCAGCGAGATCAACGACGACCCGTACGACCCCGTCTCGCAGCACTCCCGGCTGCTCGTGGCCGAGCGCGGCGACGAGACGCCGCTGGAGTGGGTCCCACGCGACCGTCGCTTCGGCGAGAAGCTCGCCACCCCCGACACGTCGATCGCCGACCTCATCGGCGAGGTCGACCCGATCAAGGTGGCGGAGGGCCGCTACCTCGCCGACGAGCTCACCATCCACTACGGCCTCGTGCCCCGCACCAACCGTGGCATCTTCTCGATCAACGAGCTGCCCGATCTCGCCGAGCGCATCCAGGTGGGCCTGCTGAACGTGCTCGAGGAGCGAGACGTGCAGATCCGTGGCTACAAGATCCGCCTCCCGCTCGACCTCATGCTGGTGGCGTCGGCCAACCCCGAGGACTACACGAACCGGGGCCGCATCATCACACCGCTCAAGGACCGCTTCGGCGCGCAGATCCGTACCCACTACCCGCTCGACGTCGACCTCGAGATGGAGGTCGTCGCCCAGGAGGTCAGGACGCTCGAGGCGGAGAAACTGGCGGTGCACGTGCCGGAGTTCATGACCGAGGTGGTAGCCGAGATCAGCCAGCAGGCCCGCCGCTCCCCGCACGTCAACCAGCGGTCGGGCGTCTCGGTGCGGCTGTCGATCACCAACTACGAGACGCTCGTCGCCAACGCCGCCCGGCGCGCGCTGCGCAACGGGGAGGGGGAGGTCGTGCCCCGGGTCAGCGACCTGGAGGCGCTGGTGGCGTCGACGGCGGGCAAGGTGGAGTTCGAGACGATCGACGACGGCCGCGAGGAGCAGGTGCTCGACCGCATCGTCAAGGCCTCGGTGCTCGAGGTGTTCCGGGCCCGGTGCCGGCCCGAGAAGCTGGGCGAGCTGGTGGCCGCCTTCGAGCAGGGGCTGGTGGTGCACACCGGCGACGACGTCCCCGCGTCGGAGTACGCCCACCTGCTCCCGAAGCTGAAGGGGCTGCGCCAGACGCTCGCCGACCTGGAGGTGGGCGAGACACCCGCGGGGGTGGCCTCGGCGGTGGAGTTCGTGCTCGAGGGACTCCACCTCTCGAAGCGGCTCAACAAGGACGCGGTCGGCGGCCGTGCCGCCTACCGCGGCCGCGGTGCCGGCGGCGGGAGCGCGGGAGGCGGGACCCACCGGACATAGATGCGTCCCTGGACCACCGTAGGGGTGGTCGGGCGACGCATCAAAGGGGCGAGCCGCCGCCGTCGCGCTCGAACAGGTCGCAGCCGTTGGTGGCGAAGCGGTTCACGTCGTCGACGGCCTTCTCGACGTCGGGGTCGTCGCGTACCGCCGGGTCGTCGGGGTCGTCGCGGAGACGCTCCAACGCGTCGAGGAAGGTGCGGGCGGCGGGCGTGATCTCGGCCGGCGCGGTGGCGACGAGGCGGCGGACGAGGCGGATCTGCTCGTCGAGGGAGGCGCCCCGCTCGAGCCGATCCTCGAACCTCACGGCGGCGTCGCAGAACGCGTTGCTCGGCCGCGTGACCGGCTCGTCGTCGCGGGCGCAGCCAACCAGGACGGCGACGGCGACGAGCGCCGCCGCCACCGAGGATCGCGCCGGTCTCACGCTGCGATTGTGGCCCGCCCCGCCCGCCGCCCCCGAGTCGTAGGCTGGCGGCGCAGTTCGAGGAGGAGAAAGAGGCGACATGGCAGCAGCTGGGGTCGAGGGACACGCGACCGTCCACATCGTGGCGCCGCCCGAGAAGGTCTATGCGCTGGTTACCGACGTGACCCGCATGGGCGAGTGGAGCCCGGAGACCTACAAGGCGGAGTGGATCGAGGGCGCCACCGGTCCCCAGGCCGGCGCCCGCTTCAAGGGCTCGAACAAGGTCGGCATCTTCCGCTGGTCCACCCGGCCCACGGTGAAGGTGGCCGACCCGGGCAAGGAGTTCACCTTCGAGACTGGGAAGCCCGGGAGGGAGGACACCCGCTGGAGCTACAAGCTCACGGCGAAGGACGGCGGCACCGACCTCACCGAGGCGTTCGAGGCGCTGCGTTACCCGGGGATCATCAAGGTGATCCAGCCGCCTAAGAGGCGGACGGCCAAGCTCCAGCGCGACATCGAGCAGACCCTCCAACGCGTCAAGGCCGCGGCCGAAGGAAGCGCCTGAGTCGATGCCATTCTGGCGCCGCGAGAAGCGCGGCTTCCGGTACTCGCGCTGGGACGGTACCCAGGTCGGCTTCGACCTCGACGCCGACGCGCTCCTCTCGGAGATGTCCGACGATCTCCTGTACCACGGCGACCTCAACGCGGCCCTGCGGCGCCTGCTCCAGCAGGGGTTCCGCGACCGCAACGACGAGCGCCTCATGGGACTGCGCGAGATGCTCGAACGGCTGCGACAGCGGCGCCGCGACGAGCTCGAGCGGCGCGACCTCGGCGGCGTCTACGACGACATCGCCGAGAAGCTGCACGAGGTGATCGACCAGGAGCGGGCGGGGATCGAGCGTCGCGTCGACGACGCCCGCCAGTCGGGGGACCGGCGCCGGCAGGAGATCGTCGAGGACCTCGCCACCGAGCGACGGCGCGAGCTCGAGGAGCTGCCTCCCGATCTCGCCGGACAGGTGGCCGCCCTCCAGCAGTACGACTTCATGGACGACGCCGCCCGGCAGCGGTTCGAGGAGCTGATGGACGAGCTGCGCCAGCAGCTCCTCCAGAGCTACTTCAACCAGCTGTCCGAGGGCATGAGCGACGTCTCGCCCGAGCGCATGCAGCGGATGAAGGACATGCTCGCCGAGCTCAACCACAAGCTCGAGCAGCGCGAGCGGGGCGAGGAGCCCGACTTCCAGGGGTTCATGGAGAAGTACGGCGACTTCTTCCCCGGCAACCCCCGCAACCTCGACGAGCTGCTCGAGCAGATGGCCCAGTCGATGGCCCAGATGCAGTCGCTGCTCAACTCGATGACCCCGGAGCAGCGTGCCCAGCTCCAGGGGCTGGCCCAGGCACTGCTGGAGGACCTCGACCTGCGCTGGCAGGTCGATGAGCTCGCCCGCAACCTCCAGCAGGCGTTCCCCGACCTGCCGTGGAACCGGCGCATGAACTTCAGCGGGGACGACCCGCTCCAGTTCGGTCAGATGTCGGGGCTGCTCGAGGCGCTCGGCGACATGGACGAGCTCGAGAACCTGCTCCGCTCCGCGACCCAGCCCGGCGAGCTGGCCGAGGTCGACGTCGACAAGGCCCGTGAGATGCTCGGCGACGACGCCGCCCGTTCACTCGAGCGTCTCGCCGAGCTCGCCCGCATGCTCGAGGAAGCCGGCCTCATCGAGCAGCGAGAGGGGCGCTTCGAGCTCACGCCTCGCGGCATTCGCGCCATCGGCCAGAAGGCCCTGGGCGACCTGTTCCGCAAGCTGCTGCGCGACCGCACCGGGCGGCACGACATCGAGCGCGCCGGTGCCGGCAACGAGTGGGCATTCGAGCACAAGCCCTACGAGTTCGGCGATCCGTTCCACCTCAACGTCGAGGAGACGGTCAAGAACGCGATCTGGCGGGAGGGCGCGGGGACGCCGGTTCGCCTGCAGCCACGCGACTTCGAGGTCGAGCGCACCGAGGTGGTCACGCGCTCCGCCACGGTGCTGCTGCTGGACGTGTCGCTGTCGATGCCCATGCGCGACAACTTCCTCGCCGCCAAGAAGGTGGCCATGGCGCTGCACTCCCTGATCACCAGCCAGTTCCCCCGCGACTACTTCGGGCTGGTGAGCTTCGGGCGGGTGGCGCGCGAGGTGAAGCCCGAGCTGTTGCCCGAGATGTCGTGGGACTTCGAGTGGGGCACGAACATGCAGCACGCGCTGCTGCTCGCCCGCCGCCAGCTCGCCCGCCAGCACGGCACCAAGCAGGTGATCATGGTCACCGACGGCGAGCCCACCGCCCACATCGAGGGCGGCGAGGCCTACTTCCAGTACCCGCCGTCGCCGGTCACCATCGAGGAGACGCTCAAGGAGGTGATGCGCTGCACGCGTGAGGACATCCGCATCAACACGTTCATGCTCGACGAGAGCTACTACCTGCGCTCGTTCGTCGAGCGCATGATGCGCATGAACCGCGGGCGCGCCTTCTTCACCAGCCCCGACACACTCGGCGACTACGTGCTGGTGGACTTCCTCGAGCACCGCCGCCACGCGCGCCGCGCGAGCTGAGCTACGACCGCAAGACCTTCTGGTAGACGCCCAGCGTCTTCTCGTCGAAGCACCAGAACTCGACCCGCTCCACCCGGGTCGGCGCCTCCACCACGGTGAACACCGCGATCTCGGTGGCGTCCTCGAGCGGGTAGCCGAACGCGCCGGTCGAGATGGCCGGGAAGGCGACCGACGCGGCGCCGATCTCGTCGGCGACCTCGAGCGACCGCTTGTAGGCCGACGACAGCAGCCGGGCCTCGCCCGCCATGCCGCCCTGCCAGACCGGGCCCACCGTGTGGATCACGTGGCGAGCGTCGAGCCAGAAGCCCGGGGTCGCCTTGGCGTCGCCGATGGCGCAGCCGCCGAGCTCCCGGCACGCCTCGAGGAGGCTCGGTCCGGCGGCCCGGTGCATCGCACCGTCGACCCCGCCCCCGCCCAGCAGCGACTGGTTGGCGGCGTTGACGACGGCATCGACCCGGGCGCTGGTGATGTCGCCGAGGACGGCCTCGAGCTGGGGCACGACCCGGATCGTACGGTCGGCGGGGGAGGGCTGGACCGCGATCGCGCGGCACCCACCGGCCTGCCAGGCCGCCATCCCGGACGCCGCCGGGGAGAAACCCCTTGCGCGACCGCCCACGATTGGTGATAGTAACACCAATGTAATTCCATCGGCGTGATTAACGAGGGGGTCGCCGGTGTCTGGACTCGTGGAACCGATCAGTGGGAGCTCGGCCAGCGCGGCGGCGGTCACCGCCGCCCTGCTGGCGGACGTGGAGATCGCCGGCGACCGCCGCTGGCAGGAACGGGCGAATTGCCTGGGGGTCGACCCCGACCTCTTCTTCCCGGAGCGGGGGGCGTCGACCCGGGAGGCCAAGTCGGTGTGCCGGGGCTGCGAGGTGCGGCTCGAATGCCTCGAGTACGCCCTCAGCCACGGCGAGAAGTTCGGCATCTGGGGAGGGCTGTCGGAGCGGGAACGGCGTCGCGTGCGCCGCGAGCGCGCCCTGGCCCGCCGCCGGGCCGGCGTCGCCTGACCCACCTCCCTCACGTCGGCAGGGCGTCAGAGGGGACGCCGGGCCGCGAGGCGGGACTCGATCGTCTGGTCGAGGCCGACGCCCGACCAGGCGCGGAACTCGGGGCTGCACCGCTCGAGCTCGGCCGCGGGCACAAGACCGACCAGCTCGACCCGGGCCACGTCGGCGCCGCCCTCGTAGGCGAGCCGCCGCACCGCGGTGCACGCCCGCTCGAGGCCGCACGCCTCGAGCCGCGTGACGTTCATCGACACCTGGGCGCGGCGACGTGACGCGAGCGGGAAGCCGAGGGCGCGCACGCCCGGGAGGCCGCCGTCGCGCTCGCGCACCTGCGCAGCGATCTGCCGGGCGAGCTCGCCGTCGTCGCGGTCGAGGTCGCAGTTCACCGCCACCAGCGGGGGGCGGGCCCCGACCGCAGTGGCGCCGAGGCGGTGCCGCGTCTCGCCGGGGCCGTAGTCGGGGGCGCGCTGCACGAACGCCTCGCGACGCACGTCCGGGAGCGAGCGCGCCTCGGGGTCGGCGTCGCCGTAGAGAAACGCGGGGACGCCCAGCTCAGCGGCGGCCCAGGCGGCGAAGGACCGCGCCGTCTCGACGGCCACCGAGCGCTCCTCGGGGGTCTCGGTGAGCGCGACGAACGGCACCACGTCGAGCGCCCCGAGACGGGGGTGGACGCCCTCGTGCCCGGTCAGGTCGAGGAGCCGGGCGGTCGCGAGCGCCAATCGGCGGGCCGCCCCCTCGGCGTCGCGCTCGCCCGGCCCCGCGACGGTGAACACCGAGCGGTGGTGGTCGGCGTCGGCGTGCACGTCGAGGAGGGAAGGCGCAGCCGCCTCCGAGAGGGCGTCGAGCACGTCGCGCCGCCGGCCCTCCGAGACGTTGGGCACACACTCGATCACCACCGCAGGCTACGGCGAGAAGGAAGGCCTGCCAGCCCGCGATTCGTCGCCAGCACCGCGCGGGAGCGGCGAGCGGCCCGAAGGGCGGCGGCAGGTACCCTGCCGCCGAGCGAGTGCGACCAGGAGAGATATGCGGGTGGGGCTGGCGCTGCCGCAGTACGACTACTCGGTGCCGGGGGAGTCGCCGCTGCGCTGGGAGACGCTCCTGGAGCACGCACACTCCGCCTCCGCCTCGGGCTTCGACTCGCTGTGGTTGTCGGACCATCTCTTCCTCGACATCGCCCGCTACGGCGGCTCGGCGGAGCCGCAGGGCGCGTTCGAGCCGCTGGTGACGCTGGCCGCCCTGGCCCGCGGTGTCACCGGGCCCCGCCTGGGCACCCTGGTGCTGTGCGAGGCGCTGCGCCCCGCCTCGGTGCTGGCCAAGGCCCTTGCCACCCTCGACCGCATCAGCGGCGGCCGGCTCGACGTCGGCCTGGGCGCCGGCTGGTACGAGCCCGAGTACGAGGCGATCGGCATGTCGATGCCCCCGCCGGGCGAGCGGCTCGAGCGGCTCGCCGAGGCGGTCGAGGTCTGCACGGGCCTACTCGGCGGCGGTCCCCTCAGCTTCGACGGTCGTCACCACCGCGCCGACGGGGCCCGCAACCTCCCGCCCGCGCTCCAGGACCCTCGCCCCATGGTGTTCGTCGGCGGCAAGGGCGATCGCCTGCTGCGGGTCGCCGCCGAGCGTGCCGACGGGTGGAACACCTGCTGGGTCTGGACCCCCGACGCCTATCGCGACCGCCTCGCCGTGCTCGAGCGCGCCTGCCAGCAGGCCGGCCGCGACCCGGCCACCGTCTGGCGCTCGCTCGGCCTCTACGCGCTGTGCGGTGAGGACCAGGCCGACCTCGAGCGCCGCTTCGAGCACATGTGCGATGTGATGCCCGCCGGCGTCGTCACCCAACCCCTCGACGAGTGGCGGACCGGGCGGCTCGTGGGCACCGTCGGGGAGGTGCGCGAGCAAGCCGCCGGCTGGTCCGACCTCGGCGTCGAGACCCTGATCCTGGGGGCCGGGCCCCTCCCGTTCTCGGTCACGACGCTCGACGACGTCGAGCTCCTCGCCCACGCCCTGCGATCGTGATGGTCGACCTTCTCCGTACGAGGAGTACCCTGACGCGAGCGACCCCCAGGAAGGACCGCCGCGATGCTTGGCTCGACGATCGGACCCACCGAGATCCTCATCATCCTGGGCATCATCCTCCTGATCTTCGGCAGCACCCAGCTTCCCAAGCTGGCCCGCTCCATGGGCCAGGCCCAGAAGGAGTTCAAGAAGGGCCTGAAGGAGGGCGCAGCCGAGGACGAGGACGAGGAGAAGCCCGCGAAGTAGCGGGACCGACTCCGTACCGGGCCCCGGGCCCGGGAACCGGCTGACCTCCAACGTCGTTCTCTGGATGGCCGACGGCGTCCCCACCTGGGAGGAAGTTGCCCGTGACCATGGGCGTTTCCTCTACAACGTGGCCTACCGCCTGGCCGGAAACGACGTCGACGCGCAGGACGTGGTGCAGGAGGCGCTCATCCGGGTCCGCAAGGGCCTCGAGACCTACCAGCCCGGGTCCCTGGAAGGGTGGTTGGCCCGCATCGTGACCAACGTGTTCCTCGACGAGGTGCGCCGTCGTCGCCGGCGCCCGACCGAGGCGCTGCCCGCCGATCCCGACCGGGTGGTGCCGCCCGCACCGGCGGCCGACCAGGTGGCGTCGGGGCTGTCCGACGAGGTGCAGGCGGCGCTGGCCGCGCTCCCCGACGAGTTCCGGGTCGCGGTCGTGCTCTGCGACGTCGCCGACCTCTCGTACGAGCAGATCTCCGAGTCGGTGGGAGTGCCGGTGGGCACTGTGCGTTCCCGGATCCACCGGGGCCGGCGGCTGCTACGAGCCGCGTTGGAGGGTCGGGTCGCGTGACCGGGGTCCCGGCGCCCGACGAGCGCCTGTCCGCCTACCTCGACGGCGAGCTCGGCCCGGCGGAGCGTGCCGGCGTCGACGACCTGCTCGCCGGCTCGCAGGAGTGGCGCTCGGCGCTGGTGGAGGTGGCGTGGGCGCGTGACGCGGTGCGACACCTGCCGCGGCGCGAGGCGCCGCCCGGGTTCTGGGAGGGGGTGCGGTGGGGGCGCC
>JBOGFI010000154.1:0-8064 GCA_050743365.1 Acidimicrobiia bacterium | reverse complement strand
CGGCGCTCGGGGACCGCGAGGGGTGAGTCCCCGAGCGCGCCACCCGCCTGCCCCGCCACGACCACGATCGCCAGCCCGAGCACGACGGCGGCCACTCGCCGGCGCCGGTAGGTGCCGGCGGAGACCCGCCGCGCTGGGGACGCGCCGGACGGGGGGCTCGGTACCCGGCACGTGAGCTCCGGTACGTACGCGAGCCCCCGTCTCCTCGTGGTCATGACGGTGGTCATCTGCTGCTCCACTCTCCTCCCGAGCGCCCCGTCCGCCGCTCCTCGCAGCCAATCACGGGGGTGTGACAGCTACGGTCGGCCGCGGCATCCGAACGCCTGTTCGTATCCAAGCACGAACGGGTGTTCGAGGTCAAGGCCCAGCTCGAACAGATGTTTGCCCCGAACGTGTGATCGTGTTATGGTGCGGGACGCAGTGAGAGCGGGAGAAGCCCAGGAGGATGGGATGACCGACCTGACCGACCGGCAGCGCCAGGTCCTCGAGTTCATCGACGCCGAGGTCCGCCAGCGCGGCTATCCCCCCAGCGTCCGAGAGATCGGCGAGGCCGTCGGCCTCTCGTCGAGCTCCACCGTGCACGCCCACCTCGCCGCCCTCCAGGAGAAGGGCTACCTCACCCGCGACCCCACCAAGCCCCGGGCCATCGAGATGCACTTCGAGCCCGGGTCCGGCGCCGCCGTCGAGCGACGCCCGGCCCGCCACGTCCCCCTGGTGGGCGACGTCGCCGCCGGCACCGGTGTGCTCGCGGCCGAGAACATCGAGGAGACCCTGCCCGTCCCCGAGGACTTCACCGGTGCCGGCAACCTGTTCATGGCGCGGGTCCGGGGTGACTCGATGATCGACGCCGGCATCCTCGACGGCGACTACGTCGTCGCCCGCCAGCAGGACACCGCCGATCCCGGCGACACCGTCGTCGCCGGGATACCGGGCGAGGAGGCCACGGTGAAGACGTTCGTGCGCCGCCGGGGCAAGATCGTGCTGCGGCCCGAGAACCCCGACATGGACGAGCTCGTCTTCGACCCCGCCGACGTCACGCTCTACGGCAAGGTGGTCACGGTCCTGCGGCGCCTCTGATCGCTCGCATCATCTCGATCCCCGCCCGGCTCAGGGTCGTCACCATCGAGCTTCCCCGGTCCTAGGCCGTCCCGTCTCCGAGGAAGCCGGCGAGGACCTCGTAGCAGCGTTCGACCGACTCGCGGGTGACGAGCTCACCGGCCGTGTGCGCGACGGCGGGGTCGCCGGGGCCGAAGTTGACCGCCGGCACCCCTCGAGACGCGAACCGGGCGACGTCGGTCCACCCGAGCTTCGGGCGCACGGAGAGCCCGAGCCCGTCGACGAACTCCGCCACCAGGGGGTCGCCCAGGTTGGGCGGGGCACCGGGCGAGGCGTTGAGCACGTCCACCCGGTCGGCGCCGTCCAGGAGCTGCTCCACCTGGGCGCGGGCCTCGTCGGCCGTGTAGCGGGGGGCGAAGCGGCGGTTCACGACCAGCGAGCACGAGTCGGGCACGACGTTGTTGGCGACGCCGCCCCCGATGCGAACGACCTGGAGCGACTCGCGGTACGGCAGGCCGTCGACGTCGACGGTGTCACTGTCGTGGGCGGCGAGACGGGCGAGCACGCCGGCGGCACGGTGGATGGCGTTGCGGCCCAGCCACGGACGGGCGGAGTGCGCCCGTTCACCCTCGAAATGAGCCTCGAGGTGGAGCGTGCCCTGGCAGCCCGCCTCGACCCAACCGTCGGTGGGCTCGAGCAACACGGCGAAGTCACCGGCGAGCAGGTCCGGCCGCTCGGCGAAGAGGCGGCGGAGGCCGTTGTGCTCGTCGGCCACCTCCTCGCACTCGTAGAAGGCCAGCGTGCAGTCGAGGCGGGGGGTGGTGCTCGGCGTCGCGAGCGCCTCGGCCAGGCGGAGCAGCACGGCCAGGCCCCCCTTCATGTCGGCCGACCCGAGGCCGTGGAGCACGTCGCCCTCGAGCCGGGGGGTCTCGTTGCCGTTGGGTGGCACGGTGTCGAGGTGGCCGCCGAGGACGACTCGCCGCTCCCGCCCGAGGTCCGTGCGCGCCACCACGTTCTCGCCCACCCGGTCGAGCGCCAGGCCCTCCGCCCGGTCGCGCAGGCGGTGCTCGACAGCAGCGGCCAGCGCCTCCTCGCGGTGGCTCGGCGACGGCACCGCCACCAGGGCGGCGGTGAGCGCGAGCAGGTCGCCGGCGTCCGCGGTCGCCAGCGGCGGGACGGCAGTCACTGGCCCACGCCGTGCTCGCGAAGGATCTCATTCAGCTTCGCCTTGTCGTGGCGCTCGCCCTCCTCGAGGCGCCGAAGGATCAACGCACAGGCGAGCCCGAACGCACCGCCGGGGAACTGCTTTCTCCGGCTCGCCTGCACGACGATGCACCACGGCGGCACCATGCCCCGCGCAACCTCCTCGCCCGTCTGGGCGTCGATGACCGGGATGCCGGGGTTGAGGATCACGCCCTCTCCGAGCACGCTGCCCCGACACACACGCGCTCCTTGCGTCACCATGCAGCGGCTCCCGATCGTCGCGTCGTCCTCGACGATCACGGGCGCGGCCTGCGGCGGTTCGAGCACGCCACCGATGCCGACGCCGCCCGAGAGGTGCACCCGCTCGCCGATCTGCGCGCACGAGCCGACCGTCGCCCACGTGTCGACCATGGTGTCGGCGCCGACGCGGGCGCCGATGTTCACGTAGCTGGGCATGAGGATCACGCCCGGCGCCAGGTAGGAGCCCCAGCGCGCCGACGCCCCCGGCACGACGCGCACTCCCGCCGACGCGTAGTCGTGCTTGAGGCGGATCTTGTCGCGGTACTCGAACGGCCCCGCCTCGGCCGGCTCCATGTGCTCGAGCCGGAACAGCAGGAGGATCGCCTGCTTGAGCCATTCGTGCACCACCACCTGCCCGTCGACGACCTCGGCCACCCGCGCCTCACCCCGATCGAGCAGGTCGATGGCCTGGTGGACAGCGTGGCGCGCCTCGCTCTCGGCCATGACCGAGGCGAGGTGGTCACGCGCCTCCCAGAGGGTCTCGATCTGCCGGGCCAGCTCGTCCACGCGCGCTCCTTGGTGCGGTTCGCTCACGCCGGTGCGGAGGCGAGCCGGTCGAGCGCGAGCGCGAGGCGGTCGTCGGTCACGGTGAGCGAGAGCCGGACGTGGTCGACCCCGGCCGGGCCGTAGGTGTCGCCTGGCATCACCAGGGTGCCGGCCTCCGCCAGGCGGCGGGCCAGCTCCCAGCCGTCGCAGCCGGCGTGCGGCCCCACCGCGGCGCCGCACAGCCACAGGTAGAAGGTGGACGGGCCGCCGTCGTGCGCGAGTCCCCAGCCCCGAAGGCCGTCGATCGCGAGCTTGCGCCGCCGTGCGTAGCGAGCCCGCTGCTCGCGGACATGCTCGTCGTCGCCCAGCGCCGCCGCCGCCGCCGCTTGGACGGGCGTGGGGACGATGAGCCCGGCGTGCTTGCGCACCTCGCCCAGGTAGCGGACGAGGTCTCGGTCGCCGGTGACGAACCCCGCCCGCAGGCCGGCCATGTTGGACCGTTTCGACAGCGAGTGGACCGCGAGCACCCCATCGGTGCCGGCTGCCAGCGCGGTGACCGGCGGGGCCGGCTCGCCGGCGTCGTCGTAGGTGAACTCGGCGTAGCACTCGTCGGACGCCACTACGGCGCCGTGGCCTCTCGCCCACTCGATCGCGCCGCGCACGCGGTCGGAGATCATCGAGGTGCCGGTGGGATTGGTGGGCTCGTTGAGCCAGAGCAGCAGCGCCCGTCGGGCGTCGTCGTGGCTCACCTGGGAGAAGTCGAGACGCCAGTCCCGGTCCACGGGGACCGGAACCGCGCGCAACCCGGCGAGGCGGGCGCCCATTTCGTAGGTCGGGTACGACACCGCCGGGTACAGCACGGTGTCACGAGCGGGATCGCGCAGTGAGAGGAGGCGGGGAAGCGAGGCCACGACCTCCTTGGTGCCCACACAGGCGATGACGTCACCGGGCGGCACCGCAACTGCGAAGCGGCGCTCGACCCAGCTCGAGGCCGCCTCGCGCAGCGCGAGAGTGCCGATGGAGGGCGGGTAGCCCGTCGCGCCGGCGGCGGCAGCGACGAGCGGCCCGAGCGCGGCGTCGGGCAGGGGGTCGACCGGTGTGCCGACCGAGGCGTCGACCACTCCCCCCGGCACTGCGTCGGCGATCTGGCGCAGTTCGACGAGCCGGTCGTGCGGGTACGGCGGCGGGACGAAGCCGGCGGTCATCCGAGGGAGCGTACGGCCTCAGCCGACGACGAAGTCGGCGAACCGGGAAACGCCCGCCTCCGGGATACGGGCCCGGACGCGGGTCTCACGGTCGCCGTGCACCTCCACCAGCACCTCGCCATCACGGTGGAGGGCGGCGATCACGTCGCCGCGCTCGTACGGGACCGCGAGCTCGACGATGCGGGCGAGCGCGCGGAGCCGGTCCGCGAGCGCCTCGCGCAGCTTGTCGACGCCCTCACCGGTCGCAGCCGACGCCGCGACCGCCCCCGCATGCGCGGCAAGCAGGTCGTCGACGGCGTCGGGCGCGGCGACGTCGAGCTTGTTGACGACCACCAGCTCGGGGAGCTGGGCGGCGCCGATGTCGCGCAGCACCTCGCGCACCGCCTCGATCTGCCCGCCGGCCGTGGGGGAGCTCCCGTCGACCACGTGGAGCAGGAGGTCGGCGTCCACCACCTCCTCCAGGGTGGAGCGGAACGCCTCGACCAGCTCGTGCGGGAGCTTGCGCACGAAGCCGACCGTGTCGGAGAGCAGCACCGTCTCTCCGCCCGTCAACGGGAGCCGGCGGGTGGTGGGGTCGAGGGTGGAGAAGAGCTGGTCCTCGACCAGCGCGTCGGCGGCGGTGAGCCGGTTCAGCAGGGTGGACTTCCCCGCGTTCGTGTAGCCCACCAGCGCCACCGTCACCAGGCCGCGCCGCCGGCGCGCCTTGCGCTGGGTGGCTCGGGTGCGGGCCAGGCGCACGAGGTCGGCCTCGAGCCTGGTCATCCGCCGCTGGATGCGGCGCCGGTCGACCTCGAGCTGGGTCTCGCCCGGGCCCCGGGTGCCGATCCCGCCCGCCTGCTGGCTCAGCTCGATACCCCGGCCCCGCAGGCGCGGCAACCGGTAGCGGAGCTGGGCCAGCTCGACCTGCACCATGCCCTCCTGGCTGCGGGCGTGCTGGGCGAAGATGTCGAGGATCAGCGCGACCCGGTCGACGACGTCACGGGCGAAGAGCTTCTCGAGGTTCCGCTGCTGCGCCGGGGTGAGCTCGTCGTCGAACACGACCACGTCGACGTCGAGGGCGTCGGACAGCCCCCTCAGCTCGTCGGCCTTCCCCGAGCCGATGTACGTGGCCGGGTCGGGCGTGTCGCGTCGCTGGAGCACGGCCTCCACCGGCTCGGCGCCGGCGGTGTCGGTGAGCAGCGCCAGCTCGGAGAGGCTCGCCTCCGCTTCGTCGACCGTGAGGGTGTCAGCACCGGTGCCGACGAGGAGGGCCCGCTGCCGGACGACCCCGAGGTCGACCTCGGTGGCGGTGAGCCGGCGGCGCCGGCGGCCGTCACGCCGGGCCATCAGAGCTCGACCTCGGTGTCGAACACGTGGACGACCGGACCGTGCAGCCGGACGGTCTCGCTGAGCTCGACACGGTGTTCACCGCCCGGCACTCGTACGACGACGTTGTCGCCGACCAGGCCCCGCCGGTGCGCGACGGCGGCCGCCGCGCACACCCCCGTACCGCACGACAACGTCTCCCCCACCCCGCGTTCCCAGACCCGCATGGTGAGCTCGTTCTCGCCGGTGACCGCGGCGAACTCCACGTTCGCACCGTTGGGGAACCGAGCGTCGTGCTCGAGATGGGGACCGTGCTGGGTGACTCGCGCTGTCGCCGGATCGTCGACGAACAGGACGAGGTGCGGGTTGCCGATCCCCACGGCATCCCCCCGGTAGCTGACTCCGTGATAAGTGGCCTCGAGCTCGAACGGGCCCGGCGCGTCGAGCGGGATGTGCGCGGGCTCGAACGTCACCGGGCCCATGTCGACGGTGGCAGCGGCGACGTCACCGGCGGCGTCGAGCTCGAGCTCGACTTCTCGGCGCCCGGCGTCGGTGTCGACGACGAGTCGCTTGCCGTCGCCCAGCCCGGCGCGGTTGGCCACCCACGCCAGGCAGCGCACGCCGTTGCCGCTCATCTCGGCGCGACTGCCGTCGGCATTGTGGAGCCACATCGTGCAGTCCGCACCGTCGCGCCCGGGCAGGATCGTGATGACCCCGTCGGCGCCCACGCCGCGGTGCCGATCGCAGATGCGCGTGTAGAACGACTCGGTCACGACACCCCGCGGTTCGGACGGGGGTCGCCAGACGACAAAGTCGTTGCCGGCGCCGTGGAGCTTCGCCAGCCGGATCGTGCTCATCGTGCCCAGCTTGCCAGCAGGGCGGGCAGGACCGAGGCCGGATTCCCCGCGGCTCCGAACCACGTGATCCGTGGGTCGCGCCGGAACCACATGCGCTGGCGGCGGGCGAACGAGCGCGTGCGTCGGACCACGGTCTCGTACGCGGCATCCACAGACGGCTCAGCGCCCTCGAGGTGTGCGAGCAGCTCCTTGTAGCCGATCGCCTGACGGGCGGTACGCGAGAGCCCGCCGTTGCTCCTGGCGAGGTGTCGCACCTCCTCGAGCAGCCCGGCCTCTCGCATCATCGCGACCCGGCGGGCGATACGGTCGACGAGCACCGCCCGCGGCAACCAGATCCCGGCCAGGCGCACCGGGAAGGCGGTGGGGCCGAAGTGGCCGACGCCGGGGCCGAACGACAAGAAGGTCCTTCCCGTGAGTTGGATGACCTCGAGGGCGCGCACGATCCTGCGGGCATTGTGGGGGTCGACCCTGGCAGCCGCCCCGGGGTCGCGCTCGGTCAGCTCGCGGTAAGCGGCTGCCACCCCGCCCGGCTCCGCCGTCCACGCCTCGAGCTCGGCTCGGAGGTCGAGGTCCTCGCCGGGAAAGTGGAGGTCGTCGACCACCGCCTGCACGTAGAGGCCGGTCCCACCGACCAGGAGGGCCCGCCGCCCGCGCGCGTCGATGCCGGCGACCGCGACGCGAGCGGCGAGTTGCGTGCGCGCCGCCGACCAGTCCTCCGACGCGTCGGCGCAATCGATCAGGTGGTGAGGAACGGCCGCCCGCTCGGCCGCGGTGGGCTTGCCGGTGCCGATGTCGAGCCCGCGATACACCTGCATGGAGTCGAGCGACACGATCTCGACGTTGCCGAGCGACCGGGCGATCGCGAGCGCCAGCTCGGACTTGCCGGATGCGGTGGGCCCGATCAGGGCGAGGTGGGTGACCCTCACTCCACCGTGACGGGGATGCGGGTGCGAGCCGGGCGCGCCACGACGGTCGTCGCCACGTGCTCGCCCCGCAGCCAGTGGGGGGCGGCGCCGGTGACGTGCACCTCGGCGTACGCAGCCGCGGCCGGCACCGGTCCGCCATCGCCGGGCGTGAAGTGGACCAGCTTGTTCTGGCGGGTCCGGCCCGAGAGGACCGCCGGGTCCTTCTTCGACGGCCCGTCGACCAGCACCTCCTCGACCCGACCCACGCGCGCTCGGTGCTTCGCGAGGGCGTGGCGCTCGACCCGCTCGGTGAGGCGGCGCATCCGGTCCTGCGCGACCGCGGTGGGCACGAGGTCGTCCACCATGTCGGCGGCCGGCGTCCCGGGACGGGGGGAGAACACGAACGTGTAGGCAGCGTCGTACCCCGCCTGGTCGACGACCTCGAGCGTGCGCTCGAAGTCGGCGTCGGTCTCGCCCGGGAAACCGACGATGAGGTCGGTCGTGACCGCGAGTTCGGGGATCGCAGCCCGCGCCGCCGCCAGCCGGGCAAGGTAGCGCTCGGCGGTGTAGCCGCGGTGCATCCGGGCGAGTGTGCGGTCGCTGCCGGCCTGGAGTGGGAGGTGTAGGTGCTCGCACACGGCCGGGCACTCGGCCATGGCCGCGATCGTCTCCGGTCGCAGGTCCTTGGGATGGGGCGACGTGTACCGGATCCGCCCGATGCCGACGACGGCGTCGACCGCCCGGAGG
>JBOGFI010000153.1:0-25802 GCA_050743365.1 Acidimicrobiia bacterium | reverse complement strand
GGTGGTCCCGGTGGTCCCGGTGGTCCGGGCGGTCCGGGCGGTCGGGGCGGCCCCGGAGGGCCCGGCGGTCCCGGACGGGGCCGGCCCGGGGGCCCGTTCGGCCAGCGGCCCCGGCGCAAGAAGCGTCGTCGCCGCAACTTCGAGGATCTCGGGCCGCAGGCGATCCCCCAGCTCACGCCGGCCGATGCTCCCGTCCCCGAGGGCGAGATCGTCGTGCCGCGCGGCATCACCATCCAGGAGCTGGCCCCGAAGCTCAATCGCACCACCGCCGACCTGGTCCGGTTGCTGTTCGATGCGGGCGAGATGGTCACCGGCACCCAGTCGCTCGCCGACGAGATGGTCGAGCTCATCGCCGACGAGCTCGGCGCCGAGGTCCTGCTGGTCGAGCCGGGCCAAGAGGAGGAGCTCGAGCTCCAGGCGCTCCTCGGCGACGACGACGAAGAGGAGGACGAGGCGCTCCTCGAGCCGCGCGCCCCGGTCGTCACGGTGATGGGCCACGTCGACCACGGCAAGACCACCCTGCTCGACCGGATCCGCGAAACCAACGTCGTCGAGGGCGAGGCGGGCGGGATCACCCAGCACATCGGTGCGTACCAGGTCGAGAAGAACGACCGCGAGATCACCTTCATCGACACGCCGGGCCACGAGGCGTTCACGGCGATGCGGGCGCGTGGCGCGCAGGCCACCGACATCGCCGTTCTCGTGGTGGCGGCCGACGACGGCGTAATGCCCCAGACGGTCGAGGCGATCAGCCACGCCCGCGCCGCCGAGGTGCCGATCGTCGTGGCCGTCACCAAGGTCGATCGCGAGAACGCCGACCCCACGCGGGTGCGCCAGCAGCTCGTCGAGCAGGAGGTGGTGCCCGAGGAGTGGGGCGGCGACGTGATCGTCAACGACGTCGCCGCGCCCGAGAACCGCGGCGTCGACGAGCTGCTCGACTCCATCCTGCTCACCGCCGACGTCAGCCTCGCCGACGAACTCCGAGCCAACCCCAAGGTGCCGGCGCGGGCGTTCGTGCTCGAGTCGAACCTCGACCCCGGTCGCGGTCCGGTGGTCACGGCGCTGGTCGAGCGGGGGACGCTGCACGTCGGTGACCCCGTGGTGGCCGGCGGAGGCTGGGGCAAGGTGCGGGCGATGTTCGACGACGAGGGCCGTCAGGTCACCGAGGCCGGCCCGTCGGTGCCCGTGGAGGTGCTGGGTCTCGACGACGTCCCGCTGGCGGGCGACGAGCTGCGGGTCGCGCCCAACGACAAGACCGCCCGCACGGTGGCCGAGGCCCGGGCCCGCCGCCGCCGGGTCGCCGCGCTGTCGCACCCGATGACGCTCGCCGGCGGCATCCGCCTCGAGGACATCTTCGCGATGGTGCAGCGGGGCGAGGTCGCCACCCTGAACCTGGTGCTCAAGGCCGACGTGCAGGGCTCGCTCGAAGCGGTCACCGAGGCGCTGCGCAAGCTCGACCAGGAGCACGACGAGGTACGGCTGTCGTTCGTGCACCGCGCCGTGGGCGGCGTCAGCGAGTCCGACGTGAACCTGGCGGCGGTGTCGAATGCCACCGTGATCGGCTTCAACGTCCGGCCCGACCGCAAGGCCCGCGAGCTCGCCGAGACCGAGGGCGTCGACATGCGCCTCTACGAGGTCATCTACCAGGTGCTCGAGGACGTCAGCCAGGCGCTCGTCGGGATGCTCAAGCCGGAGTTCGAGGAGGTCGTCACCGGCGAGGCCGAGGTGCGCGAGGTGTTCTCGATCCCGCGGGTCGGCAGGGTGGCCGGCTGCTACGTGCGGGAGGGAACGATCACCCGCGGCTCGAAGGTGCGGTTCCTTCGCGACGGCGCCGTGATCTGGAACGGCCAGATCTCGTCGCTGAAGCGGTTCAAGGACGACGTGCGCGAGGTGGCCTCGGGCTTCGAGTGCGGCATCGGCCTCGAGAACTACCAGGACCTCAAGCAGAGCGACGTGATCGAGACCTACGACGTGAGGGAGATCGCCCGCACCTGAGGGTGTGGAAAAGAACCTCTGGCGCGAACCGGACAGAGGGCGTACTCTCCTGACAGGTCGCTAGGCACAGGGAGAGGCGATGAGGCCCGCTTCTTCACGCTCTGTCGTGGTCTCAGCCGCGGTGGCGGCAGCGCTGGTGCTGGTGGGCTGCAGCAGCGGGGGAGACGGGGGAGGGGCCGCCGGCGACGCCCCCCGGCCCGAGCCCGAGCGTTTCGCGGAACGCACCTCCACGACGGCGGCGTCGGCCCGCATCGACCTCAGCGAGCCGATCCCCGGCGGCTCGCTCCACGGCACTCCGAGACCCCCGCTCGAGAACACGGGTGATGACTACGTGGCGATCTTCGAGTCGCTGGTGGGGAACTTCCGATGGCTTACCGAAAATCCTGATCCGGCCGTCATCTCGGAGCTGTACGTCCCGGGCACAGAAGACCACCAGGGCCAGGTGAGCATCTTCCAAGAACTGGCTAACAAGAACTGGCACGCAGCAGATGACGGCTACTACGTCGTCTCGGTGGATGTGCTTGACACACGAGAGCGGTTCGTGTCGCTGAGCGTTACCGACGTGATGAATATCGAGCACATTGTCGATGCGAATGGAGCCGAGGTCGGAGACGGCCGTCCTCGAGCGCCGAAGGCGAAGGCGTGGATCGTCGTTATCTCGTCGGGCCCGTCTGGCCAATGGCGCATCGCTGACTGGTCACCGGCACAGGAAGGAACGGTGGAGGGTTGAGGCGCGTTGCTTTCGTCGCGGTTGCGTGCGCGTCATTTCTTGCAGGCGAGACAGCTCATGGCGTGGAGGGCGATGGCTCAAATCCGACTGGCAGTGGAGCGGTCGTTGGTACCACGGTCATCGTCGGGATCCTTGCCCCAGAACAGTCGGGTTCACCCGTGGCCATCTCCACCGACGACCCGGCCGCGCCGAGTCCGTACCGCTATGTGTGGGTCCCACTCGGGACCGGGAGCCTCGCACCGGTCGACCCGGTGTGTGATGCCGGCTTCGGCCAGGTCGGGCGGCCCTTCACGATGATCGTGCAGGACCTCTCGGGCGCGGTCGTCAACCTGGAGGGGCGGTGCGTTCCGCTGAACGCCGCCGGCGTGGCGGCCCTGCCCCAGCTCTCGCCGGTCCCGACCATCGCCGAGATCTGGCGCTCCGCTCTGCGCGACATCGACCGTCCCGCGCTCGGCCTCAACCCGAGGCCCACCGGCCTCACCGGCCTCGACACCTGGCTCTGGTACGAGGGCCCGAGCGAGCTCGCCGTCAGCGCCAGCATCCGCGAGTGGACGGTGACCGGCACCGCGCGTCTCGACGAGGTGACCTTCGACATGGGCGACGGTGGGTCGGTAACCGCCGACTCGCCCGGCTCCGAGGCCGAGCCCGCCGCCCATTTCACCTACGAGACCAAGGGCACCTACGACGTCGAGGTCACCGCCCGTTGGGCGGCCGACCTGGTGCTCACCGGCCCCGGCCTCCCCGCCCGTCCCACCCCCATCGGCTCCGCCGTCCTGCGCTCCAGCGAGCGCTACCCGGTCCAGGAGGTCCGCGGCGTGCTGGTGGAGTGACGCGCGCCACGAGGCGAGCTCTTCCACGATCGCGAGGAGCCGGGCTCGACGGTAGGTGTCAGTGGCGTCGACGCGGCACGTCGGCCTCGAAATCGCGGAGGCGGTCAGCACGGAAGCGGGTGATATCTCAGGAGCGACGATCTCCCCAGCGGCTCCGCGCGGCTCGCCGAGCGATCTCTGACCGCTGCTTGGCGGTGAGTTTCTTCGCCCGGGCCTTCCCGCCCTTGAGCCCGCCGCGTCGGCCGAGCTCGACCGCAGCCGGGTCCTTCCCCTCGTAGGGGTTGTGCGGGGCCTTGTCCTCGTCGGTGGCTTCCCCCACGATCTGCGCGGCCAGAGCGTTCATGTCCCGCGGCCTCTTGCGTGAGCGGTCAGGCATCGGCCTGGCCGTACTGCCTCGGTCAAGCCGGCTTGGGGAAGCCTCGGGTCAGCCAACTGGGGTACAGCTCGAAGAAGGCCAGAAGCGCGGCAGCCGCTGCTACCAGCAGAGCGAGGGCAACGATGATCATGACGAGTGCGATCGCTCGCCAGCCAGCGTCGAGGGCAGCGAGGTATTCGTCCAGGTCCTCGTCACGGACATTCATCGGCAGGTCGATTTTCGCGCCTTCCCGGCCAAAAACAACTGACCCACTACCGCGGATGCCCTCTGACCAGCCCAAATGCTGTGTTTCTCGGCTGCCGTTCGGTGCCGGGGAGTGCTACACTCGAACTGACGTTCGGGCAGGCTCCTGGCGTCCTCTTTCCCCTCGGTCCTGGTGACGCGACGACCCAGGGAGGTCGAGATGGACGTGCAGGAAGTGGCGGAGCGGGCGGCGTGCCTGCCGCTGGAACGGCTGGAGGCCGACATCGTCAGCCAGGCGGGCCATCTGGCCTCCGCCGAGTGCCGTTGGCTCTTGAACGTCGCCGAATACGACCGGCGCAAGGGCTACGAGCAGTGGGGCTGCTGGTCGTGCGCGATGTGGCTGGGGTGGAAGTGCGGCATCGCCCGCCGCTCCGCCCAGGAGAAGGTGCGCGTGGCCCGCGCCCTCGAGGGTCTTCCGCTCATCACCGAGGCCTTCTCCAACGGGGAGCCGTCGTACTCACAGGTCCGCGCCCTTACGAGGGTCGCGGAGCGGTCGACGGAGGAGACCCTTGTGACGTGGGCTCGCCACGCGACGGGGGCCCAGCTCGAGCGGCTGGTTCGGGGTTACAGCTCGTGCCTCCGTCGCGACGAGGAGATCGAAGAGGCGAACGCCCGTCATGAGCGCCGCTACCTCCGGTCCCGGTGGGACGACGATGGGAGCTTGCTCATCACCGCCCGCCTCGACCCCGAGGAGGGCCGGGCCGTGCTCGCCGCCCTCGAGGCTGTGGAAAAAGTGCGTTCCGCGGAACGCCCCGCGGCCAGCGATGATCCGGAAACCCGACGTGCCAACTCCCCGGCGGCGGCCCGCCGTGCCGACGCGTTCGTGGCGATGGCGGAGACCGTTCTCGTGAGCGAGCCCAATGTCCGATTGGGCGGCGACCGCTACCTGGTGGTAGCACACGTCGACGTCGCGACACTGGCTGACGACGCCGACGGGCGGTGCGAGCTCGAAGCCGGACCTGCCCTCGCTCCGGAGACCGCACGACGATTTGCCTGCGACGCGGGCCTCGTCGCCATGCTGGACGACGCCGACGGCAACCCGCTCGCAGTGGGACGCAAGACGCGCACCATCCCGACACCCCTGCGGAGGGCGTTGCACTCTCGTGACAAGGGCTGTCGCTTCCCCGGCTGCGACCGCCCGGTCGCCGAGATCCACCACGTCGAGCACCACGCACGCGGCGGCGAGACGTCCCTCGCCAACCTCATCGGGTTGTGCTGGTTCCATCACCGCTGTGTTCACGAGGGTGGATACGGTCTCGAGCTCGACGAAGCCGGCGAGCCCCAGTTCTCCCGTCCTGACGGCACACCGATCGACCCCGCGCCGGCCTACAGAGCTGTCGATCAGGCCGCTCCGAGTATCGAGGAGCTCAATGCCGAAGCCGGTCTTCGCATCACTGCCGAGACCTGCGGCTCTCTCTGGGCCGGCGATCTGCTCGACCTCAGCCTTGCCACCGACGACCTGATGTGGGCGCGAAAGCGTTCCGCGGAACGCACGCCGGATGAGAGCGAGGATCCCTCCTGGGAGTGGGGTCTGGACCCGCGGAGCCGACTGAGCTAGCGGGAAGGCCACGATGAGCGATTCGAACGGCCTGGTCCAGCGGCTCTGGAACTACTGCAACATCCTGCGCGACGACGGCCGCTCGTACGGCGGCTATCTCGAGCAGCCCGGCTCCCCTGACACCGCGCAAAAAGGCGCTCGCTGTCGTGGAGATCACGAACGCAGTTCGACCCGGAGCTCCCAGGGACCGCCGGTGGGCCGGGCGCGGATGAGGACTCCGCTGCCCTCGACCTGCTGGAGCTCGGGGTCGGCCAGCCCTTCCACCGTCAGCTTCACATCCTTGGTGCGCGGCCCGGGATGGAACGCGATCAGCGGTCCTGGCCCATCGTCGTCGGGCGCCTCGCCCGAGGCGACCAGGGCGCCGGCGACCGGGTCATACGCGGTCGCGGTCAACCGGCCCGGCGCGGCCCGGACGTAGCCCCGGGTCAGGTCGCCGACGAGGTCGTTGCGAATCCCGGTGACCGAGTTGTCGGCGCAGTCGACCTCGAACTCGCCCCAGACCTCGGGAACCTCGCCGGCGCGCACGTCGCCCGCCTTGTGGGGATCGCCGCAGCTCTCCCGCCAGGTCCAGAGCGTGGCGCTCACCCGGAACTCGTCCTGGAGGCGTTGGTGCTCGACGAAGTAGCCGTCGCCGGCCGGTCCCGCACGCTCGGGGTCGGCGCCCCACTCGCCCGACAGCACCGGCGCTCCGCCGAAGGCGCGCGCCTCCTCGCGTGCGATGGTGAACGCCTCGGCGGTGATGGGCCCGCCGGTGAACCCGCCGGTGTAGAGGTGGGGCGCGTACACCGCGTTCTCGTCGCGGGTGAAGTCGGGTGGCGCGCCCCGGCCGGTCGCCGACCACAACGCCGACGGCTCGAACAGCACCAGGTGCGGGAACCCGCCGCCAGCCTCCTCACCCGCTCGGATCGCGGCGAGAGCCTGCTCGTACAAGGCGGACAGCGCGGCCTGGTGCTCGTTGCTGAACGCGTTGGGCTCGTTCATGAGGTCGTAGCCGGCGACGGTGGGGTCGTCGGCGAAGCGCTCGGCGACGTGGCCGAGCATCTCGACGTAGTGCGTCTGCACGCCGATGCCATCCGCCGCCGGCTGATCGGCGAAGAACGCGTCCCACGCCGCCGTCACCGCGGGGCTGAGCTCGCGGATGCCGTTCCAGCACCGCGCCGCGCCGCCGTCGAGTGTCGCCCATCCGGGCGCGCCGTCCCATCCCAGCGCGGGCGTTTGCGGCGGCCCGCACTGCTCGTCGGCCCGGCCCGCGAGCGTCGCGCCCCAGGCGTCCTGGTGCAGGTCGATGATCGTGTAGATGCCGACCGCCGCTAGCCGGTTCACGACGCGGGCGACCCGGTCGAGGTAGCGCTCGTCGTACCGGCCGGGCTCGGGCTCGACCCTCGACCACGAGAGCAGGAGGCGAACCGTGTTCCAGCCGATGGACGCCATGCGGGCCGGGTCGTCCTTCTTCAACGGGAACGTCGTGCGGAAGTCGGTGCCCTCCCAGTACTCGGCCAGGGCGTTGACATTCACGCCCCGCAGCAGGACCTCGCGGCCCTTATCGTCGACGATGCGCCCGCCGTTCCCCGGATCCGGCTCAGCGTGCAGCGCGGGCAGCCCGCCCGAGGAGCGATCCGGCCGCTCGACTTCATTCCCGCCGGCGGCCAGCAGGGTCACCACCAATGCCACCGTCACGACCCGCCGCGCCATCTGCCGGACCGTAGCCCCCGAGATTGGCGCGCCGGGGCCTCCGGCGCAGACGGTATACTAACTGTATGACGAAGCAGATTGCGCTCCGTCTCCCGGACGAGATGCTGGCGAAGCTCGACGAGTACGTCGGTCGGGGAAAGTTCGAGAACCGGACCGCGGCGGTGCGGGAGGCGATCCAAGCGCTCATCGACGACGACGAGGAACGGCAGGTCGCGGAGGAGTACCGCCGGGCGTACACGGAGCAACCCGAGGACCCGGCCATCAACGAGGCGTACACCAAGCTCGCGACCGAGACGATGGAGCCGTGGTAAGCCGAGGCGACATCGTGTGGGCCGACGCCCCCGAGCCCATGGGCAGACGGCCGGTCTGCGTGCTCACCCGCGATGCCGCGATCCCCGTGCTCGAGCGGATCACCGTCGCTGCGGTCAGCCGATCGGTTCGGGGACTCCGATCCGAGGTCGCCGTGGGCCCCGACCAAGGACTACCCGCCGAGGGCGTCATCAACTGCGACGACGTTGCCCGACTCCCACGTCACCTGCTCGATCGTGACCCGGTCGGGCGCCTCGAGGAAGCCAAGCGATCCGAGCTCGACCGGGCGCTCAGGTTCGCGCTCGACATCCGCTAGTGAGTCGGGTGGACGACCGCACGAGCGCGAAGATGGTCCCGTGCACGCGGCCGCGGTCTGCTTCGACCTCCATGTGCCGGCCAGCCGGTCGCTCAAGGCCAAGCGCGCCGCCGTCCGCCCCATCGTGGAGGGGCTGCGCCACCGGTACCGCCTGTCCGTCGCCGAGGTCGACCACCACGCTCAGTGGCAGCGGGCCGCCATCGCGGTGGCGGTGGTGGCCGAGAGCGACCGGCAGCTGCACGACGTCATCGAGAACGTCCGGCGCTTCGTCGACACCCGTCCCGACGTGGAGCTCCTCGACGCCGAGACCGCCTACCTCGACGGGAGCGCCGGCCTCGGCGAGGAGCATCTGCCGTGACGCGCCCGCACCCGCCTCGCCGCTACCCCCGCACCGCCCGAGTGAACGAGGTCGTGCTCGAGACGCTCGCCGACGAGGTCGAGCGCCTCTCCGACCCGCGCCTCGGCTTCGTCACGCTCACCGGCGTGAAGGTGAGCCCCGACCTGCGCCATGCCACCGTCTACTACTCGGTGCTCGGGCCCGAAGAGCAGCACGAGGAGACCCGCAGCGCACTCCAGCGCGCGGGGCGACACCTGCGAGCCGTGCTCGGCCGCGAGGTCCGCCTCAAGTACCTCCCCGACCTCGTTTTCCGCGAAGATCCCGCCATCGCCCAGGGCCAGCGGGTCGAGGAGATCATCCGCGGCCTGCACGAAGGAGAGGGCCAGGAGGTGGAGGGCAGGTGAGCGAGCGCACGACCAGCTCCGAGGTCGACTCCGAGCTCGCACGCGCCGTCGCCGCGATGAACGGCGCGTCGCAGGTCGCCCTCGCCTGCCACGTGAGCCCCGATGGCGACGCCCTCGGCTCCACGCTCGGCCTCTTCCACGTGCTGCGGGCAGCGCGACGCGACTGCGTGGCCTCGTTCCCGAGCCCGTTCGTCGTCGCGCCCCACTACCGCGAGCTTCCCGGCCTCGACCTGCTCGTCCCACCGGCGGAGTTCCCCCGCGAGCCCGAGGTCATGATGACGTTCGACTGCGGCTCGATCGACCGCCTGGGCGACCTCGAGCCGCCGGCCAAGGCAGCCGGCGAGCTCATCGTGATCGACCACCACATCTCCAACGACCGCTACGGCACGATCAACGTGATCGACCCCGACGCGGCCGCGAGCGGGTCGCTTGTGCACCGGCTCATCGCCGCGCTCGGCCTCCCGCTGAACCACGACGCGGCCGTATGCCTCTACACCGCGCTCGTCTGCGACACCGGCCGGTTCCAGTACGACACCACCACGCCGGCGGTGTTCGACATGGCGCGCGAGCTCGTCGAGTACGACGTCCCCGTGTCGACCCTGAGCCGCACCCTGTTCGAGGAACACCGGTTCGCGTACCTGAAGCTGCTGGGCGACGTGCTCGAGCGCGCCCGCCTCGTGCGCGAGCGCCGCTTCGTGTGGACGGCGGTGACCCAGGACGACCTCCGCGAGCACGGCGTGACCATGGAGGAGGTCGAGGGCCTCATCGACATCGTGCGCCGTACCGCCGAGGCCGAGATCAGCTGCGTCCTCAAGGAGGAGGCCGGCGGCACCGTGCGGGTGAGCCTCCGCTCGCTCGGCGCCGTCGACGTCCGTCGGATCGCCGAGGCCGAGGGCGGCGGCGGCCACCGGTTCGCAGCCGGGTTCACGTCGAGCGACACCATCGAGGAAGTCGTCGCGCGCGTGCAGCAGGCCCTACCGAACACGGGCTGAGCCGGTGCCGCTCGCCACGCACGGTCTGGTGGTCGTCGACAAGCCGGCGCAGTGGACGTCGCACGACGTGGTCGCCAAGCTCCGCAAGGTCTACGGCCAGCGCCGCGTCGGGCACGCGGGCACGCTCGACCCCGACGCGACGGGGGTGCTGCTCGTCGGCCTCGGGCGCGTGACCCGGCTACTCCGCTTCCTCCAGGACGCGGGCAAGGCGTACCGGGGCGACATCGCCTTCGGCGTGGCCACCAGCACCCTGGACGGCGCGGGCGACGTGCTCGACCGCCGGCCCATGCCACTCACCCGCGACGAGGTCGAGGCCGCCGCCCGCGGCTTCGTCGGCGAGATCGAGCAGGTCCCCCCGATGGTGTCGGCGGTCAAGGTGGGCGGTCGCCGCCTCCATGAGCTCGCCCGGCGAGGGGAAGACGTGGAGCGCGCGCCGCGCCGGGTGCGGGTCGATCGCTTCGACGTAGAGGACTTCGAGCCCGGCTCGTACCCGGTCGCGACCGCGCTGGTGGAGTGCAGCAGCGGCACCTACGTCCGGTCGCTGGCCGCCGACCTCGGCGCCGCGCTGGGCGGGTGCGCGCACCTGGCGTCGTTGCGACGGTTGCGCGTCGGGTCGTTCGTGCTCGAAGAGGCGCACACCATCGAGGCGATTGAAGCCGACCCCGGGAGAGTGGTGCTACCGCCGGTCGACGCCACGCGCGACCTCCAGCGGGTCGACGTCGACGCCGAGCAGGCCCGGGCGGTTGCGCACGGTGTCACCTTCCCCGCGCCCGCGCTCGGTCCCGCCGAGGAGCTGGCCGGGCCGGGCCCGTTCGCGATGGTCGGGCCGGACGGCGACCTGCTCGCCGTCTACGAGCGCCGCCGCGCGGCGGTGCGCCCGACGGTCGTGCTCGCGCGCGTCGAGGCCGACTGACGTGCGGCCGATCGACGTGCGGGCCGCCCGGTGAAGATCCTCCGCGCATTCTCGGACCTCGAGCGAAAAGGCGCGGGCGCGGTGGTCACCATCGGCGTCTACGACGGCGTCCACCGCGGGCACGTGGCGGTGCTGCGCCTGGTGCGCGAGCTCGCCGACGCCCGCGGGCTCCGAGCAGCCTGCGTCACCTTCGACCGCCACCCCGCCGAGGTGGTGCGGCCCCAGTCGGCGCCCAAGCTGCTCACCACCCTGGAGCAGCGCCTCGAGCTGCTCGACGCCACCGGATATCTCGACGCGTGCTTCGTCCTGGCGTTCGACGAGGTGCGCAGCAAGGAGCCGGCCGAGGAGTTCGTGCGCGAGGTGCTCGTCGACGGCTTCCGGGCCCGGCTGGTCGTCGTCGGCGCCGACTTCCACTTCGGGCACGGGCGCGGCGGCAACGTCCCGCTCCTCGAGCGGATGGGCGCCGAGCTGGGCTTCGGCGTGGTCGGGCTCGGCCTGGTGGCGGCTGAGGAGGACCCCACCGGCGTGCCCTACTCGTCGACCCACATCCGCGAGCTGGTCGCCGCCGGCGACGTCGCCGAGGCGGCACGCCTGCTCGGGCGCCCGCACGAGGTGCGGGGAACGGTGGAGGTCGGGGACCGCCGAGGCCGCCACCTCGGCTACCCGACCGCGAACCTCGCCGTCCCGCAGCAGATCTGCCTCCCGGCCGACGGCGTCTACGCCGGCACGCTGGTCGACGCCGCCGAGCCCGACGGCGACGGGGTCGAGCGGCCGGCGGCCGTCTCGCTCGGCACGCGCCCGACATTCCACGCGCAGGCCGCGTCACTGCTGGAGGCCTACGTCCTCGATTTCGACGGCGACCTCTACGGCCACTACGTGAAGGTCCGCTTCCTCGAGCGGCTCCGGGGTCAGGAGCGCTTCGATTCGGCCTCCGCCCTCGTCGACCAGATGGCCCGCGACGTGGAAGCGACCCGCCGCCTCGTGGAGGCGTTCTGACGACTTTGCGCGCTCCTGGTAGCATTCGGGCGCGCGTCGGCATGTGGCCGACGCCCTTCCGTACCTCCAGCAAGGCCGCACGGCATGCCCGACACCGCAGCCACGATCGCCGAGCACCGCCTCCACGAGTCCGATACCGGCTCGCCCGAGGTGCAGGTGGCCCTCCTCACGGACCGGATCAACCACCTGACCGAGCACCTGAAGGTCCACGCCAAGGACCATCATTCGCGCCGGGGCCTGCTCATCCTCGTGGGCCGGCGGCGCCGGCTGCTCGACTACCTTCGGCGCAACGACGTCGAGCGGTACCGGGCGCTCATCGCCAAGCTCGGCCTGCGCCGGTAGCTCGGGAGACGGGGAGCGGCCCGCCGCTCCTCGGCGTTTGAGAGCAGGAAGGCGCGAGAGCGACGTCGGTTGTCAGTCGCCACCGCCCGGGCCGTGCAGGAGCCGGTCCGGACGGTGACAACTGGGAACCGGGGCCTCTCCCGCACAACCCCGTGGCCCGAGGGGTCACGGAGAGAGGAGCGCGTTCCCATGGCCACCACACAGGTGGAGGGCACACAGGTGGAGGGCACACCGGTGGAGGGCAGACAGGCGGAGGGCGCCGTCCGCGTCGAAGGCGTCGTCAACGGCGCCGGCAAGACCATGTCGTTCGAGACCGGCCGCCTCGCCCCCCTGGCCGACGGCGCCGTCGTCGTCCAGATCGGCGACACGACCCTGCTCAGCACGGTGGTCACGAGCAAGCCCCGCGAGGGCATCGACTTCTTCCCCCTCACCGTCGACGTCGAGGAGCGGATGTACGCGGCGGGGAAGATCCCGGGCTCGTTCTTCCGCCGTGAGGGCCGTCCCGGCGAACAGGCAGTCCTCACCTGCCGCCTCACCGACCGGCCGCTGCGGCCGTCGTTCCCCGAGGGCTTCCGCAACGAGGTCCAGGTGATCGCCACCATCCTCGGGGCCGACCTCGAGAACCCTCACGACATCGCGTCGATCAACGGCGCGTCGGCTGCGCTCATGGTGTCGGGCCTCCCGTTCAACGGCCCGATCGGCGCGGTCCGGCTCGCCCATCACGAGGGCGAGTGGGTCGCGCACCCCACCTACCAGGAGGGCGACGAGTCCACGTTCGAGCTGGTGGTCGCCGGCCGTCGCACCGACAGCGGCGACGTCGCCATCATGATGGTCGAGGCCGGTGGCACCGAGGCCACCTGGGACCTCTACCAGCAGGGTGCGCCCAAGATCACCGAGGAGCTGATCGCCGCCGGCCTCGAGGAGTCGAAGCGCTGGATCGAGGCCTCGATCGATCTCCAGCTCGAGTTGCGCGCCGGGCTCGAGAAGGCCAAGGGGCCGATTGAGCCGATCCGGTACGAGGTGCGGACGGACTACGGCGACGACGTGTTCGCGGCGGTGAAGGAGGCGGCCGAGTCCGATATCGCCGAGGCCATGGCCATCCACGAGAAGGCGCCGCGCGAGGAGCGGGTGCGGGAGCTCGAGGACGCCGTCGTCGAGCGCCTCGCCGGCTCCGAGGAGGCACCGGGCCCGTTCGCGGAGCGCGCGGGAGAGGTGCGCAAGGGGTTCCGGTCGCTCCAGAAGGAAGTCGTGCGCCGGCGGATCGCGAACGACGGCGTGCGCATCGACGGGCGCAGCACCACCGACCTCCGGCCGCTGGCGGCCGCTGTCGGGATTATCCCGACCGCCCACGGCTCGGGGCTCTTCCAGCGGGGCGAGACGCAGGTGCTCACCGTCACCACGCTGGGCATGCCCCGCATGGAGCAGATGCTCGATACCATCGGCGTCGACGAGCGGAAGCGGTACATGCACCACTACAACTTCCCGCCGTTCTCGACCGGCGAGACCGGCCGGGTCGGCTCACCCAAGCGTCGCGAGATCGGCCACGGCGCCCTCGCCGAGCGCGCGCTCGTGCCGGTCGTGCCCGACGCGCACGAGTGGCCCTACACGCTGCGCGTCGTGTCCGACGTGCTCTCGTCGAACGGGTCGACGTCGATGGCGTCGGTGTGCGGGTCGACGCTCTCCCTCATGGACGCGGGCGTGCCGGTCAAGGCGCCGGTGGCGGGCATCGCCATGGGCCTCGTGCACGCCGAGGGCAAGTACACGACCCTCACCGACATCCTGGGGGCGGAGGACGCCTTCGGCGACATGGACTTCAAGGTTGCGGGGACGTCCGAGTTCGTGACCGCGCTCCAGCTCGACACCAAGATCGACGGCCTCCCCGCCGACGTGCTCGCCCAGGCGCTCCAGCAGGCGAAGGAAGCGCGGTTGAAGATCCTCGAGGTGATGACGCAGGCGATCCCGGAGCCGCGGTCCGACGTGCGCCCGACCGCGCCGAAGATCGTCAGCTTCGACATCCCCATCGACAAGATCGGCGAGGTCATCGGCCCCAAGGGGAAGGTGATCAACACGATCACGCTCGAGACGGGCGCCGACGTCTCGGTGACCGACGACGGTGTGTCGGGCACCGTGACGATCGGCTCGAAGGACGGTGCCCAGGTCGAGGAGGCGAAGCGCCGCATCGAGCTGATCCTCGACCCGCCCGCCGCCGAGCTCGGCGGCGAGTACACGGGCAGGGTCGTCAACCTCACCAAGTTCGGCGCCTTCGTGAACGTCCTCCCCGGGCGCGACGGGCTGCTCCACATCTCGAAGCTCGGGGGTGGCCGCCGCATCGACCGGGTCGAGGACGTGCTGTCGCTGGGTGACGAGCTCGAGGTGCGCGTCGACGACATCGACAACGCAGGCAAGCTCTCGCTCTCCCTGATCGGCGACGAGGACGACACCGAAACCGGCGACACTCGGCCGGCATCCGAGGAGTCACCGCGCGGCGACCGGAGCGACCGGAGGGAGCGGAGGGAGCTCGCCAGCGAGCGACGGCCCGCGGAGCGGGTATCCCGCTCCGCAGCGAGCGAGCGAGACAGGGGCGCGAGCGAGCGAGATAGGGAGGCGAGCGAGCGAGACCGGGGCGCCGGTGACCGTGACCGGGCGTCGTTCGAGGAGTTCTGGGACGATGAGGCCCGGGGCCAGTTCGGCGACCTCGGTCCGGCCGACGCCGGGGCTCGCGGCCGGGGCTCCCAGGGAGGCGGCCGGTCCTCGCCGGGGTCGTCGCGGGGAGGCGCCCGCCAGGGTGCCCGGCCCGGAGGTGGCGGTCGCCGGCGCGGGCGCGGGGGCGCCGGCAGGTAAACCCGCCGTCTCCCGGTGCCGATGACCGGCCGATGACGATTTGCCTCACCCGCCTCGACTCGGGGCTGCGCGTGGTCACCGAGCAGCTCCCCGCCCTGCGCTCGGCGGCGGTCGGCTTCTGGGTTGGAACGGGCTCCCGAGACGAGCCCGACCACACCGCCGGGGCGAGCCACTTCCTCGAGCACCTGCTCTTCAAGGGCACGGTCGAGTCCTCGGCGCTGGAGATCGCCGAGGCTGTCGAGTCGGTCGGCGGCGACATGAACGCCTTCACCACCCAGGAGGTCACGGCGTTCTATGTGCGGGTCCCCGACGAGCGCCTCGAGCTCGCGCTCGAGATCCTGTCCGACATCGTGTGGTCGCCGGCACTGCGGGCCGACGAGATCGAGTCCGAGCGCCAGGTGATCCTCGAGGAGATCCGGATGCGCGACGACACGCCCGACGACCTCGTGCACGACCTGTTCGCGGCGGAGCTGTTCCCCGACCATCCGCTGGGCCGCTCAGTGCTGGGCACCCGGCCGACCATCGAGGCCATGAGCCGCGACGCGCTCGCCGGCTACCACGTCTCGCAGTACCGCGCCGGAAGCGTGGTCGTCGCCGCCGCCGGGAACCTCGCGCACGACCGGGTGGTGGAACTGGTCGTGGAGCATTTCGGCGGCGCCGGGGGCGGGGCGCCCGACCGGCCCGAGCCGGCCAAGGCGCCGCCGCGTCGACTCGCCGTGCTCGGCCGTCCCACCGAGCAGGCCCACCTCGTGCTCGGGATGCGGGGTCTGTCCCGCCACGATCCCGATCGCTACGCCCTCACCGTGCTCAACCAGGCACTCGGCGGCGGCATGGCGTCCCGGCTGTTCCAGGAGGTACGGGAGCGGCGCGGCCTCGCCTATTCCGTCTACTCGTACCGCACGACCTTCGCCGACGCCGGCGCCTTCGGCGTCTACGTGGGGACCGCGCCGGGCCGCGTCGACGAGGCGCTGGAGGTGGTGGGCGCCGAGCTCACCCGGCTCGTCGCCGACCGCGGGCTCACCGACCGCGAGCTCGACGCGTCGAAGGGCCACCTCAAGGGCTCGATCACGCTGTCGCTCGAGAGCTCGGTGAGTCGCATGCACCGCATCGGCAGCAGCGAGCTCGCCTTGGGTGAGGTGCCCACCCTCGACGAGGTCGTGGCCCGGGTCGAGGCGGTCACCGCCGACGACATCGCCCGCGTCGTCGAACGGCTGGTCGCGAGCGGCGACCGCACGCTCGCAGTGGTGGGACCGTTCGAGGAAGCGGACTTCGAGGCCCGAGTAGCCTGAGCGGGTGATCCGCGTCGGGGTCTTCGGGGCGGGCGGGCGCATGGGCTCGACCGTGTGCCGGGCCGTCGTCGCCGACCCCGAGCTCGAGCTGGTCGCCGCCGTCGATCCCTACCACGCCGGCATCGACCTGCAACAGCTCGGGGTCGAGGGCACCGGCCTCCAGCTGGCGGCCAAGCCGGACGCGATGGCGGCCGCGGAGGCCGAGGTCGCGGTCGACTTCACCGTGCTCGACGCCGCCCGCGAGAACCTGTACTGGTGCGCCGAGCACGGCGTCCACGCCGTAGTGGGCACTACCGGCTTCACGCCCGACGACTTCGCCGAGCTGCACGACCGGTTCGCCGACAGCGACGCCCACGCCGTGATCGCCCCCAACTTCACCATCGGCGCCGTGCTGATGATGCGCTTCGCCGAGTTGGCCGCTCCCTACTTCGAGACCGGCGAGGTCATCGAGCTCCACCACGACGAGAAGGCCGACGCGCCGTCGGGCACGGCCATGTTCACGGCCGAGCGGATGGCGGCGGCGTCGAAGGACTGGGCGCCCGACCCGACGACGAAGCTCGTCGCCGAGGGGGCCCGGGGCGCCGAGGGCCCGGGCGGGATCCACGTCCACTCGGTGCGCCTCCGTGGCCTCTTCGCCCACCAGGAGGTCGTGCTCGGCACCGCGGGCCAGTCGCTCACGATCCGCCACGATTCGTTCGACCGCAGCTCGTACATGCCCGGCGTGCTGCTCGCGATCCGGGCAGTGCGAGAGCGCCCCGGACTCACCGTCGGCCTCGACGCCCTGCTGGATCTCTAGGAGCACTCCGCACCGGCTCGATGGCGGCGATGTAGGCGGCGAGGCGGTCGGCGGCCTCGACCGCGGTCTCGGGCGCGGACAGCGCGTCGCCCTTCCAGACCTCGGAGACGCGCCGCCACACGGAGGCCTGTCGGCCGACGTACTTCCCGCTTTCGGCCTCGGCGCCGAGGCGGCGGCGCCAGGCGGTCTCCCCGTCGAGGAGCCGTTCGAGGACGGCGTCGTTGCGTGCAGGGTCGGGGTACTCGGCGTGGAACCCGAGCTCGAGCGCGCCTCCGACCTGCTGCACCTCGTAGTGCTCACGCGAATCGTCGCCGAACCACACCTTGAGGTTGCGCGACGACGCCCGCCACGAGAAGTCGCCGCGCTCGACCGGCAGGAAGCCGATCAGGGCGTCGAGCACGTGCTCGAAGAACTCTTTGCTCACCGTTTCGAGTGTACGGTCGGACAGCATGAGCGATCCGCGGGAGCGCGTGCTGGCAGGTGCCTACGCGTGCGTGGCGCGTTTCGGCATGGGCAAGACGACGATCGACGACGTTGCCAAGGAGTCGGGCGTCTCGCGAGCCTCGATCTATCGGCTCTTCCCGGGCGGCAAGGACCAGCTGCTCCGCGAGACGGTCGGTTGGGAGATGAACCGGTTCTTCGTCCGGCTCGGGGAGGAGGTCTACGACGCGCCCGACTTCGCCAGCCTCCTCGAAGGCGGCTTGGTCTTCGCCCACCGCGCGCTGAAGGCGCACGACGTGCTCCAGAAGGTGCTCGTGACCGAGCCCGAGCGGCTGCTGCCGCTCCTGACGGTCGAGCAGCACCGGGTGCTGCGCTTCATCACCGCCTTCCTCCTCCCGTACCTGGAGCGGGAGCGCGAGGCGGGTCGGCTGCGGCCCGGCGTCGACCTCGAGCAGGCCGCTGATTACGTCGCCCGCATGTTGCTCTCGCTCATCGGCTCGCCCGGGCAATGGGACATGGACGACCCCGCCGAGGTGCGGCAACTGGTCCGGGCCCAGCTGCTGGGCGGCATCCTCGCGCCCGCCCGCTGAGCGCTGGTCCTTACACCTCGGCGGCGTACGGCGGCGCGGGGTCGTACTCCATGAGGCGCTGCACAACCCGGGCGTGGGGGATCCCGTAGAGCTGACCGACGACCCAGAGCGACATGTCGATCCCAGCGGAGACGCCGGCGGCGGTCACCACGTTGCCGTCGCGGACGTAGCGGATGTTCTCGAGCACGGTGACCTGGCCCTGCTCTCGCAGCTGGTCGACGAATCCCCAGTGCGTCGTGACCTGCCGGTCGGCGACGAGCCCGGCGGCATGGAGAACGTACGACCCAGTGCAGACGCTCGTGACCCAGGTGCAGTTCGCGGCGGCCGACTTGATCCAGTCGAGCACCGCAGGGTTCTCGACCTCGCGTCGGGTCCCCTCTCCGCCGGGGACCACGAGCACATCGAGCGGTGGCGCGTCGGCGAGGGTGTGGTCCGGGAGCACGCGAAGTCCCTTGGCGGCGCGGATCGGCTGGTCCCACTCGGCGATGGTGACGACGCGGTCGCCCTCCATCCGCGCCATGGTGAACACCTCCCACGGGCCGGCGAAGTCGAGCTCCTCGGCGTCGTCGAACAGCAGCACTCCGGTGGTGAACGGCATCACGCACTCTTCTCCTGTAGTCGGTGGGGCGGAAGTCGGAACCGGTTGCGGTAGTCGCTGGGTGTCACCTGGAGTACCCGCAGGAACGTCCGGCGCATGGTCTCGGCGGTCCCGAACCCGCACCGGGCGGCGACTTGGTCGATCGAGATCGTCGACTCCTCGAGATGGCGCCGGGCAGCGTCGACCCGAGTCCGCTCGACGAAGCGCGCCGGCGTCACCCCGACCTCACGGTGGAACGCCCGTGAGAAGTTGCGCTCGCTCATCGCCGCTTCGGCGGCGAGACGTTCGACGCTCAGATCCTCGGCGACATGGTCGGCGATCCAAGCCTGGAGCTCGCGCAGCGGCTCACGATCGGCGAACTGCCCGGCGAGCTGGGCGCTGAACTGCGACTGACCGCCGGGTCGCTTCAAGAAGACCACCAGCCGCCGGGCGACCTCCAGCGCCACCTCGCGCCCGAAGTCGTCCTCGACCATGGCGAGCGCGAGGTCGATGCCGGCGGTGACGCCGGCCGAGGTCCACACTTCGCCGTCGCGCACGAAGATCGAGTCGGGCTCCACGGTCACCGCCGGGTACATCCGGGCGAGCACGTCGCAGGACCTCCAGTGGGTGGTGGCCCGGCGGCCGTCGAGCAGTCCCGCCTCGGCGAGCACGAACGCGCCGCTGCAGACCGACGCCAGCCGGCGGCTCGCCGGCGCCAGCCCGCGCACGGTGGCGAGCAGGTCGGCGTCCGCCATGACCGCGGGCGTGCCCTGGCCCCCGGCGATGAGCAGCGTGTCGAGCGGGCCCCGGACGTCGGCCAGGGACCGTTCGACGAACAGCTGGAGTCCGCTGTGGGCCGCCAGCCGCCCGGCCGTCGGGGCGACCACCTCGACGGTGTAGCCACGGGCGGCGGCGAAGACCTCCACCGGTCCGGCGACGTCGAGCGACTGCACCCCCGGGAACGCGAGCACGACGATTCGGCGCACGCCGCGAGCATGGGGGACCGGGCTGCTGGCCGCAATGACATTGCTCCCACGTATCCGGCCAGCGACCTCACATCGTGACGCGCGACACATTGACGGTGAGACGTTTCGAGGTTTATCGTCTCAAGCATGACCGCGGTGATGCCCGCCGCTGCACCGCCTCGCCGGTCGGCTCCTCCCCACCGGGAGCCCGACATCCGCAGCCGCTCGGTGGACGCCCTCCTGGCCTGCATCGCCCGCCACGGCCTCTCGAAGACCACCCTCGACGACGTCGCCCGTGAGGCGGGCTGCGCCCGGGCCAGCCTCTACCGGCACTTCGGCGGCAAGCGCCCGCTGGTGGCGGTGGCGGTCGCGGCCGAGGGCGAGCGGGTCACGGCGAAGCTTCGGGCGCAGACCGCCGAGCAGCACACGCTCGAGGACGCCATCGTCACCGTGATGATGGGAGCGGCCCGCGAGCTCGCCGGCCACGACGCCCTGCGCTTCCTCCTCGCCCACGAGGCCGAGCTCGTGCTCCCGTTCGTCACCTTCGACAGCGGCGACAAATTCCTCTCCCACGCCGGCCGGGCGCTCGCCCCGTGCTTCGAGCGCTTCCTCCCGCCTGATGACGCCGCAACGGCGGGAGAGTGGGTCGTGCGCCTGACGCTCGCGTATGCGTATGCCCACGCCTGCTCCGCCGACGCTCCCGTCGACCTCGCCGACGAGACGTCGGTACGCACGCTCGTCCGTCAGTTCGTTCTTCCTGGTTACCTCCCGACACAGAAGGGATAGTTCCCATGGCCAGCAACGTCGAAATGATCGGCCGCGAAGACGTCGACGATCTCGAGGCCATCCTCTCGGTCACCAACACTGACGTCGATGAGGTCGCGCACGCGGTCGCCTCGAACGGCGACGCCATCTTCACGTGGGACTACGAACGGTCCCGTCCCGCGCTGGGCAAGCTCTACGAGCGGGCCAAGAAGTCGCAGTGGAACGCGCAGACCGACCTGCCGTGGGACACCGAGGTCGACCAGGAACACGTCGTGCTCGCCAACGCCCTTGCCAACAACGCCACGTTCGGGCCCGAGCTCGACGTCGCGGGCACGCCCTTCGAGAAGTGGGGCGACAAGGAGTGGCTCGAGTTCGGTGTGCAGTCGCAGAACTGGACGCTGTCCCAGTTCCTCCATGGCGAGCAGGGCGCGCTGATCTGCACGGCCAAGGTCGTCGAGACGGTGCCGTGGATCGACGCCAAGTACTACGCGGCCACCCAGGTGGTGGACGAGGCCCGGCACGTCGAGGTGTTCGCCAAGTACCTCGACGAGAAACTCTCGGGGCACTACCCGATCAACGTCCACCTGCGGCTGCTGCTCGACGACATCATGAACGACCCGCGCTGGGACATGACCTACCTCGGGATGCAGATCATGGTGGAGGGCCTGGCCCTGGCTGCTTTCGGGTTCATCCACCAGATGACGACCGAGCCGCTGCTCAAGCAGCTGCTGCGATACGTGATGAGCGACGAGGCGCGTCACGTGGCCTTCGGCGTGCTCTCGCTCCAGGAGTACTACAAGGAGCTCGGCGCAGCCGAGATCCGCGAGCGCCAGGAGTTCGCCTTCGAGGCGGCGGTGCGGATGCGCGACCGGTTCCTCCAGCAGGAGGTGTGGGACCGGCTGGGCGTCGACGTGAAGGAGGCGGTCAAGCTCGTGATGCAGGCGCCGGAGCGGCAGGTGTTCCAGGGCATGCTGTTCTCGAAGATCGTGCCGAACTGCAAGAAGCTCGGCCTGCTCGACGCCGGCGACGGCTGGCTTCGCCAACGGTTCACCGAGCTGGGCGTGATCCAGTTCGAGGACTGGGTCGACACTGGCGAGGAGTACGCCATGCTCGACGAGGTGGCCAAGGACCGCGAGGCCGCCGCTGTCGCCGATAGCGCGTAGCGCACACCATCCTCCTCACAGACGAGCGGGCCGCCCGTCCCCCGCGGGCGGCCCGCTCGCGTGTTGGAGCCCGTTGTCGAGCCTGTCCGCGCCGATGCCGCGCGCGAGCGCGGTGCTACCGTCCCCGGGAATGAGCGAGCCGTTCGCGCCACTGAAGCCGGGTTCGGTGCGGCTCGTGTTCCTCGGCGGGCTCGGCGAGATCGGCCGCAACTGCTTCTGCCTCGAGGTCGAAGGTCGCATCCTCGTCGTCGACTGCGGGCTGATGTTCCCCGAGGCCCACATGCCCGGCATCGACCTCGTGCTGCCCGACTTCACCTATCTGCGCGAGAACGCCGACCGCGTGGAGGGCGTGATCCTCACCCACGCCCACGAGGACCACGCCGGCGGCCTCGCCTTCCTCCTGCGCGACGTGCCGGTGCCGATCTACGGCTCGAGGCTGTCGCTCGGCCTCGCCCGGAACCGGATCGAGGAGGCCGGGGTGCTCGACCGCACCGAGCTGGTTCCGGTCGCCGACGGGGAGCGACGCCGGATCGGCCCGTTCGAGGTCGAGTTCGTCCCGGTCACGCACTCGGTGCCGCACTCGTTCGCGACCGCCTACTACACGCCCGCGGGGACGATCCTCCATACCGGCGACTTCAAGCTCGACCTCACGCCCGTCGACGGGCGCAAGACCGATCTTGCCCTGCTGGGTGAGATCGCCCGTCGCGACGGCGGCGTCCGCCTCCTCCTCTCCGACTCCACCAACGCCGAGCGACCCGGCTTCACCCCGTCGGAGTCGACCGTCGGCGGCTCGATGCGGGCGTTGTTCCGCGAGCACCCGGACGAGCGGTTCATCGTGGCCTGCTTCGCCTCGCACCTGCACCGGGTACAGCAGGTAGCGGAGGCGGCGATCGCGGCGGGACGACGGCTCGCGTTCGTGGGCCGGTCGATGACCCAGAACGTCACCCTCTCCCGGGAGATGGGCCTGCTCCACTTTCCCGGCGACGCGGTCGTCGACATCGAGGAGACGCCCCGGCTCGCGCCCGGCGAGGTGTGCGTGGTGTGCACGGGGTCCCAGGGCGAGCCCCTGAGCGCGCTGTCGCTGATGGCCGCCCACGAGCACAAGTGGGTGAAGGTCGACGACGACGACCTGGTGGTGATCTCGGCCCACGCCATCCCCGGCAACGAGTCGAACGTCCACCGCGTCATCGACGCTCTCCACCGGGCGGGCGCCGAGGTCGTGCACGAAGGGACCGGTCCCGTGCACGTGTCGGGCCACGCGTCGCAGGAGGAGCTGAAGTTCGTGCTCAACCTGGTGGGCCCGGAATGGTTCGTGCCCGTGCACGGCGAGTACCGGCACATGGTCCACCACGCCCGCCTCGCCGAGCAGGTCGGCGTGCCGACAGACCACGTGATCGTGTGCGAGGACGGCGACGCCCTGACGTTCGACGCCGCCAACGTCGAGGGTGGCGGCCTCGAGGTCGAGCGCAAGGCGGTGCCCGCCGGCTACCTCTACGTCGACGGCATCGTCGGCGACGTCGGCCACGGCGTGCTGCGCGACCGCCGCAACCTCGCCGAGGAGGGCGTCGTGGTCGTGATCGTCACCGTCGACGCCACGTCGGGCGAGGTCGTCACCGGCCCCGAGATCGTGACCAAGGGCTGGGTGCATGCCACCGAGGCCGACGAGCTGATCGAGGACGCCAAGGCCGCGGTGCGCGCCTCGCTGGCGGAGGCGGCCGACGAGGGCGCCACCGACTTCGACACGCTGCGGCGGCACGCCCGGCGCGCGCTGGGGAAGTTCATCAACGAGCGCACCAAGCGGCGGCCCACGGTGATCCCGGTGGTCATGGAAGTCTGATGGGGCGGGGGTGATTCGCGACTGGTCGAACTTCATCGCGGGTCGCGTCGCCGTCGTGACCGGCGGCGGGAACGGCGTCGGCCGCGCCATCTGCATCCAGCTCGCGCGGGCCGGCGCCGCGGTGTGGGTCAACGACCTGCACGGCCATCGCGCCGAGCAGGTCGTGGCCGAGATCGAGGCCGAGGGCGGGACGGCCCACGCGGTGGTCGCCGACGTCGCCGACCGCGACGCCGTCCCGGCCATGGTCCGCAACACCGGGCCGGTCGACATCCTCGTGAACAACGCCGGCATCCCGCCGGAGGGCATCACGATCAAGCCGTTCGTCGAGACCGGCCCGGGCGAATGGGACCCGCTCATCCGGCTCAACCTCGCGGCGGTGCTCGGCGTCACTCGCGCCTACCTCCCCGCGATGCTGGAGCGGGGCTGGGGCCGCATCCTCACGATCGCCTCCGATGCCGGCCGGCGGGGCGAGCGCAAGCAGGCCGTGTACGGCGCGGCCAAGGCGGCGGCCATGGGATTCTCCCGTGGCCTCGCCGCCGAGGTCGGCCGGAGCGGCGTGACCGTGAACTGCATCTCGCTCGGCACGATGAGGCACGGCGCCCTCGCCGATGCCATCGACCGCGACCCGGGGCTCGAAGACCGCCTGGCGAAGGCCTACCCGGCCGGGCGCATCGGGCGCGTGAGCGACCCCGCACCCCTGGCCGTGCTCCTGTGCAGCGACGCGGCCGAGTGGATCACCGGGCAGGTGTACCCCGTCGACGGTGGCTACTTCCCGGCGCTCTGACAGGGCTCGAGTCGCAGCGCGATGTCACCGGTGAAGGGGGGCGGCATGAGCGTGACCGCGCCCGTCCCGCCGTTGAGCTCCACCTCGCCGGTGCGGTCGCCCGTCCACGTGTCCCACCACGCGCCGCACCAGCGGCCCGAAGCGAGCGGGGCGAGCGTGACCGACGCGTCGGCGACCTTCACCCGCTGTGGCGCGTTCCATTGGTAGGCATCGTCCTTCACCCACACCAGGACATGATCATCGCCCCGGAGCCCGTAGAGAACGAGCGGCCGGGACGGTGACGTGACCGACGCATTCGCCGGTCCGAACCCCTCCCGGTCCCAGTCGATGCCCTCGAGGAAGCGGGCCACCGAGCCGAACATCGGGTAGTAGCGGCGGGGCTGGACGTCGATCAGGTTGTCCCACCACCAGGTCATGGCGGTCCCGAACCCGCCGGAGAGCGCTCCCGCCCACAGGCCGTCGTGGATGCCGATGCCGCGCGGGTCGGCGTCCATCGTCTCACCCGGCCCGCGCGCGTCGACCCCGAGCTCGGCGAACAGCACCGGAAGCGGGGTCTCGTCCAGGCGAGCGGCGGTCAGCTCGGCCACGTGCCGAGGGACGTTCGAGAACAGCTCGATCACGGTGTCGCCCACCGCGGCGCGCGCGTACGCATGAAGCTGCGTGTAGTCGAGGCCGGCGCCCGCCCACACCGCGGGGTCGCTGCCCGCGAAGGCGAAGCTCGTGCTCACGAGGTGGTCGGCGGGGTCGAGGCGGCGCAGCTCGTCGGCCATCTCCTGGTGCCAAGCGGTCACGGCCACCGAGTCGTAACCGTCGGTGAGGTCGACCTCGTTCCACAGCTCCCATGCCAGCACGTGGGTGGAGTAGCCCCACCGCGCCACGATGTAGCGCAGCCGCTGGGTGAAGAGCTCACGGGCTGCCTCGTTGGTGAAGAACTCCGCCGGCGACGACAGCGGGCCGCCGTTGGCGGCGTTGTACGGGTTCTCGCCCCAGTCGGCGTTGAACACGGTCGAGAACGCGCCGTGGTTCAGGAGCGACAGGACCGCGTAGATGCCGCGCCGTTCGCCCTCCTCGATGACGTGGTCGAGTTGCCAGGCCCGATCGAGGCGCTTCCGGTAGTCGCCCAGGGGTGTGTCGTCCCACTCGAGCCCAAAGGAGAACGACGCCATCCACAACCGCGAGTAGCTCGCTTCCTGCTCGGCCAGGCGCGCGTACCACTCGTCGTACGCGAACGTGCCCCGGTCGTCGTACCAGCCGACGTTCTCGCCCAGCGCGAAGTACGGCGAGCCGTCGTCGAAGACGAGATAGCGGGGGTCGCGCTCGCTGGCGCGCACGTACCCCGGGTCGTCGCCACGGCGCACCCGGAGCGACCGCGGCTTCGTCTCCACCGTGCCGACGGACGTGCGCACCTCCCACCACCACTTCCAGCGGCCCGCGGTCGGTGGCGCGAACCGCACCTTCCAGACCGGTTCGCCCCGCTTCGTAAGCCGTTCTCTCCCGTCGAGCAGTCGCCGGCGGTACCCCTGGTAGTAAAAGCCCGCGACCCGGTGCTCGCGGCCGGAGGGGTCGCGGAACACGCCCTGAACGTCGATCTGGGTGGAGTCGAACGGGTTGACGGGCTCGGGGGCGATGGTGGCGGTCGACTCGAAGCGGGCGAAGCGCTCGACCGCGGCCGGCGCCCGCAGCCCCGACACCTCCGGTCGCTCGTCGCCTGCGGGCGCGAC
>JBOGFI010000152.1:0-2202 GCA_050743365.1 Acidimicrobiia bacterium | reverse complement strand
CTCGTGCTCTCACGGCTCGGGCCGGACCGCGCGGTGGTCGGCGAGCTGCCCGAGCCGGTGCCCGCGATGCGGCAGGCGGCCTCCGAGCTGGCGCGCCGGGTGCCCGACGGCCGCCGCTTCGCTACCGCCCGCGAGTATCCCGACGAGATCGGGCGCGCCGGCGTCATCCATCCCGATACGTGGCTGGCCCGGGTGTCGGGGCGAAACTCGCTCAACGGGTTCAACCTGGAGTCCTCGAGCACGCCGGAGGCCGCGCTCGAGCCCGACGAGATCCGCGCCCAGCCGCCCGAGCAGTCGGCCGACGCCCTCGCCCGGCTCGGGGTCACGCACGTGGTCACCACCGGCGACGGGCTCGCGGCCACGCTCGCGGGCTCCTCCCGGTTCCGGCGGGTGTGGAGCGCGACGCCGGTCACGATCCTCGCCGTGCTGCCGCGTCCGGGACGGCCCCCACCGGCTTCGCTGCTGGCCACGACGGGACCGGCATCGGCCCGGGTGGCCTCAGCCTCCGCCGCGCGCGTGCAGATCGAGGTCACCGCGCCCGCGGCGACGTCGGCCACCGTGGCGATCGCCTGGTCGCCGAGATGGCACGGCTCCGTCGACGGGGACCCGGTCGACCTGGGACGCACCGGCGACGGCCTCATCGAGATACGGCTCCCGGCAGGCCGGAGCACGCTCGAGCTCACGTACGGGCCCGACGTCTGGGATCGCGTCGGCACGGCCGGCACGATCCTCACCCTCGTCGCCCTGGCCGGCTGGGGCCTCCGGGCGCGGCGAGGGCGGTCGAGATCTCAGTCGACGTCGAGGAGCTTCTCGCGCATCACGTAGACGACGGCTTCCATGCGCGAGTGAAGCTGGAGCTTCTCGAGGATGTTTCGCACGTGGTTCTTGACGGTGTTCTCGGCGATGTAGAGCTCCACGCCGATCTCCCGGTTGCTGAGGCCCTTGGCAACGAACCTGAGCACCTCGAGCTCCCGCGCCGTCAGCCGGGGCGAGAGCGCCCGGTGACGCTCCTCGGCCCGCTGGGCGAGGGCGTTGAACTCGCTGAACAGCTTCGACGCCATCGACGGCGAGACGAGGCTGTGCCCGGCTGCGACCGCGCGCACGGCGTCGGCCACCTCCTCGATCGCGACCTCCTTGAGGAGATACCCATTTACACCGGCCCGGACCGCGTCGTAGAGGTCCTCCTCGAGATCGGAGACCGTGAGCATGATCACCTTGGTCTCCGGGAGGACGGCGCGGATGGTGCGAGCGGCCTCGATGCCGCTGGCGCGTGGCATGCGCACGTCCATGATGACGATGTCGGGCGCCAGCTCGCGAGCGCGGGTGACGGCGTCGACACCGTCGGCGGCTTCCCCGACGACCTCGATGTCGGGCTCGTCCGAGAGCACGCGGTCCAGTCCCCGGCGAAAGAGCGCGTGGTCGTCGACGATGACCACGCGGATCCTCCGGGTGCCGCTGGTGGCGCGGTCGCTGCGGACGGTCACCCGGTCGTCTCGATCAAGCCGAGGTGGCCGTCGCGCCGGCGGTAGAGCACGGCTGCGTGCCCGTTCTCGGCGTTGGTGAACAGGAAGAAGTCGTGCCCGAGGAGCTCCATCTGGAGCGCGGCTTCCTCGGGCGACATCGGCTTGATCGCGAACTGCTTGGTCTTGACGATGCGCGCCTCGAGGCCCTCGTCGACCTCGGCTTCGAGCTCGCCGTCGGTGCCCGCCTCGACATCGCTCGACGCGGGGCCGCGGAGCCGGCGGCGGCGCGGATGCGACCGGGCGACGCGCTTCTCCTTGATGCGGGCGACCTGGTGCTCGACCTTGTCGATCACGAGGTCGAGCGCGGCCTCGGCCTCTCTGGCGGCAGCGTGGGCCTTCACGAAGTGCCTCTTGAGGTGCACGGTGACCTCGCACACCTGGTTGTCGCCGACCCGGCGGTTGCGCAGCTCCGAGAAGTCGACCTCCACCCGGCCGGCGTCGTGCGTGAAGCGCGAGATCTTCGCCAGCTTCTCGCGCGCCACGGTTCGGAGCCGGGGCGAGACCTTGAGGTTCTTCCCGCGCACGACGATGTCCATGACCCCCCCGGGCGACGCCCGGCGAGTATACGGAGGCACGCCGCGATCGTCCCGGGCGCTCCGCTCCGAGCGGGGGCGTGTTACGTGGCCGAAGACGCGCCGTAAGCGCGAGAAGCCGGGGGTGGCCGCGTGCGGGCCGCGGT
>JBOGFI010000151.1:0-5406 GCA_050743365.1 Acidimicrobiia bacterium | reverse complement strand
ACCGGCCGCGACCACCCGCGCCGCGCCGGCCTCGCGCTCCACCTGGGCGCGGCGCTTGACGTGCCCAGCGTCGGCGTCACCCACCGTCCCCTGCGAGCGACCGGCGACGAACCTGCCGACGAGGCGGGCGTGTGGACGGCGCTCGTCCTCGACGGTGACGTCGTCGGCGCCTGGCTCCGCACGCGCCGTGGTGCGCGTCCGCTCGCCGTGCACGCCGCTTGGCGCACCGACGTCGCCACGGCCGTCGACGTGGTCGGGCGCTGCATAGCTCGAGCCCGCACGCCCGAGCCGCTCCGGCAGGCACGGGTCGTGGCCCGGCGAGCGCGCGCCGAGGCGCAGACGCGCTAGCGGCTAGCTAGCTCCAACTCGTGCCTTGACCCGGAACCTTTGAGGTCGCGGGTCGGCTGATTCGGGGGTCGGTCGCGCAGGCCTTCTCCGGTACACGCCGTCAATCGTCGGGGCTGACGACTCGGCGCATGACGACGCTGATCGCCGGTTTCGCGTCCGCCTTCGCGGCGTCGTCGCGGCGTGTTCTGGCGCGTCGTTCGGTGCGCCTCCCGGGTGTGTTACTGGAGCCGATGGAAGACTGGCGGGGTGTCCGGGGAGCGTGAGCGCCTATCAGTGGAGGTCCTCGAGGAGCAGGTGGCCTACTACCGGGCTCGGGCGCCGGTCTATGACGACTGGTGGGAAGCTCGCGGCAGCGACCCTCGACCCGACGAGTTGCGGGGGGCCTGGCTCGCCGAACGGTCGCTGCTCGAGGCCGACCTCGAAGAGTGGTGCGCAGGCTTGGCCGGTGCCTCCATGCTCGAACTGGCCGCCGGCACCGGCAACCTGACGTGCCTGGCGGCGCGTCATGCCGCCCGTTTGACGGCTGTCGACGCCTCCCCTGAGGTGCTGGCCATCAACGCCGACAAGCTCGGTGCCGAGCGCGACCGGGTCGAGTTCGTAGTCGCTGACCTCTTCGCCTGGGAACCACCAACGACTTACGACGCGGTGCTCTTCGGGTTCTGGATCAGTCATGTCCCCACCGACCACTGGGATGCCTTTTGGTCCGTTGTGCGTCGTTGCCTTCGACCCGGGGGATCGATCTGGTTCTGCGACAACGCGGATCCTGAGCTCGGTTGGCGCGCCGGAGTCCTTCCCCGACCCGAGCCACGTTTCCTGAGTGGCGACGGCACTATCGATCCCCGAACTGGCGTCACCGAGCGCGCTCTGCCTGACGGTCGCTCCTACCGGGTGGTCAAACGGTTCTACAAGCCCGATGAGCTGGCTCGACAGCTCGTCGCCTACGGGATCGACGCCAGCCTCACCACCACGAAGTGGGCCTTCCTCCTCGGGCGCGGATGCCTGTCCAAGGAGCGATCGCCGTGACGCAACGGTGGCCAACGAGCAACCTATGCCCACGGATGACAGTGCCGTGACCGATTCGATCAGCTTCGATCGCGCCGCCGAGTACTACGACCGGACGCGCTCGCTCCGGCCGGAGACTGATCGGACCGTCATCAAGCTGCTGTCCCGGGAGCTCGCCGGTCGCCGGGCCTGCCTGGAGATCGGCGTGGGGACCGGCAGGATCGCGCTCGGGCTCGCCGCGGCTGGCAGGAAGATCGCAGGTGCCGACCTTTCTCTGCCGATGCTGCAGAAGCTGGTGGACAACGCCGGCGGGTCCGGCCGGTTCCCGCTCGTGCAGGCCGACGCAACCTCGCTGCCGTTCTCCAATGCCGCCTTCGGGGCGGGCGTGGTCTGCCACGTCCTGCACCTGATTCCGGCGTGGGACACGGCCGTGCGCGAGCTCGTGCGTGTCATCGGCCCGGGCGGTGTCCTCCTCGTGGACCTGGGTGGCGCCGGCGACCCGCTCAACCGCAGTATCCGGGACCGTTTCTGCGCGGCCGCCGGGGTGAGACGACCGCGCCCTGGACTCGACAACGAAGCCGAGCTCGACCGCCTCCTCGAAGAACTAGGCGCCACGGGGCGCGCCCTCGAACCGGTGGTCGAGCGGCGCACCGCGACCATCGAGCAGATGATCGCCCGCCTTGAGTCGGGGTTGTTCTCGTTGACCTGGTCGATGACCGACGAGGACCGTCGTTCGGCTGCTGACGCCACCCGGCGTTGGGCCGAGGCAGAGCACGGGCCGCTCGAGGAGGAGCATGCCGTGGAGACGGTGATCCGGTGGCGCGCGTACGACCTTTCGGCCGCTCGCCCGAGCTGTGCCTAGAACAGCTCCCGGCTGCTGCTGACTCCGTCGGCCGTACTCGAGTCTCCAGAGCACCCTCATGCCCGAGTGCGGTGCGAGTTGTCGTCAGCCGGTGTTCTCGACGTCAGTCAGGAAGTCACGGTAGGTCTGCAGGAAGTCCTCGGTTTGCTCGAGATGAGACATGTGTGAGCTGTGCTCGAAGATGTGCATGACCGATCTCGGTATCGCTTGTTGCAGTTCGATCGAGCATTCAGGCGCGAACTTGTCGAACCGACCGCATGACACGAGTGTGGGCAGGGAGAGCTCGTGGAGCTTGGCGCTTCGATCCCAGGCGCCGAGGTTTCCGGTGAGCACGAATTCGTTGGGTCCGTTCATGAGGCGGTACTGCGGGCTGTGGCCGGCCAGGTCCAGTGCCCGCTGCAACGGCTCGGGCAACGGGTCGATGCGGCAGGCGTGGTTGCGGTCGAAATACGCGGCGGCCTGGAGATACTCCGGGTCGTGGAGGTGACCGCTGGCCTCGCAGCGGTCGAGCGTGTCGCGTACCTCGGGCGGGAGTTCGGACCGGAGTCGGGCCATGGCTGCCAGGAGGCTTTGAGCGCTCGCCGAGGTGCTCGCGAGCTGGACACTCAGCACGCCTGCTGGACCACCCAGGAGGTACTCGATGGCGAGCCACCCGCCATAGGACTGTCCCAGGACATGGACCTCGTCGAGGCCCAGCTCACGGCGGATGGTCGCGATCTCCTCGACGTATCGCTCGATGCGATAGACGGACGGATCGTCGGGGGCATCCGCCCGTCCACATCCCAGCTGGTCCCAGAACACGACGCGGCGCCCTCCGGTTGCGAGGGCTGCGAGGGGCTCGAGGTAGTCGTGACTGACGCTGCCGAGGCCGCCGTGGACCACGAGCAGTGCAGGACTTGGCCCGTCGCCGACGACGCGGTACCAGACCGTGCCGCCGGGTACCGCCAGCCGACCCTCCCTGGTCACGCGCACAGCACCTCGGCCTCGCTCAGTGGCGCCGCGGTGGGATCCCGAGGTCGCGTCGCACCGCTTCGAGTGGCTCGTGGGCGCGTGCCAGATGGTCGATCGCCGAGAAATCGGCGCGGCACTCGGCGCCGCGGCGGATGGCGTCGGCGAGCTCTTCGGCGGCGCCGGGCCGGGCGAGTGTCCCGACCTTGGGGGCGATGGTCTTGGAGTCGAACATGCCCGCCTCATGCAGCGATAGGGAGGCGCAGAAGTTCGAGAAGTGATGGTCGCCATCGGTCGCGCTCACGAGTATCGCTTGGAGGGCGAGTTCACCCGGCCCGTTGGGCTCATAGCCGGACAGCACGTGAGAGAAGTCGTGGGCGACGAGCACGAGGTCACCGCCCCCGGGCTCGCCCGGGAAGCTGAGTGAGTAGCGCTGGTAGAAGTCGAAGTAGGCCCGCCCCAGGCTGTCGGGCGGGCAGTGCTCGAGCGCTCGGAGCCGCTTCGCCAGCACCGCGTCCTCGGTGCCGACGAGCTGTGGTTCCCGGTCGTACGGTTCGTGGAACCGCTGATAGTCGGCGTTCAGTTGGGTTCGCGCCGAGTTGAGCGCGTCGCGTGCCACGACCTGCATGGGCTCGTCGACGCCTAGCGCGCCGGCGTACGTCTCTACCCTCTCGGCTAGCGGCGGGCTCGGAGGATGGCGGGCGAACTCGAGCACGATCAACAACTCCACCACCCGGTGACGGGCCTTGGGATCGGTGACCGCGGCCGCGAGCTCACCGGGTTCGAAGGGCTCCAATACGGTGGGCTCGTTCTCAATCCCGAAGTAGCCGTGCAGGAGAGCCCTGATGATGTTGATCTGCTCGCTCGTCGGGCCGCCATCGGCTTGGGTCGCCCCCAACAAGCCACGCCCAACGGGGACGGCCAGCTCCCGCTCCAGTGCCCGCATGCTCCTGCACTCCTCCCCGAGCTCGCACCCCATCGTGGAGGACACATGAACACGTGGCAAGCGAACCACCGTCCGAAAGTTGGCTGCCCTCCTGAAACGTGCGGTCATGTCATCCGATGGCTGCACCGAACACGCGCGCACCGAAGCGACCGCTCCGGCAGCCTCCGAGCGCGACCGATCGGCAGTGATGATCCACCGGGCGTGGTTGTCGCGCTGGTAGGGAGCGTGCAGGATCGTGTCTGCGATCTCGGAAGCTCGGCTGGTCGGCTCCTTACTCGCCCCAGCTGGTGGGCCTGTCTGTGGGGTACCGAGCGCCTACGTGTGCAGCGTGCCAGTGAGTAGGGCTGCGGTCGTTGCCGGCAGGCTCGGGCGCGTAGGGTCGTGGCGGTGAAGACCCTCGATGACGCTCCGTTCGTTGATGTCTTCTCGGGCGAGTTCCATGGCGACCCGGTGTTGTTCGTCGACCGGCTCCGGCGGGAGACGGGTGTGGTCCGGACGCCGATCGGCGGGCTCGTGATCCGGCGAGAGCTGGTGCAGGGGCTGCTTGGTGACCGGCGGCTGCGCAGCTCGATCCTCGATATCGCCCGCCTCCAGGGTGTGACCGAGGGCGTGATCTTCGAGCTCCTGAGCCACTCGCTCCTCGCGGTCGAAGGTGAGGCGCACACTCGGTTGCGCAAGTTGGTCAACCGGGCGTTTACGCCTCGGGCAGTCGATCCGCACCGGCGCGTCATGCGGGACATTCTCGGTTCTCTGCTGGAGCCCGTGGTCCCGCGGGGCCACTGTGAGTTCATGGCCGAGATCGCCGACCACTATCCGATCCGGGTCATGTGTCACCTGCTCGGTGTTCCCGACGAGGATCATGACGACTTCACCGCGTGGAACAAGGCGCTGACCTGGGTGCTGTCGTTCGAGCTGGGTTCGCATCGCGACGAAGCGGAGTGGGGTGCGGCCCGCATGAACGAGTACGTCGGTCGCCTCATCGAGAACCGGCGCCACCACCCACGCGACGACCTGGTGACCACGCTCGTGCAGGCCGAGGAGGAGGGCGACCGGCTGTCGGACTGGGAGCTTCGGGTCATGATCGGCGGCCTGCTGTTCGCCGGATTCGACACCACCCGCAACCAGCTCGGGCTCGCGATGGCGCTGTTCGCTGAGCATCCCGCACAGTGGGCGCTCCTGGCCGAGCGCCCCGAGCTGCTGTCTCGCGCGGTCGAGGAGATCATGCGGGTCCAGGGGGCAGTCAGGGTGGCGCCCCGGGTCGTGGCCGAGGAACTCGAGGTGGATGGCTACCACCTATCCG
>JBOGFI010000150.1:0-20371 GCA_050743365.1 Acidimicrobiia bacterium | reverse complement strand
GCCGCCGAGAGCCCGCCGGGCCCGCTGTGGAACCGGGCGGCGCTCCCGCCCGGATTCGTCCTCTTCCTCGGGTTGGTGGGGTTGGCCGCGTTCAGCGCGTTCGTGCGGCTGTACGTGCGCGAGCTGGGCCTCGGCGGCGCCGAGGCCATCTTCCTCCTCTACGGTGGCCTCATCCTCTGCGTGCGCATCCTCGGGGCGCGCTTGCCCGACGTGCTCGGCGCCCGGCGCGCCGGCACCGTGGCGCTGTGCACGAGCGCCACCGGGCTGGCGCTCATGGCGGGGTGGGGGAGCGTGGCCGGCCTCGTCGCCGGCACCGCCGTCTTCGCGGTGGGGATGTCGCTGCTGTTCCCGGCGCTGCTGCTCCTGGCGCTGAACTCGGCGCCTGACAGCGAGCGCGCATCGGTCGTGGGCACGTTCAGCAGCTTCTTCGATCTCTCCCAGGGCCTGGGCGCGCTCGCGCTCGGCGGCGTGGCCGCCGCCGCCGGTTACCGGGGCGCGTTCGCGGCGGCCGCGGTGCTGGCGGTGGCGGGCCTCGTCGTGCTGCACACGCGCGTCGTGCGGCCTGCTCCCGGGGCGCACGACGAGCATGCCGCCACCGAGGCGACGCCGGCGTAGCGGTGCCCTCCCTGCTCGTCACCAACGACTTCCCGCCCAAGGTTGGCGGGATCCAGTCGTACCTCCACGAGCTCTGGCGGCGGCTCCCGCCCGGCGATACGACCGTGCTGACCACGCGGTACCCGGGCGACCGTGAGTTCGACGCCGCGCAGCCGTTCGGGATCGAGCGCACTCGCCGGCGGGTGCTGCTGCCGTCGCGGGCGCTGGCGCGCCACGTCGATGCCCTGGCGCGCGAGGTCGCCGCCGATGTGGTGTTCCTCGACCCCGTGCTGCCCCTCGGCCTGATCGGCCCACGTCTTCGTTCCGCTCCCTACGTCGTGGTGACGCACGGCGCCGAGGTCACCGTGGCCGGCCGCCTCCCGGGCCCGAGACGGCTCGCGCGACAGGTTCTGCACGGAGCAGTCGGGGTCGTGGCGGCGGGGGAGTATCCGGCGCGCGAGGCGGCGCGCGCCGCCGGTCGGTCGCTCTCCGGCGTGGTGATCCCACCCGGCGTCGACGTCGACCGGTTCCACCCCCTCGACGACGCCGCCCGCCGCGACGTACGAGAGCGCCTCGGGTTCGACCCGATGAAGCCGCTTGTGCTCGGGGTCAGCCGCCTGGTGCCCCGCAAGGGGTTCGATGTCCTGCTCCACTCCCTCACGTGGCTCGGAGGGCCGGTGCAGCTCGCGGTGGCCGGGTCCGGCCGCGACCGCAGGCGCCTCGGCCGGTGGGCCCGGGGTCTGGGAGACCGTGTGCAGTTCCTCGACCGCGTGCCCGACACCGACCTCCCCGCCGTGTACGGCTGCGCCGACCTGTTCGCGATGCCGTGCCGCGAGCGTTGGGGTGGTCTGGAGGCGGAGGGCTTCGGGATCGTGTTCCTCGAGGCGGCGGCGTGCGGCGTGCCGGCCGTGGCGGGCCGCAGCGGCGGGTCGCACGAGGCGGTCGCGGACGGCGAGACCGGCTACGTGGTCGACGCACGCGACCTGCGCGCCCTCCGGGACGCGCTCGAGGCGCTCCTCGGCGACGCCTCGCTGCGGTCGTCGCTCGGCGCCGCCGCTCGGCGACGCGCCGTCGAGTGCTTCTCCTACGAGCGGCTCGTCGAGCGGCTCGTGCCGCTGGCGCGCGGAGATCTGGACGCGCTGGAGCCCCTGGCCGGACCCTGACGTACCCTCGAGCCGTGCGTCTGCCGGGTCGACCCATCGTCGTCGCCTCGTGGGCGGCCGACGGCGTGTTCGCGGGCACCGCGTTGCCGGCCGCGCTCGGGGCGAACGCCCTCGACGGCGCCGCCGTGGTGGTCGCCCTCGGGCTGTTCGCCGCCTCCATCCCGGTGTGGGTGTATGCGCTGGCGCTGGCCGTGGTGCGCACGACACGCGGCGACGACGTGGTGGTCGCCAACCTGTTCTTCCTACAGGGCTCCGCGCCTCGTCCGGTGCAGGTCCACCTGTTCGGGTCGCTCGCGGTCTGCCTGCTCGTGACCGCGGGCACCGCGGCGGCGAACCCGTTCGGCACGCTGGTCCCTATGCTTCCCCTCGGGCTCGCGGGGCTGTGGGGCGCTCGACACGGGACGTTCCCCGCCCGGCGCATGCGAACGGACGTACCCGAGACCAGGAGGCCCGGTGGCTGAGACGGCGAACGAGCGCATCCGGATCGAAGCGTCGCCGCAGCGGTGCTACGAGGTCGCCACTGACTTCGAGCAGTACCCGAAGTGGGCCAAGGACGTGAAGCAGGCGAAGGTACTGGAGCGGGACGACGAGGGTCGCGGTCACAAAGTCGAGTACCGCGCCGCCGCGATGGGTCGCAGCATCCGCTACGTGCTCGACTACGACTACGCCGACGCGCCCAAGGCCTTCTCGTGGAAGCTCGTCGAGGGCGACATGCTGCGACGGCTCGACGGCCGCTACGGCTTCCAACCCGACGGTGATGCCACGCGCGTCACCTACGAGCTGGTGGTCGACCTCTCGGTGCCGATGCCGGGCCTGATCAAGCGCCGCGCCGCCGGTCTCATCATGGGCACCGCGCTCAAGGAGCTGAAACGGGAGGTCGAACGCGGCTGAGGTCCGGCCCGCTCCCGACATGCTGACCGCGATGAAGATGTCCCGAAGGCAGCTCACGCTACTCGTCGTCATCGGCCTTACCGTCCGCCTCGTGTACCTGGCGCTGTTCCTGCGCAACTACGTCCCGGCGCGCGATGCCGACCATTACCTGAGCATCGCGGCGGCGTTCTCCGACGGGCACGGCGTTTCCGACACCTACCCGTTCCTGTTCGAGCACCCCACGGCGTTCCGGCCGCCGTTGTACCCGGTGTTGCTCGGCAGCCTGCTCGTGGTCACACCGGGGGAAGGCGTCCTGGCCGGCCAGCTCATGAACGTCGTCCTCGGAACCTTCGTCGTCGTGCTCGCCGCCATGGTCGGCTGTCGGATCGCGGGTCCTCGAGCTGGCATGGTTGCCGGGCTGGCGGCAGCGGTGTACCCGCCACTCCTCGCGAACGACGCAGTCCTGCTCGCCGAGTCGCTGTCGCTCGTGCTCCTGCTCGCGGTGGTCCTGCTGCTGCTCGAGCGGCGCGCAGGATTGGCGGGGCTCGCGTCGGGTCTGCTGATCCTGACGCGCCCGAGCGCCCAAGCGTTCGCGCTGGTCGTCGCGGTCTGGCTCGTCTGGAAGCTCGGTTGGCGGCAAGCAGCTCAGTACGGACTGGTCGCCGCCGCAATCGTCGTTCCCTGGCTCGTCCGCAACTCGCTGCTCGTCGGGAGTCCCATGCTGGTGACCTCGAACGGATTCAACCTGGCGGCCAAGTACTCGCCCGAGGCGCAGGATCCCCCCCATTACTTCGCCGACAGCGCGTTCGACCCGCGCTTCGATCCGCTGCGGTTCCGGCGCTCGAACGAGGCCGAGTTGGATCGCGCACTGCTCGACTACGCCGTCGAGTCGGTGAGGGAGAAGCCGGCCGTGGTCAAGGACGTCCTGATTCGGAACGCGTCCGCGTTCTTCGAGTTGCGGCCTTGGTTGAACAAGGGAGCGGAACGCAACGACGGCAGGAACGTGACCTTCCGGACCCTTACTCTCCCAGCCTTCTACGTCGTGACCGCCGCCGGAATCTTCGGCCTGGTGCTCTATCGTCGCCGCGCCGGCGCGCAGCTGCTACTGATCACCGCCGTGTACTTCACGCTCGTCAGCATCGTCACGGTTGCGCCACCACGCGTCCGCGCACCTATCGACGTCGCGCTATGCATCGGAGCGGGGCTTCTCGTGGGCCGGTGGGCTGCGGCGAGCACGATCCTCGACGGCGACTCGGCCCCGGCTGCGGCCGACCCCGAGGTGGCTGGGCAGCATGTGCGCAAAGGGCGGCGCGGCGCGTCACTCATTCTCCTCACCGCAGTCATCGTCCCGAGCCTTGTGGTCGCAACGCTCGTCGCGCGTTCGCTGGTACAGGACCGTGCCCTCGACGACGCTCGCCGCGCTCTCACACGCGACGACCGCGTGGTGGCCGACCTGGCGCGCCATTACCCGCTCAACTCCGAATCGGACCAACCCGAGTTCGATCCCGGCCGTGCGCGTGAGCGGTCGCAGCGGCTCGAAGACGACCTCTGGGTCCTCTATCCGCAACTCCCGTCGGAGCTCGAAGACCAGGCCCACTCGACGGCACGCGTGCTGCAGGAGGCGAACACGTTCGCGACCGGGCTGACGCTCATCATCCTCAGCGAGCAGGAGAAAGCCGACCAGGAAGGCCGCCCGTGGTCCATCGACGAGGTGCGACGCCGCTACCAGCGCAGGCTGCGCCCGCGGGACACACGCTTTCCTCCATGGGAGCAGTTCATCTCGGGCGACAGTGCACGCGAGGCCGCAGCCATGGTGGACGAGCTTCGTCGTGAGCTCGCCTCGTAGACCCGGGTAGCCTCGGCCCGCTATGCGCATCCTTCTCTTCACCGGCAAGGGCGGTGTGGGCAAGACGACGGTGGCGGCGGCGACCGCGTTGCGAGCTGCCGAGACGGGCCTGCGCACCATTGTCTGCTCCACCGATCCCGCCCACTCCCTCGCCGACGCCTTCGATGTTCCCCTGGGCGACACCGTTACCGGGATCGCCGAGCTCCCCGGGGGCGGGTCGCTCGCCGGCCAGGAGCTCGACGCCCGCCTCCGGCTCGAGGAGGCATGGGGCGCGGTGCGCGAGTACCTCACCGCGCTGCTCGACTGGGCCGGTGCCGGCGCGGTGGAGGCCGAGGAGCTGGCGGTCGTTCCCGGCCTCGACGAGGTGTTCGCCCTCGCCGACCTGCGCGCCCATGCCGAATCGGGCGACTACGACCTCGTCGTGGTCGACTGCGCGCCCACCGCCGAGACCCTCCGGCTGCTCTCGCTGCCGGACGTGCTGGGCTGGTACATGGACCGCGTCTTCCCGGCGCAGCGCAGCATCACCCGCGCGGTGCGGCCCCTGCTCGACCGGGTCGTGAGCATCCCGGTGGCGGGGGACGGCGTGTTCGCGGCCGTGCGGCGTTTCTACGACCGGCTCGACGGCGTGCGTACCCTGCTCGCCGACGGGACGGTCACCAGCGCGCGCCTCGTCGTGAACGCCGAGCGCATGGTGGTGGCCGAGGCCAGGCGCACCTTCACCTACCTGTCGCTGTTCGGGTACCACGTCGACGCCGTGATCGCGAACCGGCTGCTTCCGGCCGCGCTCACCGACCCGTGGTTCGAGTCCTGGAAGGGTGCACAGCGCGATTACCTCGAGACGATCCGGGCCGCGTTCGCGGCGGTCCCGGTGCTGACGGCCGATCTGGCTGCGCACGAGCTGGTCGGCCTCGAGCGGTTGTCGGCCTTCGGTGCCGCGCTCTACGCAGACCGGTCGCCGGCCGACCGGCTCGCGGTCACCGAGCCGTTGCGCGTGGACGCGACCGGTGACGCGCTCGTCTTGTCGCTGCACCTGCCGTTCACCGAGAAGGCGGAGGTGGAGCTGGCCCGCAGCAACGGCGAGCTGCTCGTCGCGGTGGGGTCGCACCGCCGGGCGGTGGTCCTCCCCGACAGCCTCCGTCGGCGTGAGGTGGCCGGCGCCCGCATGGCGGGCGACCGCCTGGAAGTGGAGTTCACCGAGGCGAACGGCCCGCAGGGGCCCGGCCGGGTATCCCGGCCGGGCAGGTGAGCCGACCAGTAGAGGTGGAGGTCTGAGGTGACCGACCAGCCGTCCGGTGATCAGGCGCGCGAGGGCGACCACGACGTGTTCTACGACGGCGCCGAGCCCGAGTCGCGCTCGGAGGGCTCGGCGGCCGACGCCCTGGTGGCGGCGCTGCTCGATGCCGGGCCCGAGGCGGCCGAGCATCTGCTCAAGGCGGCGCAGGAGCTGCTGCTGGCGGCGAAGGCGATCGTCGACGCGGGCGAGCGCGTCATCGAGCATCACCGAGCTGGAGCCGGCGCGAGCGAGACCGGCGGAGACGAAGGCGCCGAGGGCGGTTCGCGCGTGCGCCGCATCGACTTGGCTTGATCACCTTCGGGATCGACCTCGGCGGCACCAACGTCCGCTGCGGCATCGTCGACGAGACCGGACGGATCCTCGCCGAACAGCGTGAAGCCACTGCGGCATCGGCCCCGTGGGAGGAGATCGTGTCGGTCATGGTGCGCCTCGTACGCGGCCTCGCAGCCGACCACCCGGAGGCCACCGCGGTCGGGGTTGGCGCCGCCGGCCTGGTCACCCGGGAGGGCACGGTGCTGTACGCGCCCAACCTTCCCGGCCTCCGCCAGGCGCCGCTGCGCGACGCACTCGCTCGCGAGCTCGACCGGCCCGTCGTCGTCGACAACGACGCCAATGCCGCCGCCCACGGTGAGTTGAGCCACGGCGCCGCCCGGGGAGCGCGCTACGCGCTCGTCATCACCCTGGGCACGGGCATCGGTGGTGGGATCATCGCCCGGGGACGGGTCATTCGAGGCGCGCACGGGTTCGCGGCCGAGATCGGCCACTTCCAGATCGATCCGCACGGCCCGCGGTGCGCGTGCGGCGAGCGCGGCCACTGGGAGGCGTTCGCCTCGGGGAGCGCGCTGGGCCGCATGGGCCGCGAGCGTGCCTCGGCGGGCCGTGCCCCCGGCGTGCTCTCGCGGGCCGGAGGTGAGCCCGAGGCGGTGACGGGCGTACACGTCGGCGACGCCGCCCAGGCAGGTGACCCGGACGCGCTCGAGCTCATCGATCGTTATACCGAGCTGGTGGCGGTGGGTCTCGCCGGGCTCGCCAACATCCTCGACCCCGAGCGGGTGGTCGTGTCGGGCGGGCTCGTCGAGTTGGGTGACACGCTGTTCGCGCCGCTGCGGACGGCCTTCGTCCGCTACATCGAGGGCGCCGAGCACCGGCCGGGCATCGAGATCGTGCCGGCCGAGCTGGGCGGGTACGCCGGCGTGATCGGCGCCGCTGCGCTCGCGCGCGATCTCGCGGCGTCTCCGTGAAGCTCGGGATCACGCTCCCGTCGTTCCGCGACGACCCCGAGACGGCGCTGGGGGTGGCCGGCGCCGCCGAGCGCGCCCGGGTCGACGGGGTCTTCGCATTCGACCACCTCTTCCGGGAGGCGAGGGACGGGACGCGCCGCCCCGCGCTCGAGTGCCACACCCTGCTCGGCGCGGTCGCGGCGGAGACCCGACGGATCGCGTTCGGCCCGCTCGTGGCCCGCGCCACGCTGCGCCCGCCGGCGACGCTCGCCGCCGCGCTCGACACGCTCGACCGCATCGGCGGCGGACGCCTCATCGCGACGATCGGTTCGGGCGACGCCCAGAGCCGGGGCGAGAACGAGTCGTTCGGGCTGCCGTTCGGGAGTGTCGAGGAGCGGGTGGTGTCGCTCGGCGCGACGGTCGGCGCCACCCGAGGACGGGGGTACCCGGTCTGGGTCGGGGGCGACTCGCACGCGGTCCGCCTGCTCGCCGCGAGCGACGCCGACGGCTGGAACCGCTGGGGCGCCGCCGCGGGCCGCTTCGCCCGCGAGGCGAAGGCCGTGCGCGAGCACGTCGAGCGCGCGCCTCGCGAGTTCACCGTGTCGTGGGGCGGCCAGATCGTGCTCGGCGCGACCGAGGCCGAGGCCGACGCCAAGCGCGCTCGCCTCGAGCCCGCCCCGAGCGTCTTGGCGGGCGGGCCCGAGCGAGTCGCCGAGGCGATCCGTACCTATGGCGACGCGGGCGCCGAGTGGGTGATCGTCGGCCCGGTCGACTCGTCCGACCCCGACAACGCGGCCGTGCTGGGCGAGCGGGTAAAGCCGTTGCTGAGCGCATGATGCGTGCACAGAGCGCGCTAAGCGCGCGCCCTGCACGCATCACGTCTACTCGAGCGTTGCGTAATCGGTCGAGCGATCGTCGACGCGACCGCCGTCGGCCTGCTTTACGCACGCCCGGAGTGCGTCCAGGAAATCGTCGATCACGGGCGCGTTGCCGGCGCTGACGGTGGCGTGGAGACTGTCGGGCGGCGCCTGACGGTCGAGGAACCAGCCACGAGCCTGCAGCGCGTCGCCGACCGCGAAGATGTCGAGGCGCTCGTCCGCGGCGATGCACACGACGTGCGCCTCGGGTTCGCCCAGCACCCGCAGCCCGGGCACCGCCCGCACGCCCGTCGCGAGCTGTTGGGCGGCATCGACGGCGGCGCGGGTGAGGCGGAGGTAGCCGTCCTCGCCGAGGAAGTGGAGGACGGCCCACGCGGCGGCGATCGGCGCGCCCGGCTTCGTGCCCGCGATGCCCGACGACGCGTAGAGCCCGCCCAGCCACTGGTCGAACACGAACGTCTGGTGGCGACGCAGCTCCTTGGTGCGGTGGAGGATGACGGACGCGCCCTTGGGGGTGTAGCCGAGCTTGTGGAGGTCGGCCGAGATCGAGGTGACCCCCGGCACGCGGAAGTCCCACGGCGGTACCTCCCGACCGAGGCGCTCCAGGAACGGGAGCACGAACCCGCCCATGCAGGCGTCGGTGTGGAAGCCGGCGCCGGCGTCGGCGGCGATGGCCGCGAGCTCGGGGATCGGGTCGATCACGCCCTGCGGGTACTGCGGCGCGGAGCCGACCACGAGCACGGTGCGGTCGGTCACCGCGTCGGCCATCGCGTCGACGTCGGCCCGCCAGTCGTCCCGCACGGGCACCGTCACGGCCTTGACGCCGAAGTAGTGCGCGCCCTTGTGGAAGGCGGCGTGGGCACTCTCGGGGACCACCATCTCGGGCTCGGCGATGCCGCGCTGCTCGCGGCCGCGCTCCCGCGCTGCCTTCACCGCGCACAGGATGCTCTCGGTGCCGCCCGAGGTCATGAAACCGGCCGCCTCACCACCGCCGTGGCAGAGGTCGGCCGTGATGTGCACCACGTCGGACTGGAGCCGGCCGAGGCTCGGGAACGCGTTGGTATTGAGCGCGTTCTCCGACAGGTAGAGCGCGGTCGCCTCACGCGCCACGTCGCGTACCTCGTCGCCGCCGTTGTACACGTACGAGAAACAGCGGCCCGACTTCCAGTCGACGTCGTCGCGGCGCAGCCCGTCGAGTTGCGAGAGGATCTCGTCCTTCGTCATTCCCGACCGAGGCAGCGACATCGCGCCGAGCCTAGAGCGCGCTAGAGGTCGCTACGGCAGCGGGTCGGCGAGGCGCCGGCGCTGGTAGGCGCGTTCACCGAAGTACTCGAGGGCGAGCTCGGGGTCGATGATGACGAACAGACCCTCGGCCTCGGCCGTGACCGTGCCGTCGACGGTCAGCGTGCCGCGGGTGACGATGCGGCGACCGTCGATCTGCTCGGTCCAGCCCTCGAGGTGCGCCTCGGTGTGCAGCGGCGTCGGTCGCCGGTAGCGCACGCTCAGCCGGCCGGTCATGCCCGGGTGCCCGCTCGCGATGTTGGCCATGCCCAGCACCTCGTCGAATGCGAGCGCGATCCACCCGCCGTGCACGTAGCCCGGCGGGCCCTCGTACGCGGCGTGGAAGACCCCCCGGCCGAAGAGGCGGCCGTCGCGGTACTCGTACTCGATCGGGGGCGCCAGCGGGTTCGCCTCGCCCACCAGCGGGCTCCGGGGGAGGTAGTCGTCGTGCGACCACTCCTCTCGCGTGCGCATGCCCGACGGCCCGCCGGCAAGCTCGTCGACCCCGTGGAGGTCGCTCGCGACACGCTCGGTCGCGGCCGCGGCGGCGTCGAGCTGGTCCTCGGTGGCGTCCTCGGCGGTGAGCGCGGCGTCGACGAGGTGGCGGACCGCGGCGGCCAGCCGCACGCGGGCGGGCGTCGCGAACTGGGCGGCGTCCGGGTAGCCGGACGCGGGAGGGTCGGCGGCCGGCTCGCTCACTTGCCCTTGAACACCGGTGGGCGCTTCTCGGCGAAGGCGCGGGGGCCCTCCTGGGCGTCCTCGCTGGCGAAGACCTCCCAGCCGATCTTGTCCTGCACATCCATCGCCTCGCGGTCGGGGAGGCCCTCGGCCTCGCGCCAGGCCCGCAGGATGGCCTTCGTCGACAGCGGGCCGCACTCGGCCACCTGCTCGGCGACGGCGCGCGCGACCGGGAGTGCCTGGCCGTCGGGCACCACCCGGCCGATGAGGCCGATCTCCTTCGCCTCGTGCGCAGTCACCGCCCGGGCGGTGAGCAGGATGTCCATGGCCTGGGTGTAGGGGATCTGTCGGGGGAGGCGGATCGCCGACCCGCCGAGCGGGAACAGGCCCCGCTTGGCCTCCCACACGCCGAAGATGGCGCTCTCGCCGGCGATGCGGATGTCGGTGCCCTGGAGCATCTCGGTTCCGCCCGCCACCGCGTAGCCCTCGACCGCGGCCACGAGGGGCTTGCTCAGCCGGTAGTCGCGCAGGAGAGCCTTCCAGTGGAGGCCCGGCTCCTCGGCCATCCGGGCTTGCACCCGCTCGTCGGTCGACGGTGTCCCCATTGCCTTGAGGTCGGCACCGGAGCTGAACGTGCCGCCGGCGCCGGTGAGGATGGCCGCGCGCACCTCGGGCTCGTCGTCGACGTAGGTGAAGCCGGAGGCCAGGCCGACGAGCATGTCGGGGCTGAGGGCGTTGCGGGCCTCGGGCCGGTTCATCGTGAGCGTGACGACGGCGCCGTCGCGCTCGACGGTGCAGTGCTTGGTGCTGAGGTCTGGGAGCACGGGCATGCCGGGCCTCCGGTGCGGCGAACGGGCGACGAGCGGGAAAGTAGAACGGATTCTACCGACGCGCCGGTCGAACCTGTGCCGGACCGCAGGGGGCGGCGGCCGCTCCTCGGCCGGATTCGCGACCGAAGAGCGGGATCAGGCCGCGGCGGCGCGGGGGGCGCCGCCGCCCACGGCCGGGATCCGCACCCGCAGCACCGCCTTGCGGCGGCGGCGCATGCGCTCTCGCAGACGACGAGTCATCGGGCTCCTGTCCTGACGGACCTGTCCGCCCTCACTATCGGCGTCTGCCGGGCCCGACTTGAGCCGGGTGGGATGGTCAGGCGTTGGCGGCCCGCACGAGCTCGACGACGTCGGCCAGTGAGCGCACCCGCTCCACCTCGAGGCCGGCGTGGAGGTCGTAGGGGTCGAGCAGCAGCGGGCGAATCCCGGCGGCGCGGGCGCCCTCCACGTCGGCGGCAGGCGTGTCGCCCACATGGACCGCGCGATCGGCGGGCACGGCCAGAGCCTCGAGGGCGAACTCGAAGATACGGGGGTCGGGCTTGGCGACTCCCACGACCGCCGAGTCGATCACGACATCCACCTCGACGCCCCGCCCCGGCCCCACCTGGCAGACGCCGTGCTCGCGCAGGCGGAGCTCGGCGGTCCCCTCGGCGTTGGACACGATCGCCAGGCGCACGCCCAGGCCCGCCAGGGCGCGCAACGCCTCGGTCGACCCCGGGGCAACGCGACTCCACACGAGCCCGGTGGCGAACTCGTCGAGCAATGCCTCGACGACCTCGTCGAGCGCCTCTTCGGGCGCCTCGCAGTCGCGGGCGTATGCCCGGTTGTACGTCGCCCAGATCGTACGATCGCCCTCGGTGAAGTCGTCGAGGGCGGCGACTCCGACGTAGTGGGCGCGATCGAGCCGGGCTGGGTCGACCTCGACACCGGCACGGCGGAAGGCCTCCCCGATGCGCTGGTGGTCGGGGAGCCACAAGACGCCACCGACGTCGAGGAGCACGGCGTCGATCACGGCGGGCAAAGGTACCGGAGCCAGCGAAGGGCGCTGGTACGGTGGGGCGCGTTGTGATCGAGTTCCGGCGCATCAACGCGCTGCCGCCCTACGTCTTCGCGACGATCGACAGCTTGAAGACGGAAGCCCGCCGCGCGGGCGAGGACGTGATCGACCTCGGCTTCGGCAACCCCGACATCCCCTCGCCGACCGTCGCGGTCGAGAAGCTGGGAGAAGCCGTCCGCAACCCTCGCAACCACCGGTACTCCGCCAGCCGGGGAATCCCCAAGCTGCGCCTCGCCATCACCGACCTGTACCGGCGCCGGTTCGGCGTGGAGCTCGATCCCGAGACCCAGGCGTGCACGACGATCGGGGCCAAGGAGGGTTTCTCGCACCTCATGTGGGTGCTGGTCGGCCCGGGTGACGCCGCGCTGGTGCCGAGCCCGTCGTACCCGATCCACATCTGGGGCCCGATCCTCGCCGGCGCCGAGGTGCGCCACGTCCGCCTCGGCCCCGAGCAGGACTTCTTCGAGAACCTGCTCGAGGCGTGGGAGGAGTCATGGCCGCGGCCGCGGGTGATCGTGCTGTCGTTCCCGCACAACCCGACGACGAGCTGCGTCGACCTCGACTTCATGACCCGCATGGTGCAGTTCGCGCGCGACCACGACGTCCTGCTCGTGCACGACTTCGCCTACGCGGACCTCGGCTTCGACGGGTACGACCCGCCATCCGTCCTCCAGGTGCCGGGGGCGACCGGCGTCGCGGTCGAGCTGTACACGCTGACGAAGTCGTTCTCGATGGCGGGGTGGCGGATGGGGTTCCTGCTCGGCAACGCCGAGGCGGTGACGGCGCTGGGCCGGCTCAAGAGCTACCTCGACTACGGCACGTTCCAGCCGATCCAGATCGCTTCCATCGTGGCGATGAACGAGGCTCCCGACTACCCGCTCGAGGTGAACCGCCTCTACCGCGGCCGGCGTGACGCGCTCGTCGACGGCCTTGCGCGGGTCGGATGGGACATCGAGCGTCCCCGCGGGACGATGTTCGTGTGGGCGCCCATCCCCGCGCCCTACGAAGAGCTCGGCAGCCTCGAGTTCGCCAAGCTCCTCGTGGCGGAGGCCAAGGTGGCGGTGTCACCCGGGGTCGGGTTCGGGCCCGGCGGCGAGGGGTTCGTGCGCTTCGCGCTCGTCGAGAACGTTCACCGCATCGGCCAGGCCGTCCGCGGCATCCGCCGCGCGCTCACCAAGCTGGGCTGAGCGCGCCGCGCGTGCCGCCAGCTGAGCGACTGCCGGCTACGCGCCGACGAGGCCGTGGAGGCAGAAGGACACGGCGGCGTCGGCGGTGCGCTCGACCGGTTCGCTGCGCTCGAAGATGTAGGTCTGGGTCAGCTGCTCCACCACGCCGACGACCGCCTGGGCGAGCACCTCGGGGTCCTGGTCGGCGATGCGGCCCTCCACGATGCCGTCCTTGATGTGGCGGACGGCGTCGGCGATGGCGACCTCCTGGTTCCGGCGCAGCACCGGCGCGAACCGCTCGTCGCTCGCCGCGAACTGGAAGATCGTGAAGTGCTTGCGGTGCTCGAAGAACCACTGCATGGAGGCCCGGATGCCCAGCTCGATCCGCGCGACCGGGTTGGGCTCGTCGGCGATGGCCTGTTGCTGGCGGCGCCGCAGGTCCTGGTGGGACGCCTTGAGGATCTCGGCGAGGAGCTCCTCCTTCGAGGAGAAGTACCAGTAGAAGACCCCCTTGCCCACGCCGAGGCTCTCGACGATGTCGGCGACCGAGGTGGGGTGGTAGCCGCGCTCGGCGAACAGCTCGGCGGCGTGGTCCATGAGCTGCTGTCGCCGCTCTCTCCCGCGTTGCGTGAGCCGCCGTCGCATGATCGGAGGGAGGGTACGGGCGCTTGACCGATCGGTCAAGAACGCACGGGGAGAGGGGATGGAGGGCCCGCAGCGGGAGGCCCCGAGGGGACAGGGCGGGGGTGGGGGCCGCCGGAGCACCGAGACAGGGGCACGGAGCACCAAGACGGGAGCCCCAGGCGTTGGGGCTAAGAGCTAACGCTCTACGGACAGGGGCCGAGCTCGTGGGAGGGGCGACGCTACGTGTTGCTCGAGCTCGCCGACGAGCGTCCCGGAGATAAAGCGTTGGCGAGACGAGAAGTGCTCTCTCGGTCAGAGAGACTCTGGCCGCGGATACTGGCCACCACCGATACGCCATCGGCAGTCGCTGATGTCGCTCCGCTCTTCACGCCTTATCTCAAGCCGCACCTGATCGATGTCCTCCTCGCCTTCTCGCAGTCCAGTCACCGTAACCGTAAACGCAACATGCCCGTCACCGAGTACGAGCGCTTCTCCTACTTCCACCTCTGGGTCGGCGCCGCAGAATGTTTCACCTACCGCGGCGTTGAAGATCGCCGCGTTTCCCAATGAACCCAGGTAGACGTCACGCACACCGATAGCTAGTTCCCCGCGGGACAGTGAGATCCGCGACTCCTCATCGACCCAGCCGGGGGCAGTAGCTTCGTTGCCGCGCCAATCTCGAAGCTGTACGAACGTGAGCCAACCAGCCAACCCAGCGAGTGCGCACGTGAGGGCTGCGCCGATGGCAAGTGTGGGAACGAGTCCTGTCATACTGGCGACGCCCCGGTCCTCTTCGAGCCCTAGTAGCCAGATTCCGCCCAAGACGGCGACCACGACAGCAGCGGAAATCGCTGCGCCCCAATGTGCGACGGCTCCCGGGCTGATTCCGAACCAGGAGAAGAAACTCGCGGCGGCACCGCCCGCCGCCCCGATCGCCATCGCGCGGTGACCCAGTCGACGCCAGCGGCCGGCTTCGTTCATCCCGCTACCGAGAGTCCTCCCGGCAAGCCGTCCGTCTGTTCGACCGTAGATTCCCGCCGGACACGGCCCACCAGGGCCCGGTGCTCAATCTTCTTTTGAGAAGTGGCCTGCACTCTCGTCTAAGACTCTCTACGCTTCCGCGCCGCCAAGCGGCCCATGAGGGCGTCCGACTGGTACAGCGCGATCAGGAGGAACTTGAGGATCTCGATCGCGTCTTCTGCCTCACCCCTATCTACCTGATCGAACCATCGCAGTTCGATGTGGGCGGCATCGCCGCCGAGAAGACGGAGGTCGTGCATGCCCTCGAGAAACCCTGCGGGAAGGATCGCCTTATCGCGAAGTGTCTCGATCCGGGCGTGAAGATCACGGCCCTCGGCTCCTTGTTCGTCGCAGACCTCCTCAAGTGTGCGCCGCACCATCAGTACCGAGGCGCGGTAGGCGCCCGCCGCATGGCATGTCACTGCCTCGGTAAGCGACGCGAGAACCGGTGGAGGAAGTTCCGAAGCGTCAAAGTCAATGACCTCGGGCGGATAGCTCGCGACGACACGCGCACCCCCGCCCGGCTCGTGATGGCCCACGACGAATATCAGCGCATGGCACTCGAGGTTCGGGCAGCGTCGGATCCCGAAGAAGTGCCCTTGCCCCGCGGTCGCGTTCCCGGTATCGAGTGTGTCGGGGTGCTGCGGGCCACCCTCGAACGTTCCGAGTTGCCGACATCCCGGGCAACGCAGCGTCACTACAGTTGGCGCAGGATTCCACCAGCCCGGCGCGTGGAAGATCTCCATCAGACACCACCGTAGAACGACTAGATCGGGGAGTAGTCGTGTCGCCTCACCCTTCCCGAGCTGCGACGACGTTGTGCCACTGGTCGCAGGTCGGGCAGAGGGCCGACGTTCCGCGCCGCCACGCGGCCGGCGGCCCGTTGAGCGACGTCAGGTGCCCGCAGGCAAGCGTGGCCGTCGTGCGGCGGAGCTTCGTGCGTCGAGTCGTGCGCTCGTAGGTTCGAGCGGCGGCCCGTTGGGCCATGAACCCGAGGCTGGAATCGGACCGCGAGGTCTCCCGCACCTGAGACTGCCGCTCGCGCTCGTGGTCCCGACCGAGGAACTTCACTACCGCTTGGAGGGTGTGGGACAGCGGCGCTGGATCGAACGGCGTCGGCTGCCGTTCGTCGCGGGTGCGTCGGGGTCGCGGCTTCGGCTCGGGCCGCATGCTGCCTCGTCCCCCGAACACGTGTGGCGGCGTGGCCGTGAGCTGGTAGCGGCGGCGCATCTCGTCGGGGATATAGATACGGGCCCCGCAATCGGGGCAGGTCGTGCGCCCTGAACGGGCAGCCGACAGCCACTCGTAGCCGCACTCATCACACTCGACGGGGATGCGCAGCATCGCCGGCGCCGGCGGCCCCGCGGTCGGAGCCTCGTATTCGCGGAGCACGCCCGCGGGGATGTAGACGCGGCTCCGGCATTCTGGACAGCGTGTGCGACCGGATCGGCTCGCCGACTCCCAGCCGTACCCACACTCCCCGCACCGCACGGGGATACGCCAGTCGTCCCCCTGGCTCACGACCCACTCACTTTCGCTGCGCGTGACAGCGTCGCCGGATCGCCCACGCCCCGAGTCAGTGAGGCTCACGCCCAGCCGCGCATGCGCCGGCGAGGTGAGTGACGTGAGCAACGTGGGCGTGAGCCTGCTGGGTTCACTCAGGTGACTGCCCGGGGGCTACCGGCGGCGGATCGATCGGCGGCGGAGCGGCCGTTTCCAAAGACCGCCACCCACGGCCATCCCACCAAGCGCCATCGGTTCGCCGCCAAACGCTTCCGTCCCACCACGATTGCTGCCGCCACGCGTAGGCGAGCCAAGCCGCATGCTCGCTGCGGCGCCGGCTCGCAATCACGCACCCGACGATCATCGACGCCGGCCAGACGAGGAAGATCGCGAGCCCGAGCGTCACGACGACGGCGACTGCACTGACCGCCATGGTGACGAGCGCGGCTGGCACCGAGACGTACAGGATCCCGAACGGACCGAAGAGGAGCGTCAGCGCGAACGCGGCACCGACCGACCGATCCTGCGGCGGCTTCACGGACGCGAAGGGTAGCCAGACAGGTTCTCGAATCTGCGCACCATCTTGACCGAGCCTTCATGACGCGATGGTTAGCCGGTTCCTCTCTCTGGTTTTCGGGTGACCTTCGCGGTTGTCCAGCGCAGCTCGGGGCCGACCGCACCCGCGACCAGCCGCTCCCGGGTGCGGGTCTCACCGTCGTCGGCCCGATAGGCGGTCAGCTCGAGCCGGCCGACCACGATCGCCCGATCGCCTTTGCGAAGTGACGCGGCGACGTTGCGGGCGAGACTGTCGAAGCACACGCAGTCGTAGAAGCGTGTCTCGCGCTCGCCCGACCAGTCGCCCGCCGCGACCGGGGCGTCGAGCGCGAGGCCAAACGTCGTCCATGGCGTTCCGCGCTGCTCGCCCCGGCGCAGTACCGGGTCGTCGGTCAGGTTGCCGACCTTGTGCACCTCGGCGTGGAGCACCTCCGCGGGATCAGTAATCGCCGTCGTGGATTCCATGTGGTTCCTCCTTGTCCGTGTCTCTGTCTGTTGTGAGGAGTCCGGCGCGTCGGGCGAGGCTGCGCGCCTCGTCGCTCACGGACCAGTGGTGCTCGCCGTGCTCGGCTTCGGCGCTGCGTTCGAGGACACCGAGGGCGGCGAGGTCCTCGCACACACGGCCGACGACCCGGGTCGGCAACCCGACCTTGTCGCCGAGTGTCCGGGTTGTCGGGCTGCGCCCGAGCTGGGCGAGGAGCTCGTCGGTGAGCCGGCGGCGCATCGCTGGTATCGAATCGAGCGCGACCTGCCGTACGAGGGTGTCGACGGTCATGTCGTCGAGTCGGATCGTGATCGCCCCCGCGGTCAGCTGGAGCAACCCGGCGTAGAGCCGGGCGCCGGGCTCGGGGCGGGGCACGTGCTCGATCTGGTGCTCGCCCCACCGGTCCCGGACGACCGCCGAGCGGCACCACGCCGCCCAGCTCGCCAGTGCCCGCAAGTCCGGGATGTCCGGGTCGTCGGTGATCGGCCACTCGCCGAAGTCGAGCCCGGCGAGGAACCGCTCGACCGCGTCGGCGAGCACGGCGCGCATGTCGGCCTGGTGGCCGACGTTGCGGCCGGCGGCGCGCAGCTGCGCGTCAGCGTCGACGTCGGGCATGCGGAACAGGAGCATGCGGGGACCGAGGTCGCCGATCTCGTCGGTGAGCCGGTCGATCGCGTCGGTGGCCGCGCCGAGCAGACCGACCTTGCCCTCGAAGCGGAGTTGCGTCCCGCCGTGCTTGCCGAGCGCCCGTTCCCACTCGCCGTCGTAGATGCGGCGCAGGTCGGCGAACAGGCCCGCCCGGCGTGTCGGGCCTTCCGCCAGCACGGTCGAGAGGTCCTTGACGACCACGATGCCCTCGCGGTCGTCGGTCTCCATGATCTCGCCGAGCACCCCGCCGAGCGCGCCGTCACGGCCGGTGGTCATCAGCCCGGCCTCGGTCGCGACGTCGAGGCGCCACACCCTCTCCAGGTCGTCGAGCGTGTTGAGCAGCTCGGTCTTGCCGGAGCTGGGCGGGCCGACGAGCAGCAACCACACCGGGTCGCCCGGCAGTCTGTTGGCGGCGACCGCGGCGAGCACCACACAGAGCGGGAGGGTGTCCGGCAGGTAGAGGTAGCGCCGGAACGTCTCCACGAGCTCGTCGAGGGTGATCGGCGGCGCGTCCCGAGGCGCGACGGGTTCGAGGTGCCGCTTCTCGGATGCCGTTCGCTGCGGACGTGGCCGGCGGCGCCGTCGCGGCTTCGGCGCGCTCGGCCCGAACAGGAGGGCACGAACCTCGTCGGAACTCAGGTCGCCGCTCACCGGGCCCGTCCCGTCGCGTTCGTGGTCGAGGCCGGCTGCCTACGCGTCCGGGCCAGTCGCGGGCGTCGGGCCTTCATCGCCGCCGTCATTCCGGCCAGGCACGGCGAGCAGATCGCGACACACAGACAACGGGCCGGGTGTGCGCAGTAGCGGCAGCGGCGCGTCGTCACTTCGCCGCCACCTTCGAGGCTCGCTCGCGGATCGGCCGCGACCGCGAGTGCTTGTGACACATCCCGGAGAACGACGACGTCGGCTCCTCACAATCCGGGTGCCGGCACGGTCTCGTGGGCGGGCGGGGCTTGTGACGCGGGCAGGACCAGAGCAAGGCGTCTTGGTCTTGGTGCCACTTGTCGCGGCGGGCGACTCTGGCCGCGGCGCCGCCGGGCCCGATGATCTGCCGGCCGCAGCCGAGGGTCGCGCACAGTACGAAGTCGGGCCCGCAACGCTCGAGGCGGACCCGATGGCGTGCCAGCCGTTTCCGGTCGCGGTCGCGTGCGCGGCGATGCTCCTCGCAGAGCGCTCCGCGCCGGCTGACTGGTTTCGGGCAGGGCTCCTCGTCGTCAGTCGCGACGCAGCGGGGCTGGCCGTCGGCCAAGCGCCGGCGCCGCCATGAGCCGTCGTGGGCGTCGTGACACGCGGTCGAGCACCAGGCCGTGCGACCTTCCGGCAGCGGGATGCCACAGCCCGCGCACGTCCCGTAGGTGAGTGCGCGGAGCCGCTGGTCGCCGTGCTCCGGTTCGGCGAACGCCTCCCGGCCGACGAGCACCCGTCGGGCCGGGTCGCTTGCCACGAGCGCCGGCGCGAGCACGCACGGGCCGCCTTCCCCATCGACGGTTGCGTCGCCGGTCGCGTCCGGCGCGGTGACCGGCGCCCAGCCTGCGGGCAGGGCTGTGAGCCGGTAGCGGGTGAGCTCGTCGCCGAGCGTGCCGATCGGGACCGTGCCGGGCCGAACGGTCTCGCCGAGGGCAAGGCCGGCGCGCGTGACGATCGGCTTGCCCCGCTGCGACCAGGCGAGGCTGGCCCATCGGGCCCGATCCGGCTCGTAGGGGGCGAGGAGCGCGCCACCGGCCGGGCCGGGCCGGAGCAACGGCGGGCGGGCCTGGTAGTAGAACGCGCCTGGCCGGACGTCGGCCTGGGCGGCGATCGCCGGCGTGCCCGCGACCCGGGGCTCGAGCGCCGGCAGCCCTGCGCAGGCCGGTTGCGGCGCGCTGGGGTCGAGGAGCCACTGCCACGCCTCGACGACGGTTCGCCGCACCCCGGAGTGTTCGTCACGCTCGCCCTGGTAGGGGTCGGCGAGCACACCGGCCAGGCCGTGCTCGCTCGCACCGACGATCTCGACGCCCCCGGGTGTGTCGCGCACGAGGCAGTACCGTTTGAGCGCCACCACGGACGCTTCGAGGGGCTCGTCGAGCGCCTGGTGCTCGACCCGCCACGGCGAACCCTCACCGAGCACGTTCAACGGCGTGAACCCGTCGAGGCTGTGCCGCAGCTGGTCGAAGCCGACGGCCCGGACCGCCGGCGTCCCATCGGGGAGCCGGTCGGGCCCGCCGGCGCACGCGACGAGACCGCCGGCGGGTGTGGCGATGACACCGGCCCCGTCCGTGTCGCACCACGCCCACGGGACGGTCGCGCCCGCGTCGGCCAGCGCCCGCTCGAGCATGGCAAGCACCAGGCGCGCGCCCGCGGTGACGATCGCCGCGGCCGGCGGGAACGTCCACGGTCCGGCACGCTCGACGTGCCGTGTGCGTGTCTCAGCGTGCTCGCCGGGCCCGGCGGCGACGACGACCCGGGCCGGCGTGGCCAGCTGGTAGCGGCCGCGGTCGAAACGGCTCACGATCCCGTGGGCGAGCGCGTTCGCCGCGACCTTGCACCCGTGCGCGAGCGCCGGCCGGCCGGCCTCGAGCCGGCGCCGCTCCGCCACGAGGCTCGTGTACGCGTCGTCGCCGGCGGCGAGGTCGACACGTGTGCCCGAGGCGAGCCGCACCGGTCGCAGCCGCCTCGCCGTGCCC
>JBOGFI010000149.1:0-12307 GCA_050743365.1 Acidimicrobiia bacterium | reverse complement strand
CACCTCATCCGCGAGCTAACGCTCGACCCGAGCCGCAACTACCAGAGGCAGGCCGGATCGTGAAGGATGTCTCGGGACATCTGTGCACGATGTCCCGAGACATCGCATCTGCGCCCCCGGCAGGATTCGAACCTGCGACGCACGGTTTAGGAAACCGACGCTCTATCCCCTGAGCTACGGGGGCGGGGCCTGTCGAATACCTGGTAGAGAACCACCGACTTCGACCGACAGATCAAGGCTACTGGCAGTTTTTTGGCGGATCAGCCGCTTGGCCCCGGCCTTTGCGGCGTGCCTGAGCGTGATTCACCCGCCGCGTGGGCGGCGGACGCGGCGGACGAGCACGCTGGCTTCTTGTCAGGTGAGTCGGGCCCGGTCGGTGCCTTTAGAAGCGGCTCGTGGACGGGGCGGGGAAGGGCGTTCCGGCCATGGCGTTTCCGAAGGTGTCGGTGATCGACGTGCTGGGCGTGTATGTAGGCGTCCCGGCGGACTGGGCGGTGTTGTTGAGCGTCCCGGTTGCCTGGGAACCAAGCGAGATCGTCAGCACACGGGTCGACGCCACCCACGAAATGGCCGAGGCGTTGCCCCCGCTCCCCGAGAAGGTCGACGTCGCCGTGACGTAGTCGCCGCCGAGGCTGATGGAACCCAGGTTGAACGTACAGCCCGTTGTCGTGGACACCGTCAGGACGTCATTCGACCCGCTATCGGTAATCGTCACGACTACGACGCCGTTGCCACCCAAGCTCTGGTCGCTGTTGTCATTGCTCCACGTGTTGCACATTGACGAGACACGCAGCTTCTCCGAGAACGTGACCGTCACCGAGTCCTTCTTCGGATCGACCTTGCCCACTGTTCCGCTGCTGCCGTTCGCCAGCGTCAGGGCGGTGGGAGTCGGGGGTGTGGCGTCGATGGTGAAGGTGTTCGCCGAGCTCGTCCCCGTGTTCCCATGGGTAGTAATACCACTATTAGTGAGACCGTCGGGCCCGTAGCTCGGGAAAGAACGGCGCAAACTCGGTGCCCTTCGCCACAATTCGTGGCAGCGCGTCGCCGGTGCTGGGCGCCCGGGCTGGACGCGGCGCTTGCTAGCACGCGCTCATGAGCGGGGTGAGGTCTCAGGACGACTGGGTGGATGCTCCCGCGTCGCCGCGATGAGCGAGGCGCTGGCCACCGCAAGCCCGACGAGAACGGCGAAGTAGATGCCTTTACGCGCACCCGACACGAGGTCGTCGAAGCTGCGTAAGGCCGCGACGAGACCCGCGATCGGCCAAATGGTCAACCCGAGCGCAGGCACGAACGCCTCGGACCGTCGGTTGCGGACTACCGAGTACGCAGCAAGGGTGGCGAGGAACCCGGCCCAACTCCCGACGAAGCGGCCCGACAGCGACACCATCGCGAACGGGCCGTGACTGCCGAGCCCTTCGGGGTCGATCCAGCACGCAACGGCGAGCGCCGCGTACCCGACGGCGAGGACCGAGGACAGGCTGCGTGCCGAAGCCGGAAGCGCGCTCGGTCCTGGAGCGAGGAGCCGCCGTTGGGCGAAGAGAACCGTGCTGAACGCGATCGGGCTCATGACGAACAGCAGTACCCACGCGACGGCCTGCCAGCGCCCGAAGTCGAACACGTCTCGGTCGTAGACGGTCGACAGGATCGTCGGTAGCGTGAGGGCAAGCACGCCGACGCAGAGCCCCCGGATCCGGAACCAGTCGTCGCGTGCCGCTGCCACCGCGAAGAGGATGGCCGAAGCCACGTAGAAGCTCCCGACGGTCGCCGCCAGTGGCGGCGGTCCGATCGGCCACGAGAAGTAACTGTCGGTGTCGGCCGGCGCGACCAGCATCACGACGCCGGCTGGTCCGGCGACCAGGGCCACGACCACGCACATGGGTCGGAGCACGCGCATGATCGGCCAGGCTGTCGTAACGCTCCTACGGGGGCGGGGGGCAGGCAGTATCGATGGTACCGGGCGTCTCGAGCCTGACCGAGGGCTTCCAACGCGGCCTCGGCGCGACGAGACCTACGCCAGCCGCAGCGTGGGTGGTGCTGCTGGTCAGGCGGCGAGCGCGAGCCGGCGTCTACACCGATGGAGCGCGACTGAGTTGACGACGAGGGCGTAGCCGACGAGGTGGACGAGCTGGGCTGGCCTGGGCGACCGAATGGACTTCGGCTCAGCAAGCACGAGTCGTCGAGGGCCCGGTTGGTCGGCCTGCTCGTCTGCCATGATTCCGCTCCGACGACCACCGCGGAGTCACTGGCGTATGCGACCTTCTCGTCCTTATGCGTGGGTTCTCATCGCGTTGATGCTCGCTGGTGCCTGCTCGGACGGGAGCGGCGATGGTTCTGCCGGGGGCACGACGAGTTCCACAATGCCAGCAAAGGAGTGCGGACGAGCAGCGGCCGACTGCAGCCTGCGAGAGTTTGCGGCGGCGGCCAAGCTGCGCGTCGGGGCTGCGGTCCAGCCTCGGCTCCTGGAGGCCGAGGCCGCCTACCGACAGACCGTGGCGCGCGAGTTCAACTCGATCACTCCCGAGAATGAGATGAAGTGGCCCACCATCCATCCGACCCCCGAGCGCTATGACTTCACGGCCGCCGATGCTGTCGTCGAGTTCGCTGAGGAGCACGAGATGGAGGTGCGCGGCCACACCCTCCTATGGGGCCAAACCGAGTTCACGACCGTGCCCGACTACGTGGCGAACGTCACTGGCCCCGACGAGCTGCGCAGGTACGTTGCTGACCACATCACCACGGTGGTTCGCCGTTACCGGGGACGGGTCCCGCGGTGGGACGTCGTGAACGAACCCCTCGAGACGGTAGGCACGACCCTTGAGAACAACGTGTTCCTGCGACAGCTGGGCGAGGGATACATCGCAGAAGCCTTCCGGATCGCGCACCGCGCCGACCCGGAAGCCGAGCTGTGGCTCAACGAAGCGGCGCTCGAGACGCTTCTCCCCAAGGCGCAGGCCTTTGTCGACCTCGTCGCCAGGCTCGTCGCCGAGGAGGTGCCAATCCACGGCGTCGGTCTGCAAACCCACCTCATCGCTGGGGTGCCCGATCTTGTCGCGTTCGAGGCGCTGGTCAGGCGGCTCGCTGACATGGGCCTCGAGGTAGCGATCACCGAGATGGACCTGCCGGTTGGAAACGAGCCCGATCGGCTCGAGCGCCAGGCTCAGGGATTTGGCGCGACCATCGCTGCATGCCTATCGGTGGCGCGGTGCAACGAGATCACGTTCTGGGGCTTCACCGACCGGTACACGTGGATCGACGCCTTTCTCGGACCGGGCCGTGACCCGCTGCTCTTCGATCGGGACTATCAACCGAAGCCGGCATATAGCGCAGTGAAGGAACAGTTCGCTGTCCGCCTCTGACCGGGAGTGTGAAGGCAACGGCAGGGTGGAGCGGACGCCGTTGTCATTTGCGTAGCACCTCCATCTTCTTGATGGAGCGTCCTGCCATCGCGTGCCCGAGCGCCCGATAGGCCTCGAACTTCTGGTCCGTGTAGAGCTGGTCGTGGGTACCGTGGGTCGGGAACTCGGGGTCCTTGGCCTGGTACGCGCGCACATCCAGAGGATCGTCGGCGGTCACGATGGGCCGAACGAACACCATCCGACCCCGCACGCGGCTCTTGGAGTACCGGATCGTGAATGCGACGATCCCCCCAGACAGGTCACCGCGGCGCTTGGAGTTGAGCTCGACCTCGACGCCGAGATCGCTGCGGGCGATGGCAATCGCCTTCCCCAGGGTCGCGAGACTGTCGACGTCGCCGCCGCTGGCGTCGAAGCAGTAGATGTCGGTGCAGCCTCGACGGAGCAACTCGACGAGGCCCAGGTTGTCGAAATGGCCGCCGTCGGTGACGTACACGAACCGGTCTCGACAGCTCGTCCAGCCGAGGAGCTCCTTCACCAGGTAATGCGGGCGCGCGAAGGCGGTGCGGCTCCATGCCTCCCCTCGAAGTCCCAATAGATCGCGCGACGCACTCGGGGCAGCCGGCCCTCCTCGTCCCATGCGCGGACGATGGCCTTTGCCCGACAACTGTCCCCGCTGCGAGCGAGCTCGACGAGCGACGGATCGTCGACATCCGTGCGCGAGAGCGGGCAGTCGTCGATGCGGCGGCGCTTGACGTCGTCCGTGGGGCCGTACCGGGTGGCTGTAAGGAGGAGGAAGACCACACCCGCGACCAGGCCGAGGAAGGCGACGGCGGCGATGCCCCGCCGCAGCCGCGGCGGTGCCTGGCGGACTGCTGCTGTCCCGGGAACTTCCATGCCCCCTCTGCCCGATCCGCGCTGCACCCGCGAATCGATCGTACGCACAACCCATGACCTCGCCCCTGCTGAACGTTCCTTCAGAATCGTTCAGCGTCCGGTCAGCGTCCTTTCAGCATCCTCGGTCGGATCGAAACCCTGACCAGGAGAGCTGTCGCTTCGCCGAGTTCCGGCAGCGCGCTAAGGCTTGGCCTCCAGGACGAGGTTGAACGGTGTTTCGGTCGCCCGCCGGAACCGGCTGAAGCCGGCCTCGTTGAAGATCTCGCCCAGGCGCGCTTCGCCCGCTTGCGCCCCCAGGGCGAGCCCCACCTCCTGCGCCTTGGAGGCCATCGTGCAGATCACCGTCGAGAATCCGTAGAACGCGCGCCCGACGGGGTTGTGATTGTCCTCGGGGGTGTCATTGGCAAACGGCTCGACGAGCATCACCGTGCCGTCGTCGGCAAGCACCTCACGGGTGTGCGCGGCAGCACCGCCGGGATCGCCCATGTCGTGCAGGCAGTCGAAGAACGCGACCAGGTCGTAGCTCTCGTCCGGGAAGTCCTTGGCCGTCGCGACCTCGAACCGCACAGTGTCGCTGACACCTGCATCCGCTGCTGCCTTGCGAGCGGTGTCGATGGAGGCTTCGTGGTAGTCGTAGCCGATGAAGCGCGACTTCGGGTAGGCCTGCGCCATGAGGATCGTCGAGGCGCCGTGCCCGCAGCCCACGTCGGCGACGGTGGCCCCGACCCGGAGTTTCGCCTCCACACCCTCGAGCGCCGGGATCCATTCGCTCACCAGATGCGCCTTGTACCCGGGACGGAAGAACCGCTCGGTGCCCTTGAACAGCCGAGGGTCGTGCTCGTGCCAGCCCACGCCCTTCCCGGTCCGGAACGCGTCGGCGAACTTCTCGGCGTCGACCCACGCCGACGCAATGCCCACGAACCCGCCGGGGAGGAACACCGGGCTTTCGTCGTCGGCGAGCGCCAGCGCCTGTTCCTCCGGCAGCTCGAAGCGTCTCGAGCTCACGTCGTATCGGACGTAGCCGCCCGCCGCCTGGTTGTGCAGCCACTCACGCACGTAGCGGGCGTCAGTCCCGGTCTTCTCCGCCAGCTCCTCGGGTGTAAGGGCACCGGCCCCGGCCATGGCCTTGTACAGCCCGAGCTGGTCGCCCAGGTACACCATCAGCCCCGAGATCGCCGCTCCGAGGTCGCCGACCGCTTGGCCCATGAACGCCTCGAGCTTGGCCTCGTCCATGACCTGCCTCCTCCGTCGCCCTGGGGTGATCGAGATCCGTACTCTCACCGGGCCGCCGCTCGCCCGTCAAGCGTCCGTCGCCGTGGCTGAACGGGCAGTCAGCGAGGTTCAGCGCTGGTTCAGGCGTCACCAGCCACCCTGAGAGCGCACGAGACGTGGCCACGAGAGGAGCACAGCGATGCAGCGCAGGACCAAGTGGATCGCCGGCGGGGCTGTCGCCGTCGCCGTCATCGGCGGCGGCACCGGGATCGGCCTCGCCGCCTCGGGCGACGACGACAAGCCGCTCACGGGCTCGACGCTCGACGACGCGGTCGCCGCCGCGCTGGACGAGACTGGCGGCGGCACGGTCACCGAGACCGAAGTCGGCGACGACGGCGTCGCCTACAGCGTCGAGGTCCGTCTCGACGACGGCCGGCAGGTGGAGGTCAACCTCGACGAGAACTTCAACGTCATCGGCCAGGAGGCCGACGACGACGGCGCCAACGACCAGGACGGGCCCAACGACGACTGATGCTCGCCGGCGAGATCGGCGATGGCTGTGTCAAGCTCTCTGAGCAACCCGGCAGGGGGTGTGACGTGGGAGGGATCAGGCACCGGGTAGCCGCGGGTCGCGCCGCCGTGGCGGCCGTCGCAATCGTGGGAACGCTCGGATCGGGTCTCTCGTCGAGTGCGTCCGCAGGCCCGGAATCGGGCGCCGAGGCCGGCGCCTGCAAGTCGAAGTCCTATGTCCTGCTGTTCTGGCCCGCAGGCCACGGCGCCATCCCCGCCTACGGGTTCCCGGAGTTCCCGGTCCCTCACGTGGAGGTCTACACCGACGCTGACCTGGCCGAGGAAAGCTTTGCGGCATTCCTCGGCGACGACGGGAGCATCGACTTCGCTGGCCGATGCACGTCCAAGAAGGCGGTGAGTCTGAAGAGGCCGAAGTCGGTCGAGACCGGACGCGAGCCCGCCACCGTGACCTGCAAGTTCAAGAAGAGCGCACGGGTGCAAGCGGAGCCCGGCGACGGGACGAACGCGGCACGCGTCAGCGTCTTCGAGTCGGCCAAGCGCGTCGGCGCGACTGTGACCCTGGGCCCGACCGGCGCAGAGGTCGTCTACGACCGGAACCGCTGCGAGGTGGGCCCGCCGCCGGCCTGACGCAGAGGCCGGGCCGGTCAGAGCTCGAGCACGCTCACCACGTCCGAGAACGAGTCGGTCCACATCGGCGCCCCGTCGCCATCGCCCAGCGGCCGCCAGCGCTCGTCGCCCGCGACCGAGGCCAGGTCGTCGGTGCCTGGCGCGAGCAGCACCCACATCGAGGCCAACTTGCCGCCGGCCCGTTCCTCGGCCGTGGCGGCGTCTCGCTGCATCAGGCCCACCAGGTCGGCATCGTGCGCCAGTCGCGCCAGGACCGGGGCGAGGTCGAGGTAGCGGTTGGACACGTGGAAGGCGATCACGCCCCCCGGCGCCAGCCGCTCGCGGTAGATCGCCAGCGCCTCCCGGGTCATGAGGTGCACCGGGATGGCGTCGGAGCTGTAGGCGTCGAGCACGACGAGGTCGTAGCGGTCGTCGGTAGCGGCGAGCGACAGCCGCCCGTCGCCCAGCACCATCTCCACGTCGGCGGCCGAGTCACCGACGTACGTGAACAGGTCGGGGTCGGTGGCGATGTCGACCACGGCGGGATCGATCTCGTAGAAGGTGAGCTCGTCGCCCGGCCGGCCGTACGCCGCCAGCGCGCCGGTGCCGAGGCCGACCACGGCCACCCGGTGGCTGGCGTCGTCGCCGGCCCAGGCCCTGAACCACTGCCCGATGGGCCCGGTGGGGTGGTAGTAGGTGAGCGGGACGTCGGGTCGCCCCGCGTCCTGGCGCCCGTGGACGGTGGTGCCGCTCACCAGTGAGTGGCGGCCATCGCCGTCGTCGACCACGCGGTAGACGCCGAAGAAGGTGCGCTCGGCCCGCAGGGTGGAGCCGAGGTTCACCAGGACGGCGAAGGCGAGCACGGCGGCGATGACAACGGGAAGCGGGCGGGGCCGGCGGGCGGCGAAGTAGGCGCCGACGAGGGCGATGACCGCGACCACCGTCGCGACCGGTGCCCCACCGGTCTGGACCGCGTGGAGCACGGCGCCGGCGACGACCGCGGCGGCGAAGACGGCCACACCGACGGTCGTGGCCACCTCGACCGGGCTGCGCCGTACCCCAGAGGGCCGCGCGCCGACCGGCAGGAGTGCGAGCGCCGCCACCAGGGCCAGGGGGTACTCGAGCACGAAGTCGAACGCGACCGGGGCCACCAGGGCAGCGGCGACGCCGCCCAGCACTCCCCCCGCCGACAGCCAGAGGTAGAACTCGGTGAGCCGGGCCGGAGCGGGGCGCTCGGCCGCCAGGAGGCCGTGGGCGGCGAGGGCCAGGGCAAAGAACGCGCCAAGGTGCAGCGCCACCGCGAGCCACAGGGGCGAGACCGGGACGAGGAAGGTCAGGCTCAGGGGCACGGCGAGCAGTCGGCCCGCCCGAGCCGCGGCCGCAGTGAGGCTCGCGGTCCGACGGGCGAAGGCCACCACGAAGGTGAGCAGGTAGAGGGCCAGTGGCACGACCCACAACAGCGGGACGGCGGCGATGTCGGTCGAGAGGTGGCGGGTCACCCCGAGGAGGAGGGCCGAGGGCGCGGCGGCCAGCAGGGCCCACCGCAGCCGGCTGCGGCCCGTCACCGGCTCCGAGTCGAGGGGCTCGGGCGGGGCGGGTGCGGTCGTGCGCGCCTCGCCGCGCGGACCCGAACCCCTCGTCGCCCGGAGCACCACCACCGCGCACGCGCCCGAGAGCGCGGCGAACACGACGTAGGCGCCGGCCCAGAGCCTGGGCGGCGAGGTCGTAGCGAGGCTCCATCAGCAGCGGGTAGCCGAGGAGAGCGAGCAGGCTGCCGGCGTTGCCCGCCGCGTACAGGAAGTAGGGGTCGCCGGCGGCGGGGTGGTCGGTGGCCGAGAACCATCGCTGCAGTGTGGGGCTGGCCGTGGCCAACACGAAGAACGGGCCGCCCACGACGACCAGCAGCACCAGCAGCGTCCACGCCGCGGGCGCCATGCCCTCGGGCGGGCGCCACCCTCCGGGCACGGCGATCGGCAGCAGCACCAGCCCCGCCGCCACCAGCGCCGCCTGGGCCCAGGGGTGACGGCGCAGGCCGAGCCGGGTCGTGGAGAGGTGGGCGAAGGCGTAGCCCGCCAGCAGGACGGCCTGGAAGAACACCACGGCCGTGTTCCACACCGCCGGCGACCCGCCCAGCCGGGGCAGCAGCATCTTGGCGACCATCGGCTCGACCGCGAAGAGCAGGCCGGCGCCGAGGAACGTGGCCGCCACGAACAGGGCCATGATGGCCCGGTGTTTGGCGGTCCCCGGCGTGGGCGGGGCGGGCGTGTCGCCGCTCGCAGGGGGCGGGCCGATGGGCGCCGGCTCCACGGGCGGGACGCCGCGCCGGGGAAGCGTGGTGGACGGGGACGCGGCCGCTCGTCTTCTCCTGGCATCGAGGGTCCGGGCGCGCCCACTTCTCATCGACGCCGCGGCCGGGCGACCTGAGCCCGGCTCCCACGGCGCGCTCGGCGAGGCGACCTCCTGAGGAGCCGGAGCGAGGAGTACACTTGGCTCGAGGCAAGGCCTCTCCGCCTACAGCCGATTGCAGCGGTGGGAGAAGGAGTGGCGTATGTACAGAGGCCAGGTCAGGGGCGGCGAGCTGCAGGGAGCGGATCGAGAGCTGGCTGACGTGATGCGGGAGGTCAACGAGCTACGCCGGTCGCGCTCGCTCCCCGAGTACGAGCCGACGACGACCAATTTCCGCGTGTCGCCGCGTCAGCCATCCCACCGTCGCCTGCGCTCACTTTGTCGTCGCTGAGCCGCTCATAACCACACCGATCGGCCCCGGAAACCTGGGGCAGCCCGGACCGAACGAGCGCGGCCTTGAATGCCTCCGGCCGACCCGCAATGCTGATGCGCCCTCGGTGCAGACGGACACGAGGAGCGGGGTGGGATGCAGGGATACGGCCACCGACGATCCCGGATCATCGGGCTGGGGATCCTGATCACGCTTGTAGTCACCGGGTGCGGCGACGACGGGGACGGAGCGCAGGATGGCGAGGCGCGCACCCCGGCCGACGAGGCGCCCGAGCCCACCGTGGTGACGGGAGCGGGCGACATCGGGGCGGCGGTCGAGGAGTACCGCGGCTTGCTCGGTGCCGACAACGGTGGCGCGCCCGACCAGAACGCGTCGGGGCGGCGCGAGATCAACTGGGATGCCGTACCCGACGAATCGGCAGCTCCGAACCCGCTCCCGTCCGACTTCTTCAACGCACCCGACGAGCCGAGAGCGCGCGGTGCCGTGCTCGAGACCCCGGGCGACCACGTCGCGGTGAGCGCCGACCTCGACAACCCCGCCGGCGTGGGCGTGCGGTTCGGCGACATCAACCCGTCGTACGCGGACACGTTCCGCACCTTTAGCGAGGAGCGCCTGTTCTCGCCGGTGGGCAGCAACGTCGTGGACCTTCGCTTCTTCCTCCCGGGAACCGACACGCCTGCTGCCGTCCGAGGGTTCGGGGCCGTCTACACCGACGTCGACCTGGAGGAGACCGCGTCCTTCGAGTTCTTCGACACCGATGACGAATCGCTGGGGACGTTCGCGGTCCCGGTGTCGGAGAACGGTCTCTCCTTCCTCGGGATCGCCTTCCCCGACGCCGTCGTCGCCCGGGTGCGCATCGTGTACGGCAACAGCGAGCTGGGACCGGACGACGGCGGGCAGTACGACGTGGCGGTGATGGACGACTTCATCTTCGGCGAGCCGCAGCCCCTGGAAGGCTAGGTAGCCAGCCATCTGAGCCGACCTCGTTTGCCTGACCGCCTTCTTCGCCCGTGATCGGGTAATACGGGCCCTCGTCAGGGCAGCTGCACCGCACGAGACGAGCGGCGGACACGACCGATGGAACCGAAGCGGCGTAGGGCGCTCGTCGTCGCCGTCGTCGTGACGGTGGTGGTCGCGATCATGGCGTGGCTGGTCGTCGTCGTGATCGTGCCGGTCGTCGAGGACGCCGAGTGCGCCGGGATCGAGTTCCGCGCGCCCGCCCAGGCGCAGGCCGCCCCGGTCGAGCCGCGTGACCGGCCTCCGGTCGGCGGAACCGGCGGTCTCGCCGGGGAGCTGCGCAGGGCGCTGCGGGGCGACGTGCCCGTCGTGTACTGCGATGATTTCGCCGACCCGTTCGTGTTGCGTGTGGGCGACTCCTATTACGCCTACTCGACCAACACCGAGGACTATCACGTCCCCCTGCTCACCGCGGGCGGGCTGCTGCGCGCCCGGAAGCGCTCCGAGTCCCTCCCGCAGCTCCCGAGCTGGTCGGCTCCCGGCAGGGTTTGGGCTCCCGCCGTGCTGCCGCGACCCGGCGGCTTCGTCCTGTACTACGCGACCGCGGCCCCGAATCCCGACCGGCAATGCCTGTCGCGCACGTTCTCGGCGCGACCGGACGAGTTCGTGGACCGCTCGACCGGGCCTCTCGTGTGCCCCGAGCGGGGAGGAGCGATCGACCCGAGTCCCTTCGTTGATCAAGACGGGCGTGCGTACCTCCTCTGGAAGCACTATGCCCCCGGAACGACGGGGATCGTCGCCCAGGAGCTCTCGCCCGACGGCCTGAACCTGGTCGGGCCGATGCGGCTGCTCCTGGAGGCGGACCAGGCGTGGGAGGGGGGGCTCGTGGAGGCGCCGAGCATGGTCGCCCACGAGGGCCGCTACTACCTCTTCTACTCCGCCAACGACTGGGCGACCCCGAGCTACGCGATCGGGTACGCGGTCTGCGACTCCCCGATGGGACCGTGCACGAAGAGCGCCGGGCCCTGGCTCGCCTCGACCGAGAAGGCCGAGGGGCCGGGTGGCCAGGAGGTGTTCGCGGACAAGCAGGGACGACTCGGGCTCGTGCTGCACGCGTGGGTGCGGGGCAAGGTCGGCTACCCGAACGGTGCGCGCAACGTCTTCGTGCTCCGCCTCGACTTCCTGAACGGCGTTCCGGTAGCCGCGTAGCACTCCCGCGGCCGCCGCCGTTCCGCGGTCGCGGCTACAACCGCCGCATCGAGATGGTGGTCTGCCCTAGCCGGCGACCGTCCCGAGGTCAGGCTGCGCGTCGATTTCCAGGCTTCGGGCAGATCGCCGTCGGAGCAGCCTCAGGAACGCCCCGATGCCCACGAGAGCCGCGCCCATAGTCGCAAGCGCCCGGCTCTCGGCGCCGTTCAGGGCGAGCAGTCCGCCGATCCAGCCGCCAATGCCCCCTGACTCCGGAGCGCGGCCTTGGCCGGGCGCGGCCTGGCCGCAGGACGGCGTAGCCGGGAGGCCGGCTGCCACCGCCGCCACGCAGCCGACCGCCACCGGATCGGCGTCCAACATCCCGAGGAGGGCGAGCACGTTCGTCCGGTCGCCGGGATCGAAGGGGCTCGGCTCGCCGCGCGCGGCGGCTCCACCGCTCACGGCCACTCCGGAGCCGGCGGCGCCAGACCGGGCTCGGCTACGGCCGGTGGGGCTGGCGGCGGCGGGACCGCCACCGGACCCCCCGACGTACGGGGCGGACCACCCGTCGTCGGTGTCGTCGTCCACGTCGGTGACGCTGGTGAACGCGCCACCGGTGGGGCCGGCGGCGGGCAGAGCGCTGGTGGACACCCCGACGTATGGGGTGCCAAAGACGTCATTGAGCGCGTTGGCGACGCTGTTGACCGCCCCGCTGGTGGGGCTGGCGGCGGCGGGGCCGCTGCTGGACGCCCCGACGTAGGGGTAGCCGGTGACGTCGGTGAACGTGTCGGCGACGAGGTCGATCGCGCTGCCGGTGGGGCCGGCA
>JBOGFI010000148.1:0-15359 GCA_050743365.1 Acidimicrobiia bacterium | reverse complement strand
CCCTCGGCCGCGGGCCGGCTGCCGCGTCTGCCGCCGCCCACGAGACGGCAACGGCGAACGGCGCACAGCTCGTTCGCTGCGAGTGCGCGGGCTTGACGGCGGAAGTGGTGGTCACGGTGCCAGCCCGGGGCCTCCTGGCCGCACCGGCGAGAGGTCACGCCCGGGCGGAGGTGGACCTCGACCGGGCTCGAGCCCGGGCTCGGGAAAGGCCTGCCAGCCCGTGACTTGGCGCCAGGATTGCGCGGGAGCGGCGAGCGCCCCGGAGGGGGGCGGCAGGTACCCTGCCGCCGAGCGAGCGCGGCCAGGCTAATGCGTCTGGAGGAGGGCGTCGTCGGCGAAGTCCTGGAAGAGAGACGGGGCGCCGGGGCCGACGCTCAGGTTCGATCCACTGCCTCCGCCGGTCGGGATGACCACGTTGCGGACCTTCGCGGGGTCGACGTTGAACCCGAGGCGGCCGATCCGGTAGAGGTCCAGGAGGTTCACGCCGCGCAGCTCGGTGTGCCGGCCCAGGATGGCGAGCAACCTGAGGGTCTGGGCCGAACGAGCGTTGTTCTGCTGGACCTCGACGGTATTCCTCAGCGTTCCCAGTGCCGCGATGATGAGCAGGCCGTGGTTCTCGCTCCGGGCGACGTCGCCGGAGGGAAAGTCCTTCCGGTCGCGGGAGAACGCCAGCGCCTGCCTCCCGTCGATGTGCTGTGGCCCGGGCGCGAACACCGCGCCCGAGTCCGGGTCGTCGAGCGCGACGGGGATGTTGATGTCGATACCTCCCATCTCGTCGACCATCTGGATGAACCCGCCGAAGTCGGTCGCGACGGCGATTGGGAGATCGATGCCCATCAGCTGGCTGACCGTCTGGGCCTGGAGCTCGAGCCCGCCGAGTGAGAGGGCGGCGTTGACCTTGTCGGTGCCGTGACCGGGTATCGGCACCGCCGTGTCGCGTGGGATGCCGATGATGGTGGCCGCGGCCTGAGCCGGGTTCACGCCCACCACGTGGACGGCGTCGCCGCGCCCGGCGCCGGGGCCGCCGCCGCGCGCGTCGCTGCCGACGACGAGGAAGAACCGGGGGTCGGTGGGTGAGCCACTGAAGCTGGCTCCGCCGACCTGCTGCACCGTCAACCACGTCGCGCCTTTCGCCGGAGCCGGCCGGCCCACGGCCAGCCACGCCGCGGTGACGAGGCCGGCCACCAGGAGCCCGCACAGAGGCGGCCCGACCAGCGTGAGCAGCAACGACCGGCGACGACTCATGGTGTGGTCGCGGTCGTGGTCGTGGTGGCGGTGGCGCCGCCCTCCCGGACCACGACGATGTCGTAGCCGGTGATCCTCCAGGTGCCGCCCTCGGGCAAGAAGGTGAGCTCGTAGGTACGGGTGATCTTGATCTTGCCCTGGTCGTTCTCGCCGTCGAGCACCATCCCGAACCCGGCGGTCACGAGCACGAAGCTGCCGTTCGCGTCGGAGAGGCCGGTGAAGGAGACCGGGAACGCGCTGGCCCGCTTGATCGTCGTCGGCGGCATGCCCTCCTCGAACAGCGCGGGGCGGTCGGGGCCGTCGAGCCGGCTGGCGGCGCCGAGGTCGAACAGTCCGGAGAGGTCGGGAGCACGTTCTCCGGTCTTCAGTGGTCGGATCACGCCTTTGTCCACGTAGTCGCCGACCAGCTCCATGATCTGGTCCTGGACCTCCACGGGAAGCTCGGCGGGCGGGCCCGCGTTCTCGCTCCTCGAGGCACCGCGCACGAGCTTGAGGTTGACCGAGACGCTCTTCGGCTTGCCGCGCCGGCCGCCGTCGCCGTCGTCGCCACCGAAGAAGACGACCGCCCCCGCGACGAGAAGCCCCACCACTACAAGGGCCGTGGCCACCTGAAGCGGGAGCGAGCGCCCGACCGGCTGCGGGCGGCGCTCGCGGCGGCTCGGCTCGGCGTTGGGCACGGGCGGAGAGAATACGCGACCCGACGCCCGCCGCTAGCGATGCTTCGCAACAACGCGAAGGCCTGCCAGCCCGTGACTCGCCGCCAGGATTGCGCGGAGCGGCGAGCGTCCCGCAGGGCGCGTCGGCGAGCGGCCCGCACGGCGGCGGCCGGGTATCCCGGCCGCCGAGGCGAGCCGACCAGTGAAGTAGGCAGGTATCCTGCCGCCGAGCGAGCGCGACCAGAGGGTAGGAGCAGCGGGCGATGGCGCTTCGCAAGATGGTCCACCGGCTCACCAGGCCAATCGAGGAGCTCGACCGGGAGAAGCTCGAGGCGTTCTGCGACGAGCTCGGCGTGACCACGATGAGCGACATCACTCCACGCGTGCCTGTGCGCCTCGCCGGCGAGGTGCGTTCGGTGCGGATCGTCCCGCGAGCCGGCGCACCCGCGCTCGAGGTCGCCGTGACCGACGGCCGGGGCACGGTGACGGCCGTCTTCCTCGGCCGGCGCAAGATCGCCGGGATCTCGCCGGGGCGCCGCCTCGTCCTCGACGGCGTGCCCGCCCGCGACGGCACGCGGCTCCTCGTCTACAACCCCCAGTACCTGCTGCTCGCGTAGCGAACCCGAGTTACGCCTCGTCGAGTCGGATGCGATACACGGGTGGCCCGGTCCCGCCGGGATCCTCGGAGGTCGTGATCACCGCCTTGCCCGTACGGGTGTAGGCGATGGCCTCGCCCTGCGGGGTCGGGGGGAGCGACGACTGGGTCGGCCCGGCGGCCAGCGCCGCTTCGAGGTCGCCGTCGGGGATCCGCCACTCGAAGGCGTCCGTGTACGTCCTCAGCACCAACCGCTTGCCGTCGGGCGAAATGTCTCCTGCCGTCACGACCCCGGGCGACACGGCCGCGACGCGTTGCAGTTGGATGACGGTGTTGTTTCGGAGCCTTCGGGGCGCGGCGTAGAGCGCGACCGGTGCGCCCGAGAGCGATTTGGTCACGATGAAGAGCCGGCCCGTTCGCGGGTGGACGAGCAGGGTCTCGGCGTCGTGAGGCCCGTCGGCGTAGCGGAACTCGAAACGGGTGGCCGCGATCTCGCTCTCCGACGGAACGGGACATCCGGTCGCGGCCGTGTCGCCGTTCGGCCTCCCGACCTTCGGCTCGGCCACCCGGTAGACCGCGATGCCCGCCCGAGCGGCCGCGTTGTCGCCGATGTCGCCGAACCACAGGGTGGGCTTTCCCCGCTGCCCGGGCCCGCGCGCCATGTCCTCCCAGTCGACCGCGTCCGCGCCGTCGAGGACGTACCGGGCGACGGTGCAGCCCTCGCCGTCGATGGCGAAGAACCGAGGCCTGTCGCCGCTGTCGTTGTGCGTGAAGATGACGCCGTCGCGACGGGAGCTCGCCGCGACCCCGCTCGACTCCCTGAGCTCCGGGTCCTGGAGCCGGAACAGCTCGGTGGCCTCCCGGGCCGCACGAGCGCCCGGCGTAGCCGCGGCCGTCCACGCCCAGGCCGCGATCGTGACCGCCGCGATCAGTAGCACGCTCAGGCAACGGCGAATGTGCAGCGCGCTCTTCTCCGGTCCGCCCATGCGGTTCACCCGCCGGTGAGGATGCGGCGGACCTCCTCCTCCGAGTCGGGGGTGACCATGGCCAGCACCTCGTCACCGGCCTCGAACACGGTGTCGCCGCGAGGCATCACCACGTGCTCGTCACGCACGACCGCCACCACGGTCGCGTCACGCGGTACATCGACCTCCTTCAACGCCCGGTCGACCACCGGCGAATCCTCGGCCAGGGTTGCCTCGACCAGCCGGGCTTGACCCCCTTCGAACTGGAGGATCCGGACCAGCCGGCCCACCGTCACCGCTTCCTCGACCAGGGCGGTGATGAGATGGGGGGTCGACACCGACAGGTCGACGCCCCAGTTCTCGTTGAACATCCATTCGTTCTTGGGATGGTTCACGCGCGCGATCACGCGGGGGACGGCGAACTCCTGCTTGGCGAGCAGCGAGATCACGAGGTTGTCCTCGTCGTCGCCGGTGGCCGCGACCACGACGTCGCAGCGCTCCAGGCCCGCCTCCCGCAGCGAGGACACCTCACACCCGTCGGCGACGACCCACTCGATGGCTTCGTCGGCGACCGCCCGCTCGACGACCGCCGGATTCTGCTCGATGAGCTGGATCTCGTGGCCGGCGCCCCGGAGGTCGTTGGCGATGAACAGCCCGACGTTCCCCGCGCCGGCGATCGCGACCCGCATCAGCGCACCGGCCCCTGCTCGAGCCGCTCGCGCAGCGCGTCGAGCGCGCCGACATCGGCGACGAAGAACAGGACGTCGCCCTCCTGGCCGACGAGGTCGGTGCCGACGACCTCGGCAGTCCCGAAGCGGGTCACCGCAGTGAGCCAGAACCGACCGGGCTCGTTGAGCGCGGCGAGCTTCTTGCCGCCCCAGGCCGTCGGCAGCGCCTGCTCCACCAGACAAATCTTCGCGCTGGGGTCGATCCAGTCGTGGGGCTGGTCGCCCGGCAGCAGACGGCGCATCACCTGGTCGGTCGTCCAAGAGACCGTCGCCACCGTCGGGATGCCGAGCCGCTGGTAGATCACGGCTCGCCGGGGATCGTAGATCCGAGCGACGACCCGCTCGATCCCGAACGTCTCGCGGGCGATCCGGGCCACGAGGATGTTCGAGTTGTCGCCGTTGGTCACGGCGGCTACCGCTCCGGCGCGGTCGATGCCGGCTTCGCCGAGCGTGTCGCGGTCGAACCCGAACCCGACTACCCGCTGGCCGGTGAAGCTCGACGGGAGGCGGCGGAAGGCAGTGGCGTTCTTGTCGATTACCGCGACGGTGTGGCCGCTCTTCTCGAGTTGTCCGGCGAGCTCGGTGCCCACCCTGCCGCACCCGACCACCACGACGTGCAAGTCTGCCTCCCGTCGATCCTCGTTTCCGATGCTAACGGTGGAGAGAGGCCCGATGGCGATCATGAAGCGCTTCCTCCTCGGCCGGCCGCTGGCCACCGCCGAAGAGGAGCACCAACGCATCCCGAAGATCATCGGGCTGTCGGTGTTCTCGTCCGACGCGATCTCTTCGACCGCCTACGCGACCGAGGAGATCCTCTTCGTCACCGCGCTCGGCGCCTCCAGCCTCGTGCTCGGCCTCGATGTCCTGGTCCCGATCGCCATCGCGGTCGCCATCCTCCTCGCGATAGTCGTGACGTCGTACCGCCGAACCATCTACGCCTATCCGGGCGGCGGCGGCTCGTACGTCGTCAGCCGCGAGAACCTCGGTACGAACGTGTCTCTCGTCGCGGGAGCGTCGATTCTCGTCGACTACATCCTTACGGTGGCAGTGTCGATCTCGGCCGGCGTCGCCGCCATCATCTCCATTCCCGCCTTCGAGGATCTCCGGGACCAGCGCGTCCTGCTCTGTGTCGGCGCGATCACCCTGATCACGTTCGTCAACTTGCGCGGCGTCAAGGAGTCGGGCCGCATCTTTGCGGTACCCACCTACCTGTACGTCCTCACACTCGGTGCATTGATCGCCTACGGGCTGACGCGGAGCTACTTTCCTGACCTGTTCGGAGATGTCGACCGGGTCGCGTTCAATCCCGAGCGCTTCGAGGGGACCAGGGAAGCCGGCGGCGCGCTCGGGCTGTTCCTCATCCTCAAGGGCTTCTCCTCCGGTGCGGTGGCGCTCACCGGGATTGAGGCGATCGCCGACGGCGTTCCGACCTTCCGCCGACCGGAATCGCGCAACGCCGCCCGCACGCTGATGTGGATGGCCATCATCCTCGGAACACTCTTCTTCGGTACCGCGACACTCGCCCACCGGCTCCACCCGTACCCGAGCGAGGACCAGACCGTCCTCGCTCAGCTAGGCGAGGCCGTATTCGGGACGGGGCCGTTGTTCGTGCTGCTCCAGTTCGCGACGGCAGTCATCCTGTTGCTGGCGGCGAACACCGCGTACGCGGACTTTCCTCGACTTTCGTCGATCATCTCCCGCGACGGCTTCTTGCCCCGTCAGCTCGCGAACCGCGGTGACCGTCTGGTCTTCTCGAACGGCGTGATCTTCCTCGCCCTCGCCGCGTCCGGTCTGATCGTCGCGTTCGGTGGCATCACGAACGCGTTGATCCCGCTGTACGCGGTAGGGGTCTTCACGTCGTTCACCCTGAGCCAGCTCGGGATGGTGCGCTACCAGCGCAGGGAGCAGGTATCGCAGTGGCAGTTGGGCGTCGCCATCAGCGCAGCCGGGGCCATCGTGACGTCCGGCGTCCTCGTGGTCGTCGCCATCACCAAGTTCACCAGCGGCGCCTGGATCCCCTTGCTCGTCATCCCCGCGATCGTCCTCTTCTTCAAGGGGATCAGGCGCCACTACCGCAACGTGGGCGCCGGACTCGACGTCCCGGCCGACTTCCGGCCCCGGAAGATGAACCACACCGTCGTGGTGCTGGTGGGCTCGGTGCACCGGGGCGTGCTCGAGGCCCTCGCCTACGCCCGGTCACTCCACCCGAGCCACCTGGCGGCGGTGACGGTCGTCTCCGACGAGGAGGAGCAGGAGCGCATCGAGAAGATGTGGGAGGAGCGGGGCATCGACGTACCCCTCGAGATCGTGTACTCGCCCTATCGTGAGCTGACCCGCCCGATCATGCGCTACGTCGACGAGGTCGACGCCCGCTGGGAGAACGACATCGTGACCGTCGTCATCCCCGAGTTCGTCGTGAAGCACTGGTGGGCCCACCTGCTCCACAACCAGAGCGCGCTGATCCTGAAGGGCCGGCTGCTGTTCCGGAAGGGAACGGTGGTCACCTCGGTGCCGTACCACTTGGGGTGACGAATTGCGCCGCTCCCGAACCCGCTCCTACGGTTCCCGGCGCCGTGCCGGGGGATCCGGGCGCGCGGTCAGTAAGGAGCAACTGAGTCGATGGCCAGCATCTTCGCGTCCGAGGGCGGCTACCAGGACTTCGTGCTGCACGGCGGCGAGTGGTTCTGGCTGGTCTTCGCGGCGGGAACGGCGGTCGTCGCCATCCTGGTCGGACTGGGACTGGCCCGCGGGGTGCTCGCCGCCGACCAGGGGACCCCGACGATGATCGCGATCGCAACGTCGATCCAGGAGGGGGCGATGGCCTACCTCCGTCGCCAGTTCCGGACGATCGGCGTCATCGTGGTACCGGTGGCGGTGCTCGTGTTCGTCACGTCGACCGAGGTCCTCAAGCCTCCCGAGATCGGCGGCCAGGCCCTGTCGTTCGCCGAGTCGGGTCTGTTCCGCACGCTGGCGTTCCTGGCCGGCTGTCTCATGTCGGGTCTCACCGGCTTCATCGGGATGAGCCTGGCGGTGCGGGGCAACGTCCGCACCGCCGCTGCCGCCAAGGCCGGGTCGTTGCCGGCCGCCCTCAAAGTGGCGTTCCGCACCGGCGGGGTCGCCGGCATGTACACGGTCGGCCTCGGGCTGCTCGGGGCCAGCGTCATCATCATGATCTTCCAGAACACGTCGTCGGCGATCCTGATCGGCTTCGGCTTCGGCGGCTCGCTCATCGCCCTGTTCATGCGGGTCGGTGGCGGGATCTTCACCAAGGCGGCCGACGTCGGCGCCGACCTCGTCGGCAAGATCGAGCAGGGCATCCCCGAGGACGACCCCCGCAACCCCGCCACCATCGCCGACAACGTGGGCGACAACGTGGGCGACTGCGCCGGTATGGCCGCCGACCTCTTCGAGAGCTACGAGGTCACGCTGGTGGCCTCGATCATTCTCGGGGTCGCCGCCTTCGAGTCGATTGGCGCCAATCCCGCCCTCGGGCTCGTGTTCCCGGTGGTCGCCCGTGCCATCGGCGTCCTGGCCTCGATCGTCGGCGTGTTCATGGTGCGGGCCACGAGCCGGGACCGGACGGCCATGGCCCCCATCAACCGCGGCTTTGCCAGCGCCGGGATCCTGACCGTCATCGGGACGTTCCTGGTGGCGATGCTCTACGTGGGCAACGACCACGGGAACGAGGGCTGGCGCATGTTCGGTGCGGTCGTCATCGGGCTCGTGCTGGCCCAGGTCGTGAGCCGGCTGACCGAGTACTTCACGTCCACCGAGCGCCGCCCCGTCCACGAGATCGCCGAGGCGACCCGCACCGGTCCTGCGACCACGGTGCTCTCGGGAACGAGTGTCGGCCTCGAGAGCACCGTGTGGTCGATCGTCGCCATCGCGGTCGCCATCGGCGCCGGTGTCGGGCTCGGCGACGGGAACATCGAGCTGACCGTCTACCTCATCGCGCTCACGGGGATGGGCATGCTCGCCACGACCGGTGTCGTCGTCTCCGAGGACACCTACGGCCCCGTGGCCGACAACGCCGCCGGCATCGCCGAGATGTCGGGCGAGTTCGGAGGCGAGGCCCAGCGCATCATGGTCGGCCTCGACGCGGTCGGGAACACCACCAAGGCGGTCACCAAGGGCTTCGCCATCGGCTCGGCCGTGATTGCCGCCGTCGCCCTGTTCGCCTCCTACATCGAGATCATCGGCGACGAGTTCGGGATCCCGGCGGGCGAGGGGCTCTTCGACGATCCCCGCACTCAAGTCAATGTCGCCGACCCGAAGGTGTTCATCGGCCTGCTCATCGGCGGCTCGATCGCGTTCCTGTTCTCCTCACTGGCGATCCGAGCCGTGGGGCGTACCGCGGGCACCGTCGTACAAGAAGTGCGACGCCAGTTCCGTGAACGCAGGATCATGGAAGGCATCGACAGGCCCGACAGCGGCCGCATCGTCGACATCTGCACCGCAGCCTCCCTGCGCGAGCTGGCCACCCCCGCCCTGCTCGCCGTGCTCACACCGGTCATCATCGGCTTCGGGATCAACTATCTCGCCCTCGGCGCGTTCCTCGCCGCGGTGATCCTCACCGGCCAGCTCATGGCGGTGTACCTGAGCAATGCCGGCGGTGCGTGGGACAACGCCAAGAAGTACATCGAGGACGGGCACGAGGGCGGCAAGGGCTCCGAGGCCCATAAGGCAGCTGTCATCGGCGACACCGTGGGCGACCCCTTCAAGGACACCGCCGGCCCCGCCCTCAACCCGCTCATCAAGGTCATGAACCTGGTCTCGCTCCTGATCCTGCCGGCGGTGATCAGCCTGCGCGACAACGACGGTGCCCGCTACGGCGTCGCCGCCGCTGCGCTCGTGGTGCTGCTCGGCGCCATCGCCTTCTCGAAGCGCTCGACCGGCGGCTTCGGCGAGGAGACCGAGACCGGACCGCGGGCCCGGGTCGAGGAGCGCGCCCAGGCCTGAGGGCAGGTAGTGGCAGGAATGCCGCGCCGCTCCGTCAGTCCTCGTTGACGATGCGCTCGAGATCCTCGGCCTCTGCATCCGCCTCCGCTGGAGTCGGCACTCGCGCCCGGCGGCGGTGCCTGAGCACCTCGATCGCCGGGGGAAGCACGGAGAGCACGATGATCCCGGCGACGATCGGCAGCAGATAGCGGTCGATGCTCGGGACGGTGTCGCCGAGCACATAACCGGCGGTCGTCACGCCCACGGCCCACAGCAAGCCGCCGATCACGTTGAACGACACGAAGGTCCGGTACTGCATCTCCCCCACGCCGGCGAGGATCGGGGCGAACGTTCGCACGACGGGCACGAAACGCGCCAGCACGATCGTCTTGCGCCCGTAGCGCTCGAAGAACTCATGCGCGCGCTGGACGTGCTGCTGCTTGAAGATCCTCGAGTCGGGACGGCGGAAGAGGGCCGGTCCGACCTTCTTGCCGAACATGTACCCCACCTGGTCGCCGGCGACGGCGGCGATGAAGCACCCGACGAGCAGCACGGGCAGGTCGAGCCCGAACTTTCCTTGCGACGCGAAGAGCCCGGCGGTGAACAACAGTGAGTCACCCGGAAGGAAGAAGCCGATCAAGAGGCCCGACTCGGCGAAGATGATGACGAAGAGGCCGATCGTGCCGAACGTCTCGATCAGCGTCTCGGGACTCATGGCGGGGCAGGATAGACGTGTACCCCTCGACCCGGGGTCGCGGCTACGGTCCCCCGCGCCACGCTTCGAGCGAAATAGCGTCACGCGAGGCCAGATCGCCGAGCCGAACCGACGAGAAGCAGGAAGGAAGCGAACCGGACGTGCCCAAGCCGCTCGTGATCGTGGAGTCGCCGGCGAAGGCCCGCACGATCGCGGGCTATCTCGGCGAGGACTACGTCGTCGAGTCGAGCGTCGGTCACATCCGGACGCTGCCCGAGAACGCGAGTCAGGTGCCCAAGAAGTACAAGGGCACCGACGCGGGGCGGCTGGGTGTCGACGTGGACGACGGCTTCAAGCCCATCTACATCGTCCCGCCGTCGAAGAAGCAGGTCGTCGCCGACCTCAAACGGGCGCTGAAGAGCGCCAGCGAGCTGTATCTCGCGACCGACGAGGACCGCGAGGGCGAGGCCATCGCCTGGCACGTACGCGAGGTCTTGAAGCCGGGCGTCCCGGTCCGGCGCCTCGTCTTTCACGAGATCACCCGTACCGCGATCGAAAGCGCGCTCTCGCAGGGGCGCGGCCTCGACATGAAGCTGGTCGAGGCGCAGGAGGGCCGGCGGGTGCTGGACCGGCTCGTCGGCTACGAGATCTCGCCGGTGCTCTGGAAGAAGGTCATGCCCAAGCTGTCGGCCGGGCGGGTCCAGAGCGTGGCCACCCGGCTCGTGGTCGAGCGGGAGCGGGCCCGAATGGCGTTCCGCAGCGGTGGCTGGTGGGACCTCGAGGGCGAGTTCACCGCCGATGACGGCGGTGGCTTCCCCGCCCGGCTGACCGCGCTCGACAATCGGCGCCTCCCCACCGGCAAGGACTTCGACCCGGCCACCGGCCGGCCGACCGAGGGCGCCGAAGTCGTCGTGCTCGGCGAGGCCGGGGCGACTGCCCTCGCCGGCCGTCTGCGCGACGCCGAGTACCGGGTGACGTCGGTGGAGGCGAGCCCGTGGCGCCAGCAGCCGCCCGCCCCCTTCATCACGTCGACCCTCCAGCAGGAGGCGGCCCGCAAGCTCCGCTTCAGTGCCTCCCGCGCCATGTCGGTGGCCCAGCGCCTCTACGAGCGTGGCTACATCACCTACATGCGCACCGACTCGACCGCGCTGTCCGACCAGGCGGTGGCGGCGGCCCGGTCGCGCATCCGCGAGTTGTACGGCGACGGCTTCCTCCCCGACAAGGCCCGCACCTACCAGCGCAAGGTCAAGAACGCGCAGGAGGCCCACGAGGCCGTGCGGCCCGCCGGCGACGACATGCGGACCGCCGAGCAGGTGCGCAGTGAGCTCGACACCGACGAGCTGCGGCTCTACGAGCTGATCTGGATGCGCACCATCGCCTGCCAGATGGCCGACGCGCGCGGACAGAAGGTTTCGCTGCGCCTCGCGGCGACGTCGAGCGCGGGCGAGGACGCCGTGTTCTCGGCGTCGGGCCGGACCATCGAGTTCCCGGGCTTCCTGCGCGCCTACGTCGAGGGTGCCGACGACCCCGACGCCGAGCTCGAGGACCGCGAGTCGCCCCTCCCGCCAGTCGACGAGGGCGACGCCGTGACGTGCGCGCGCCTCGCCGCGTCGGGCCACACGACCCAGCCCCCGGCCCGCTTCACCGAGGCCAGCCTGGTCAAGGAGCTCGAGGACGACGGCATCGGCCGGCCGTCTACCTACGCCACGGTGATCCAGACCGTTCAGGACCGCGGGTACGTGTGGAAGAAGGGGAGCGCGCTCGTGCCGTCGTGGACGGCATTCGCCGTCGTCCAGCTCCTCGAGCGTCACTTCGACTACCTCGTCGACTACAAGTTCACGGCCCGCATGGAGGAGGACCTCGACGTCATCGCCAACAACGAGGGTGAGTCCGACAAGTGGCTGGCGGGCTTCTACTTCGGTGACGGCGAGGTGGGCCTGAAGGCGCTGGTCGCCGTCGATCACCTCGACCAGATCGACAAGGAGTCTGTGAACACCATCGCGATCGGGGAGGACTCGCAGGGGCGCGAGCTGGTCGTGCGGGTCTGGCCGAACAAGGCGCAGCTCCAGCGGGGCGACGTCAAGGCGCCGATACCCCCCGACCTCGCCCCTGACGAGCTGACGCCGGACGTGGTCGACGAGCTCCTCGCCCGCGCCAGCGAGGGGCCGCGCGTGGTCGGCGCCGACCCGAAGACCAGCGAGAGGGTCCTGGTGTTGAACGGGCCGTACGGCCCGTTCGTCCAGCTCGGTGAGCTCGAGGACGGCTCGAAGGCGAAGCCGCCGCGGGCTTCGCTGTTCGCTTCCATGACGCCTGAGTCGGTGACCCTCGACGAGGCGCTTCAGCTGCTCTCATTGCCTCGCGTCGTCGGGGTCGACGCGAGCGGTACCGAGATCACGGCCCAGAACGGGCGCTACGGGCCGTACCTGAAGAAGGGAAGCGACACCCGCAGCCTCGACACGGAGGAACAGCTGTTCACGATCACTCTGGCGGAGGCGGAAGCGCTGTTCGCACAGCCAAAACGGAGGCGAGGGAGCCGGCAGAAGCCGCCCATCGCCGAGCTGGGGCCCCACCCCGATACCGGTGCGATGGTGCGCGTCCTCGACGGCCGCTACGGGCCGTACGCGACCGACGGCACCCTCAACGCCACGATCCCGCGCGGTACGGATCCCATGTCGGTCACGCTCGACGAGGCCGTTGCTCTGCTGCGCGACCGCGCCGCGGTCGGACCGGCGAAGCGGTCCCCACGCAAGAAGCGGGCTCTCGCGAAGAAGAAGCCCGCGAAGAAGAAGCCGGCGAAGAAGAAGCCGGCGAAGAAGTTGGCCAAGGCGGCGAAGAAGACGGGCAAGAAGGCAATCGCCCGCCCGTAGTCTGGCCATCCAGTGAGCGACCAGGCCCCGTTCATCCCACCGAGCGAGGACGCGGAGGCGATCCCGCGCGAGCCGTGGCGCGTGTTCGCGACCGGTTCCTTCTTCCGGCTGTGGCTCTCACAGGTGCTCTCGAGCCTCGGCGACTGGATCGGCCTGCTCGCCATCCTGGCGCTCGCCAACACCGTCTCCGAGAGCAACGCCGCCGCGCTCAGCCTGGTGATGGTGGCGCGCATGCTGCCGGGCTTCCTGCTCGCCCCGCTGTGCGGCGCGCTCGTCGACCGCCTCGACCGCAAGCGGGTGATGGTCGCCACCGACGTTGGCCGCGCCGTGCTCCTGGCGCTGCTGCCGTTCGTCGACACGCTGCTCGGGCTGGTGCTGGCCTCGTTCGTCCTCGAGCTCCTGGCGCTGTTCCGGGGCCCGGCCACGGCGGCGACGGTGCCGCACCTGGTGCCGAAGGAGAGCCTCGCCGGGGCCAACTCGCTCTCGCTCGTCGCCGCCTTCGGCACCTTCCCGGCCGGCGCGCTCGTCTTCGCGAGCCTGGCCGGCCTCGCCGACTGGCTCGACGGCTTCGAGCCGCTCGACTTCCTCAAGCTCGACCGTGAATCGATCGCCCTCTACTTCGACAGCGCCGCCTTCCTGGCGTCGGCGCTCATCACGCTGACGCTGCCGATCCCGAGACAGCAGCTGGGGTCCGAGCGCCACCTCAAGGTCAGCCAGACCCTGCGCGACATCAAGGAGGGTGCGAAGTTCATCGCCGGCCATCCCCTGGTCCGAGCCGTGATCTACGGCATGGCCGGGGGGCTCATCGGTGGCGGCATGATGGTGCCGCTCGGGCCAGTGTTCTCGACCGAGGTGCTGGGCGAGGGGACATCCGGCTTCGGCCTCCTGATGTTCGCCCTGGGGTTCGGCGCCGCCGTCGGGGTCGTCACGCTGGTGGTGCTCCAGAAGCGAGCACCGCTGGAGACCGTGTTCTGGGTGGCCATCGTCACCACCGGCGCAGGGATCGTCATCGCGGCGTCCTTCTCCGCGCTCGTCGCCGCGATGTTCGTGACCGTCTTCGTGGGCGCCGCCGCCGGGACCGGGTACGTGTCGGGCTTCACGTTGCTCCAGCGGCACTCGCACGACGAGGTGCGGGGGCGCACGTTCGCCGCCCTCTACACGCTCATCCGGGTCTGCCTCCTGTTCTCGCTCACGGTCACACCGCTCCTCGCCGGGGCCTTCGACGAGCTCTCGCAGGCGCTCCTCGACGACAACGCCGTGGAGATCGGCGGGCAGGCGATCGGTCTGCCCGGCGTCCGGCTCGCGCTGTGGCTCGGCGGCGCCATCGCGGTCGCGGCCGGCGCCCTCGCCCGCCGCGAGTTGATTCGCGCCCACCGCCACGAGCCGGTGTGATCGGGGGCGCGCGCTTCATCGTCCTCGAGGGGGGCGAGGCGAGCGGCAAGAGCACCCAGGTCCCGCTGCTCACCGGTCGCCTGCGGTCCGCAGGGCGCGAGGTCGTCGACACGCTCGAGCCCGGCGCCACCGAGCTCGGCGCCCGGGTCCGCCATCTCCTCCTCGACGGCCCCGACGACATCTCCGCCACCGCCGAGGCGCTCCTGCTCGCCGCCGACCGGGCCCAGCACGTCGCGCAGGTCGTGCGGCCGGCGCTGGCGCGAGGCGCTGACGTCGTCAGCGACCGCTACACACCGTCGACGCTGGCGTACCAGGGCGCGGGGCGGGGCCTCGGGAGCAGGCCTATCGAGGCCTTGAACCGGTGGGCGACCGCCGGGCTCGAGCCCGACCTCGTCGTGGTCCTCGACGTCAGCGAGGAGACGGCAGCGGCGCGGCGACGCGACCCGCCCGACCGGCTCGAGCGCGCCGGCCCCGGGTTCCACGCCGCCGTGCGACAGGCGTACCGCGACCTGGCCGCTGAGCACGGATGGGCGGTCGTGGACGGCGACGTCGGCGTCGACGACGTGGCCGAGCAGGTCTGGACCGTCGTGACGGAACGGCTCGGCATCGAGCCCTAGATTCAGGCCCGTGTGGGACCAGGTCGTGGGGCAGGAGCGCGCGGTGGGGCTGCTCCGGCGCGCCGCCGAGCGGCCCGTCCACTCGTACCTCCTGGTCGGACCGCGGGGCTCGGGCGTGGACGAGGCTGCCCGCTGCTTCGCCGCCGCCCTGATCGCTCCCGAGGCCGACGAACGCGCCTGGGACCTGGCCCGGCGCGGCCGCCATCCCGACATCGTCGAGGTCGACCCCCCCGAGAGCATCCTGCGGGTCGACCACGCCCGGGTCATCGTGGAGGAGGCGCACCGCAGCCCGATCGAAGGCGGGCGCAAGGTCGTCGTGCTCTTCGACGCCGAGCGACTCAACGAAGCCGCCGCGAACAAGCTGCTGAAGACGGTCGAGGAGCCGCCGCCCCGCTCCGTCGTCGTGCTGCTCACCGCCTATCCAGAAGAGCTCCCGGCGACGATCCGGTCGCGCTGCCAGCGCGTCGACTTCGGGAGCCTGAGCGAGGCGGCGGTGCGTGACGCACTCGAGGCCGCCGGCACCACCGGCACGCGTCTCGACGCCCTCGCCCGCCTGGCCGGCGGCCGCCTCGACCGCGCCGATGCCCTCGCCGGCCGGCTCGGGCTCCCGCCGGCGCCGGGTGCACGCGAGTCCGCGCCCGGCGTGTGGGTGCAGGGCGACG
>JBOGFI010000147.1:0-6996 GCA_050743365.1 Acidimicrobiia bacterium | reverse complement strand
CGTCGGCTCCGGCGCGGGTGCGGCGGGCGCAGGAGTCGGCGTCGGCGCGGCGGGCGTAGGAGTCGGCGTCGGCGCGGGCGCCGGTGTGGGAGCGGGCGTGGGAGCAGCCGCGGCCGCGCTCATCTCGACGAGGCGCCGCCCGTCCACCCACGCCGACCAGCCGTTGGAGCACAGGATCCGTGCCCATGCGCCCTGGCGCTCGACGACCTCGACATCGAGGCGGGCGTCGAGCGCGGCCACGGGCGGCTTCGTGCCGTCGGGGGTGTCCCAGGCCTGCATGCCGTCGTCGGGAGCGCGGTGGGTGGGCCGGTACGGCATCAGCTTTCTCCTCGCGTCTCGTGTTCCGTGGCATCGGGGCCGCGCCGGGCCGCGAGGACGATCAGGGCGGCGCCGACCAGCGTCAGCACTCCTCCGGCGCCCGCGAGGACGCCGCCGACGCCGAGGGAGTTGCGTGCCCCGAAGCCCGGCCCGAACGCCTGGTTGACCCGATCGATGAAGTCGTTGAACTGAAAGGCAAACAGCAGGGCGACAACTACCGTGACCCCGCCGCTGACCCAGATCAGGATCCTCGCTCGAGGCACCAGGGCTCCGATCAGGCCGATCACTCCCGCGACGAGAATGACGATCCCGAGGCTCAGGCCACCCTCGCCGGGGGAGGCCTCACTGTCGATGACGAACTTGGCCGGGATCTCGTAGGCGCTCGACGAATCCGGTAGCTTCCGCCCGATCCACTCGAGCCAACCGGAGAGGATCACGAGCACCGGCCCGGCGATGGCCGCGACGCGGCCGATGGGCGCCAGCGGCAGCGGCCTCATCGGCTCCGCGGCGGTCTCGGACTCGGTCTCGGCCATAGGCGGACCTCCTCGAACCAGGCGCCCGACGCCGGACGCAGCGGTGTTGTAGCGCGCCTCGGGTTGCCGAGTCGAGGTCGGGCGCGAGACGACCCCGCCGGACAGGGTCGGCGGGGTCGCTACGTGTCGCCGGTGGGGTCAGTTCTTCGTGCCGACCTCGAGGGACTGGGTGTCCCCCGAGTGGATCTCCACCTTGCGGGGCTTGGCCTGCTCGGCCACCGGGACGGTCACCGTGAGCACGCCCTGGTCGTAGCGGGCCTCGATGTGCTCGGCGTCGAGGGCGTCACCCAGGAGCACCTGCCGGGAGAACGTCCCCTGGGTGCGCTCGCGGGCGAGCACCTCGGCGCCCTCCTCGGGCCACCACTGCCGCTCCGCCTTCACCGTGAGCACGTTTCGCTCGACGGTCACGTCGATCGAGTCGGGGCGCACGCCGGGCAGGTCGAAGTGCACCTCGACGTGGTCGCCCTTGCGCACTGCGTCCATGGGCATCCACGGCGCCCGGGAGGCGTTCCCGAACAGCCCCTCGGTGAACCGGTCGAGCTCCCGGAACGGGTCATAACGCATCAGCATGCTTCCTACCTCCATTTTCCGAGCTTGGCCTTCATTTTCTGAGCTTGCATCTTCTGAGCTTGGCCTTGTTCCTCATCATAACAGCAAAGTTGAGTGCCTGGCTAGCAGCCCTTGCGTTTGCCCTGCTCAACCGCAGAGACGACGCCCGCCAGCACCTCGTCCCAGCGGCTGAGCACCCCGTGGTGGCCCTGGCCCGGCCAGACGGTCGTCGGCGAACCCGGCGGCGCCGGGCCGCAGCGCCTCGACCGCGTCGGCGAGCAGGACTGCTCGGTAGGTTGGATCGGCCATCACCGCCCGGTCGGCGGCCGGCCCGCCCGCAGGAAGGTGTCGGGCTCGTCGACCCGGGGCTGCATGTAGCGGACGACGCCCCGGACCGAGCGGGCGGGATCGCGACGGGTCGCACGTGGTCGGGCAGGGCGCGCCATCCGCCCGGCACCTCGTCGAGCGGGCCGGGCATGCTCACCACCGCGATCGCGCGCAGCCGGGCGCCGAGCGACCACGCGCACGCCAGCGCGTGCGGTCCGCCCGCCGACACGCCGACGGCGGCGAAACGGCCGAGACCGAGATGGTCGGCGAGAGCAGCCACGTCGGGCGGCGTGTCGAGCAGGGCCCGTCCCTCGTGTCGGTCCGATCCGCCGAAGCCGGGACGGTCGAAGGTGACCAGCCGCACGCCCCGCGCCTCGGTGATGGCGGCGTCGGGACACAGCAGTCGCCAGCCGGGCGCGCCATGGAGGAGAAGCACCGGCATGCCGGCCGGATCGCCCCATTCTGCGTACGCGAGTACGCGACCGTCGCGCAGGTGAAGCGCGCCCTCGCCGCGAGGGCGGGGAGCGCCCAGCGCTACTCCTCGACCAGCTCGATGAGCGTGCCGAAGGCGGTCTTGGGATGAACGAAAGCGACGGTCGTGCCGCGGCTGCCTGGCCGGGGCGACTCGTCGATCACCCGATGGCCCTGGGACTTCACCCGCTCGAGCGCCTCGGCGCACGACTCGACCCGGTAGGCCACGTGGTGGATTCCCTCTCCCCGCTTGTCGAGGTACCTCGCGACCGGCGAGTCGTCGCGCACCGGGGTGAGGAGCTGCACGTAGGAGTCGGCCACCTTGAGCAGGGCCTCCTCGACGCCGTCGCTCTCGACGACCTCACGGTGCTCGACGTCGACGCCGTAGGTGTCGTGGTAGTAGGCGATGGCGGACTCGAGGTCGCGCACCGCGATGGCGACGTGGTCGATCTCGATTAGCAGTGGGAGTGGCTCCGTCACACGAACCTCACCCCGCGTGCCGACGGAACAGCGTGATCCGATCGAGGTGCTGCTCGCGCAGCTCGGGGTCCGTCACACCGAGCCCCTCCTCGGGCGCGAGGCACAGCACCCCGACCTTCCCCTCGACGAGGTTGCCGTGGACCTGCGCCGCGGCCTCGCCGGTCTGGTCGAGGGTGAACACCTTCGACAACGTGGGGTGGACCCTTCCTTCGCACACGAGGCGGTTGGCCTCCCAGGCCTCGCGGTAGTTGGCGAAGTGGCAGCCCTTGAGCGTCTTCAGCATCATCCAGAGGTAGCGGTTGTCGTACTCGATCGTGAAGCCCGACGTCGCCGCGCACGTGATGATCGTTCCGCCCCGCTTGCACACGAACACCGACGCGCCCATCGTGGCGCGACCGGGGTGCTCGAACACGACATGGGGGTCGGTGCCGGCGAGGTCGCGGATCTGGTTGCCGAACCGACGCCACTCGCCTGGGTCCTGGGTGTCGTCGTCACGCCAGAACCGGTAGCCCTCGGCTCTTCGGTCGATCACGTGCTCGACACCCAGCTCGTGGAGAAGCGCGGCGCGCTCGGGTGACGAGACCACCCCCACGGGCACACCCCCGCCATTGAGGACGTACTGACAGGCGTAGGCGCCGATGCCGCCGCTCGCGCCCCAGACGAGCACCGTCTGGCCTTGGGTCATCTGGGCGCCGTTCGGGCTCACGATCATGCGGTAGCTGGTGGAGTTGCACAGCGCGTTGCAGGCTGCCTCCTCCCACGTGAGGTGGGCGGGCTTGGGCATCAGCTGGTTGGCCTTGACCACCGTGATCTGGGCCAGGCCCCCGAAGTTCGACTCGAAGCCCCAGATCCGCTGGTTCACGGCGAGCATCGAGTCGTCGTGGCTCGACGGGTCCTGGTCGTCGACATAGTTGCAGTGGACCGTGACCTTGTCGCCCGGGCTCCAGTTGCGGACAGCGGAGCCCACCCGCAGCACCACCCCGGAGGCGTCGCTGCCCATCACGTGGTACGGAAGGTCGTGGCGCTTCGCCCACACGCTCTCGCGCCCGAGCCGCTGGAGGAACCCGAACGTCGGCAACGGCTCGAAGATCGAGGTCCACACGGTGTTGAAGTTGATGGCCGACGCCATCACGGCCACGTAGGCCTCGTCGTGCGCCAGCTCCGGGAGCGCGACCTCCTCCACGTGCGTCGACTTGCGAGGGTCCTTCGCCTCCGACGGGAGCCCGGCGAACATCTCCTGCTCGTCGGCGCGCACCAGCGCAGCCCGAAACGACGCCGGCAGCGGCAGCGCGCCGACCTCTTCGCCGGGCGCGTCCTCGAGGACCGCGGCGCGGACGGCGTCGATCTCGCTCACGGCGCAGACCGTAGTGGACGGCGGCGCCTGGCTTGCCGGGCGCCGGCTCGGGCTACCCTCTGGTAACCCGCTGTTCGTTTGGGAGGCGCACCAATGCCCGACTCGGTCATCCTGTCCTCGGCCCGCACGCCCATCGGCAAGCTGTCGGGTGCGCTGGCGTCGTTCAGCGCCATGGATCTCGGCGGCTTCGCAATCAAGGCCGCGCTCGAGCGCGCCGGGGTCGGGCCCGAGCAGGTCGACTACGTCGTGATGGGACAGGTGCTCCAGGCGGGACAGGGTCAGATCACCGCCCGCCAGGCCGCCACGAAGGCGGGCGTGCCGATGACCGTGCCCGCGATGACCGTCAACAAGGTGTGCCTCTCGGGCATCAACGCCATCTACCTCGCCGACCAGATGATCCAGGCCGGCGACGCCGAGGTCGTGGTCGCCGGGGGCATGGAGTCGATGACCAACGCCCCTTACCTGCTCCCGGGCGCCCGGGCCGGCTATCGCATGGGCGACGGCGAGCTCGTCGACTCGATGATCACCGATGGGCTGTGGTGCGCTTTCGATGCCGTCCACATGGGCGCGGGCACCGAGCAGTACATCGGTCAGTTCGGGGGGATCACCCGGGAGGCCCAGGACGAGCTGGCGGCGAAGAGCCACGAACGGGCCGCGGCCGCAATGAAAGAGGGCCGCTTCGCCGAGGAGATCACCCCGGTCGGGGTGCCGCAGCGCAAGGGCGACCCGATCGTCATCGACACCGACGAGGGCGTCCGTCCCGGAACCACGCCCGAGTCGCTGGGCGCCCTACGGCCCGCGTTCTCGAAGGACGGCGCCATCACCGCCGGCAACGCGTCACAGATCTCCGACGGCGCCGCCGCCGTCATCGTCACCAGCCGCGAGAAGGCCGACGAGCTCGGGGCGACCCCGATCGCCGAGCTGGTCGCCTTCGGAATGGTCGCCGGTCCCGACCCCTCGCTGCTGACCCAGCCGTCGCGGGCGATCAAGCGCGCGCTCGACGGGATCGACGGCAGCGTGGGCGACGTCGACCTGTTCGAGCTCAACGAGGCGTTCGCCGCCGTGGGCCTGGCGTCGATGACGGACCTGGGGATCACCGACGAGATCACCAACGTCAACGGTGGCGCCATCGCGCTGGGCCACCCGATCGGCATGTCGGGCGCCCGGATCGTGGCCACGATCGTCAACGAGCTCCGGCGCCGCGGTGGCGGGCTCGGTGCGGCCGCCCTCTGCGGCGGCGGTGGCCAGGGCGACGCCGCACTGGTCAGAACCCTCTAACCCTGGTCGCACTCGCTCGGCGGCAGGGTACCTGCCGCCGACCTTCGGGTCGCTCGCCGCTCCCGCGCAATCCTGGCTGCGAATCACGGGCAGGCAGGCCTTTCTAAGCACCGCTCCGTCACCCGAAGCCGCTGTCGGCGGCGGGTTCGTCGACGTGACTGGGCACCGAGGTGACCATGGGGCCCTTGCGGAACAGCAGGCGGGCCTTGAGCCACAGCGCGCTCTGGTTGTGGAGCAGCTGCTCCCACCAGTGGCGGACGACGAACTCGGGAATGACCACCGTGATCGCGTCGTAGTCCCAGCGAGCATCGACGTCGTCGAGCCACTGGAGGACGGGCCGGGTGATCTCCCGGTAGAGCGAGCCGATGATCTCGAGCGGCACGTCGAAGCCGAATTCGTCCCACCGTCTCCGCAGGTTCGCCTCCTGCTGCTCATCGAACGTGACGCTCACGGCGAAGAGGTGCTCGGGCCGCAGCGACTTGGTAGCTGGCGACCACGATGACGAGCAGGAGGACGACCAGCAACGAGATCGGCACCAGGTAGCCCAGTGCGACCATCCCGGCTACGGGCACCAGCACGACCAGGATCTCCTGGGTCGCGAACGCCGACGACGCGATCGCGTCGGCGGCGAAGATCGGAAGGGCGACGAGCTTGCGGAGTCGCTCACCCTCTGACTCACGCGTGGCCAGCGGACGGCCGATGATGAAGCGCTTGAACGCCGAGTACAAGGGGTGCACATCATCGCAGCATGTTGCGGCCGGGAGCGGTTTTGTCGTTAGGGTCGAGCCCGTGATGATGGACGCGTCATTGCTGCGGCCGCTGCGGATCCCCGAGATCCTCGACGCCGGCATCAAGATCACCACCAGGCGCTTCGCGGCACTGGCCAAGCTGGTGGCGGTCGTCACGATCCCGATCCAGGTGCTGAGCGCGCTCGTGCTCCTGTCGACGTTCTCCGACGACACGTTCGACGTCTCGACCACGAGCACCACGGCCATCGACCGCGACTTCTGGGTCCAGCAGGCGGGGAACCTCGTCGTGAGCCTGCTCGGCATGGTGGCGACGCTCGTGGCGCTGGCGGCGTGCACCCGCCTGATCGCGGGCGCATACTTCGGGGAGGAGGCCGACTGGCGTGAGTCGCTGCGTTACGCCGGGCGGCGGCTCCCCTCGCTGCTGTGGGTCGGGTTCCTCTTCGCGCTCCTGGTGGGCCTGGGCACGCTGGCGTGCATCGTCCCCGGCGTGTGGCTGTTCGTGTCGTACTCGGTGTCGGTGCCCGTGCTCCTCGTCGAAGGCATCAGGGGTTGGGAGTCGCTCAAGCGGTCGTTCCGGCTCGTGCGGGGGCGGTGGTGGCCGACGTTCGCGGTACTGCTGCTCGGTTACTTGCTGATCAACATCGTCCAGACCGTCATCTCGTTGCCCGCCCTCGGCGTGCTGTTCGCCGGCGACAGCCCCAATGTGGTGGTGTTCGTGGTCGCCTTGGCCTTCTCGGGCACGGTGAGCACCATCCTCACCACGCCCTTCCTCGTGGCGATGATCTTCGTCGTCTACGTCGACCTCCGGGTGCGCAAGGAAGGCCTCGATCTCCAGCTGATGGCGCAGCGCGTCGGCGCGCCGCCGCCCTCCCTCGGGTCGTTGCCCCCCGGGGCCACCTCCCCGCCCCCCGGCTGGTCGCCGCCCCCGCCCCCCGGG
>JBOGFI010000146.1:0-9648 GCA_050743365.1 Acidimicrobiia bacterium | reverse complement strand
GGCGCAGGGCTGGGCGCCGCCGCCGTGACCGGGGGAGCCTCCGTCGTGGTCGTCGGCGTCGTGGTGGTCACAGCGATGCGGATGGACTTCGTCGCGAAGCCCGGCGGGCGGGGCGCGGGGTCCGCCGCCGCCAGACCCAGCCCCAGCAGCGCGGCGGCAACGACCGCACCGGTCCCGGCCAGGCCCAGGCGGCGCACGAGGACCCGGCGCTGCTGGGGACGGCCATGACGGAGCGCGGCGAGGGACCGCCCGATCGCGCCGGCGCGGATGGGCGCCTCGACGAAGCGGTACGACAGGGCGGCGAGCGTGACGGTGATCGCCACCCGTAGGGCGAGCAGCGCAACGCCGGTGAGCGGGACGTCGAGCCGGGGGCGGGTCACCAGGTAGACGGGCCAATGCCACAGGTAGATCCCGTACGAGCGCATCCCGATCCAGCGCAGGGGCGCGTTGCCGAGCAGGGCGTCGCAGAGGCGGGCGGCGGGGTGCACCGCTGCCGCCACCACCAGCGCGGCGACGAGCGCGAACGCCGCGTAGCCGCCCCGGTACAGGCCGGGGTCGAACTCGCTGACGTTGTCGAAGCACCACACGAGGGCGCCCAGACCGAGGAGGCCGGCCAGGTCCAGGACGATCGGCGCGCCTCGCCCGGTCCGGTCGCTCAGACGCCAGGTCGGCCACACCACCGCCAGGGCGGCCCCGAGCAGCAACCCGGTCGCGTGGGTGTCGGTGCCGTAGTAGACGCGCGACGGATCGGCGGTCGGGTGGTAGAGCAGCGCCATGAGGAGCGCAGAGGCGGCCGCGCCGGCCAGGACCAGCAGCACGAGACGGCGCGGCCGCCGGCGGAACGCCAGGAGGCCGGCGCCGAGCAGCAGCGGCCAGACCAGGTAGAACTGCTCCTCGACCGCGAGCGACCACAGGTGCTGGACCATCGACGGCCGCCCGACCGCGGCGAAGTAGGACTGGTCGCCGAACACGAGCTGCCAGTTCGTCACGTAGCCGAGCGCGGCCAGGGCGTCGCCGCGCAGCTTGGCGGCCTCGTGGGGCAGGAACACGGCCGTGTACGCGCAGGTGACCGCCAGCATGAGCAGCAGCGCGGGCAACAGGCGTCGGGCGCGCCGGAGCCAGAACTCACGCAGTCGGAGCCCGCCGGCGCCCCGCCGGCCCGCCAGCAGGACGCAGGTGATGAGGTAGCCGCTGAGCACGAAGAAGACGTCGACGCCCAGGAACCCGCCCCGGAAGGAGCCCAGGTCGGAGTGGTAGAGGAGGACCGCGATCACGGCGATCGCGCGCAACCCGTCGAGCGCGGGTACATGGTCGAGCCGCGTCGAGGCCCGACCCGCTGCGGTCACCGTGCCGGCCCTGCCCGGAGCGGACATGAAGCGTCAATCGTCGCATACACCAGTTGCATACACCAGCCACACCAGTCACAGGGGTCTCCACGGCCGGCGCGGGCGGAGCCGGCGCGGGCCTCAGGTCGGCCGCGGCGCGTCGCGCTTGGCCAGCGCGAGGATGCGCCGACGGATCAGCGCGCTGAACGGGCGGACGACCCCCCAGTAGCGACCGAACGCCGCACCGTGGTGGGCTACTCGGTCTTGCGGAAGCTACGCACCGCGATCGCCAGCATCGCCGTGCCCAGCGCCAACACGATCAGCACCTCGACCCAGATCGGCACCACCCAGTCGCCGAAGGTGAGGGGCGCGGCGTCGGAGCCGAGCATGACCCGGCGGATCGGGTCGACGCCGTAGGTCGCGGGGTTCACCCGGGTCGCGACCTCGAGCCAGGTGGGCAGCCCCTCCAGCGGGAAGATCGCGCCCGACAGGAATAGCATGGGGTTGATCACCAGGCTCATCACCATCTGGAAGCTCTCCATGCGCTGCATGCGGCTGGCGATCACGATGCCGAAGGCGTTGAGTGCGAAGGCAAGGAGCAGCAGGAGACCGAACATCTCGACGAACTCGACCGGGTCGAGGTCGACGCCGACGATCGGCGCCGCGATCAGCAGCACCAGGCCCTGGAGCACCGCGACCGTGCCGCTGCCGACCGCCTTGCCGAGCACGAGCCCGGTGCGGCTCACCGGGGCGACGAGCATCTCGCGCAGGAAGCCGAACTCGCGGTCCCACACGATCGAGATCGCCGAGAACAGGCTCGAGAACAGCACCGACATGGCGACGACGCCGGGGAAGATGAACTCCTGGTAGTCGACCCCGCCGGCGGAGCGGTCGCCGACCAGCGGCTCGATGCCGGCGCCGAGCACGAACAGGAACAGCACCGGCTGGGCCAGCCCCGACACGATTCGGGCCGGCGAACGCACGAACCGGATGAGCTCGCGCTGCCACACCATGCCGATCGTCCGCAGGTTGCGGGCGAGGCGGCCCTCGCGCCGGGTTCTCACGGGCGCGCTGGCGGCGGGCGCCGTCTTCCGGTCGCCGGAGCGCTCGGCCGTCGTGGCCATCGTCAGCCCCTCCTCCAGCCCCGCACCATCGGGTTCGCCTTGAACTGCTCGACCCCGCCCGCCTCGGCGTCGCGCAGGTCGTGCCCGGTGTACTGGATGAACACGTCATCGAGGCTGGGGCGGCGCACGTTCACGCTACGGACCCCCACGGTGAGGTGCTCGAAGATGCGGGGCACGAACGCCTCCCCGTCGGGCACCTTGACGCGTAGCCCGTCGGGCCGCAGCTCCCCCTCGACACCGAACGCCCGGGCGAGCTCGGCCCGGGCGGCGGCATCGTCGGCGGTCGCCAGCGTCACGGTGTCGGCGCCGACCGACGCCTTGAGCGCGTCGGGCGTGTCGACGGCGACGATGCGGCCGCGGTCGATGATCGCGATGCGGTCGCAGCGGTCGGCCTCGTCCATGTAGTGCGTGGTCAGGAACATGGTGGTGGCCTCGCGGGCCCGCAGCTCGTCGACGTAGTCCCAGATGTGCACCCGGGTCGTGGGGTCGAGCCCGATGGTGGGCTCGTCGAGGAACAGCACCCGGGGCGTGTGCAGCAGGCCCCGGGCGATCTCGAGGCGGCGCTTCATGCCGCCGGAGTAGAAGCGCACCTGGTGCTTGGCCCACTGGGCGAGCCCGACCATGTCGAGCAGGGGCGCCATGCGGGCTCGCACCTCGGGGCGGGGCAGGCCGTACAGGACGCCGTGGAAGCGGAGGTTCTCGGCGCCGGTGAGGTAGTCGTCGAGGGTGACCTCCTGGAACACGAGCCCGATGGCGGCTCGCACCGCATTCGGGTCGCCGATGACGTCGTGGCCCGCGACCCGGGCGGTGCCGCCCGACGGGTGCAGGAGCGTGCACAGGATCGAGATGGTGGTGGTCTTGCCGGCGCCGTTGGGGCCGAGGAACCCGAACAGCTCGCCGGGCTCGACCGAGAAGGTGATGCCGTCGACGGCGGTGAAGTCACCGAAGCGCTTGACCAGCCCGTCGACCTCGACCGCAGCGCCGTTGGGGGACTTCACCACTTGATGATCCCACGCCGCCGGCGATCCCGAACATTCGGCGCGTGGGCCCCGTGGTGGAAGCGGGAAGGCTGCTCGCCGTCGATATCCTGTGAACGCGACCAGGAGTGCGCCATGCTCGCCGAGGCCGCTGCCGCTGCCGGAATTGCCGACGAGCGGGTGCTCGACGCCATCCGGGCGGTGCCGCGGAACCGCTTCGTCGCCACCGAGCATGCCGATCGCGCCTACCTGGACGTGCCGCTCCCGATCCCCCACGACCAGGTGACGACGCAGCCGTCGCTCGTGGCGCGCATGGTCGAGGCGCTCGCGCTGACCGGTGACGAGGCCGTGCTCGAGGTCGGGACGGGCTATGGCTGGCAGACCGCGCTGCTGGCCCGGCTCTCCCGTGAGGTGTGGAGCGTGGAGCGCTTCGCCGACCTGGCCGAGACCGCGCGCGAGAACCTCTGTGAGCAGGGCGTGACGAACGCGCACGTGGTGGCGGGCGACGGGAGCGAGGGACTGGCGCAGCACGCGCCCTTCGACGCGATCGTGGTCGCGGCTGCACACCCGGAGGTGCCGGGGCCGCTGGTCGAGCAGCTGTCCGAGGGCGGGCGCTTCGTGCAACCCATCGGACCGGGCGGTCACGAGGAGGTCGTGCTCTTCACGAAGGAGGGCGAGCGTCTCGTCCGGCGCCGCACGCTCACCGGCGCCCGCTTCGTGCGCCTCGTCGGCGCCCACGGCTTCGCCACCGACTGAGGCACCGGCCACCCGTCACCCCGAACGGCGGTCGCGTACGGTGGGGCCGGAGCACGAGCGGAGGAGGTGTCCCGGCATGAAGGAGACGGGCGAGACCCGGGCGTGGGCGGTCGAGATCCTTCTCGAGGAGACGGCCGACGAGACGGAGGCGAAGGCCGTCCTCGACGCCGGCGGGGTGCAGCTCGGGGGGTGGGGCCGGGCGCGGCGCAATCCCAACGACCCCGAGGTGCCCCGGATCGGGGAGGAGCTGGCGGCGGCGCGGGCCCTGAACGACCTGTCGCACAAGCTGCTCGAGGTGGCCGCGGCCGAGATCGAGAAGTTCGAGGGCGGGCGCGTCAACCTCCACGGCTGAATCAGCGCCACCCGACGACCACGCGGCCGTCCTGCTCGGTCGCCGTCGTGCCGAGCGCGGCGCAGGCGTCGCGGAACCGGCGGCGCACCCAGGCGGCGTCGTCCCCGTCGGCGAGCCGGGTATGGCAGTAGTCGAGCTTCAGGGGCACGACCTCCACGCGCGACGGACCGCCCTCGTCCAGGTCGACCAGCCACAGCAGGCCGAGGTCGTTGCGCAGCACCCGGTCGACCCGGTAGTCGTCGAGGAAGTCGCCGAGGTCGTAGAGCACGCCCGCGGCGACGCCTTGGAACACGTGAGCCGAGTGGCCGGCCACGAGCGTGGCCCCCGCGTCGCGCAGCATCGGGGCGGTGGCGCGCACGTGCGGGACGGGCACGTCAGTCATGTTCGGCCCCCAGTGCGGCGTCACGAGCACCGCGTCGGCCTCTGCCGCGCACGAGCGGATCGCGCCGGTCAGCCAGTCGGGCACTCCGTAGGGCAGGTCGGCCCAGGCGACGCCGGGCCGGTCGGGCGCGGCGGCGAAGTCCGACGGGTGGTCGGTGACGCCGAGCACCGCCAGACGAAGGCCGCCGGCCTCGACGAGAGCCGGCGCCCGCGCGGCCTCGAGGTCGGGTCCGGCGCCGACGCCGCGGATGCCGGCCGCGGCCAGGTGGTCGAGCGTGTCGAGCAGCGCGCGGTTGCCGTAGTCGAGGGCGTGGTTGTTCGCCAGCGTCACGCAATCGACGCCGAGCAGCGTGAGCGCCTCGACGGCGACGCGGGGCGCCCGGAAGAAGAACGGCTTGGCGGGATCGGGCCAGCGCTCCCCGCGCTCGGAGATGCAGCACTCGACGTTGAGCACGAACAGGTCGGCCTCGTGCGCCACCTCGACGACCTCGGGGGCGAACAGCGCGCCGGGCGGGTCGACCGCGAGCCGTTCCGCGACCTTGCGGCCGAGCATCGTGTCGCCGGCGAGCCCGAGGCGTACCACGACGCGGGTTGTAGCACTGTGCCGATGAGGTTGCCGTCACACCACGGGCGTACGATGGCGACGTGCCCGTGAGCGAGCACGATCGCCGGTACATGGAACGCCTCGGCGAGGCATTGAAGGAAGCCGAGAGCTTCGAGCCCGCCGGGCCCGAGCAGCGCGCCTGGGCAAGGGAGCTGGCGAACGAGTGGCGAGCCAAGATGGGCTTGTCGCTGCTCGAGGAGGACGATGACATCCCCGAGCTCGAGTTCTACCGGAAGGCCCGAGAGCGCGGGATGCTTCCACGCCGTCACCGCCCTGCTTGACCGCCTCGGGACGGCGTGGGCGCTGGCGGGCGCTTACGCGGCGATGCGGTACCGGGCCACCCCGAGGGAGACAGCCGACCTCGACTTCCTCGTCGAGTGGCACAACGACTTGGTCGTGGCTCTGGTCGCCGAAGGGTTCGATGTCAGAGTCGCGGAGGACGAGGGCGAGGTCCATCTCCTGCGCACTCGGCGCAGCGACGCTGCGGTTGACTTCCTCGTTGCGCGCATCGACTACCAGCACCTCGCGATCGAGCGCGCGGTCGACCACGTGCTGACGGTTGAGGACGTACTCGTGCACAAGGTCATCGCGTGGCGGCCACGCGATCGCGAGGACATTCTTTCGATTCTCTCTGCCGGGCACGCCTTCGATCGCGACTACGTCGACCACTGGGCCCGGGAATGGGGCGTCGAGGACCGCTGGGTCGAAGCGCAGGGCTGGAGCTGATGTCGGACTGGAGCTTCGCCGGCGTGTGGCGCGCCATCGCGCGGGAGGCGCCCGACCGCGAGGCGGTGGTGTGCGGGCGGCGGCGACTGACATTCGCCGAGCTCGACGAGCGGTCCCGCCGGCTGGCATGGCACCTGGAGCGCGCCGCGGGCCTGGAGCCGGGCGACAAGGTGGCCATCGACCTCCTCAACCGGCCCGAGTACCTCGAGGCCTTCTTCGCGGCCTCGATGCTCGGGTGCGTGCCGGTCAACGTCAACTACCGCTACGTCGCCGACGAGGTTCGCTACGTGCTCGAGAACGCCGACGCCAAGGCGGTCGTGCACGAGCCGCAGTTCGCGGAGGCGGTCGCGGCGGCGGGGACCGAGATGGACGATCCGCCACTCACGCTCGAGACCGGCGACGGCTACGAACGGGCGCTCGCCGCCGCGCCCGCGGCCGGCGAGTGGCAGCCGGCGCACCAGCCGTCGGGCGACGACCTCATCTTCCTCTACACCGGCGGTACCACCGGCATGCCGAAGGGCGTCATGTGGCGCAACGACGACCTCTACGTCGCGCTGTGGCAGATGGGCCGGCCCGGCACCGAGCCGCCCGACCCGATCGCCGCCGCCAAGGCCGGCAAGCGGGTGGGCACCGCGCTCCCCGCCTGCCCGCTCATGCACGGCACCGGCCTGTTCATCACGCTCTCGACCCTCAGCGGCGGCGGCGCCGTCGTGCTCATCGACCGGACGGGGCTCGACCCGGTGGCGGTGTGGGACACCGTGGAGCGCGAGGCGGTGCAGGTGCTCACCATCGTGGGCGACGTCTTCGCCCGCCCGTTGCTCGCCGCGCTCGACGCCGAGCCGGACCGGTGGGACATGTCCGCGCTGCGTGCGATCACCAGCTCGGGCGTCACCTGGAGCCCCGAGACCAAGGCCGGGCTCCTGAAGCATCTCCCCCACGTGACGCTGCTCGACTCCCTCGGCGCCTCGGAGGGCATCGCCACCCGCTCCGCCGCCACCGCGAGCGACGCCGAGATCAAGCCGGCGCGCTTCGCGGTCAGCGATCGGGTGAAGGTGCTCGACGAGCACACCGACCGCGAGGTCACCCCGGGTTCCGACGAGGTCGGCCTGCTCGCCGTGGGCGGGCGCATCCCCCTCGGCTACTACAAGGACGACGAGAAGACGGCCCAGACGTTTCGCACCGTCGGCGGCGCCCGCTACTCGATCGCGGGCGATTACGCCTCGGTCGACGCCGACGGCACCATCCGCCTCCTCGGGCGGGGCTCCGCCTGCATCAACACCGGCGGCGAGAAGGTCTACCCCGAGGAGGTCGAGCTGGTGCTGCGGGAGCACCCCGGCGTGCTCGACTGCGTGGTGGTCGGCGTGCCCGACGAGCGCTTCGGCGAGATCGTCGTCGCGCTGGTGCGGACCGCCGAAGGCGGCGTGCGCGACGAAGCCGAGCTCGACGCCTTCTGCCGCGCCCGGACCGCCGGCTACAAGAAGCCGAAGCGGTTCCTCCTCGTCGACGACCTCCAGCGCTCGGACGCGGGCAAGGCGAACTACACGCTGCTCCGCTCGGTCGCCGCCGCCCGCATCGCCGCCGGCAGCTGATCACCCACCGAGTCTGCTATACGCCCGCGATCCTGGGATCGGCGCTCTCTACGCGAAAGGGGTGGCGCGTGGAGCGCACCGAGCGGTTGCGACCGGCGCGCTTGGCCTCGTACAGGGCGGCGTCGGCCGCCGCCACCAGCCGCTCGCCGTCGGCGGCATTGTCGGGGATCGAGGCGGTTCCGGCGCTGACCGTCACCCGCACCGTCGTAGCCTCCGCCGTCACGGCGGTACGCAGCCGCTCGGCTACCTCGAAGCATTGGTCGGCGGTGCAGTCGGGTAGCAGTACCACGAACTCGTCGCCACCGTAGCGGGCGGGCAGGTCGCTCGCCTTGGTGTTCTCGGTGAGCACGCGACCCACGTCGCGCAGCACGTCGTCGCCCGCCTGGTGGCCGAGCGTGTCGTTGACGTCCTTGAAGTGGTCGACGTCGATCACCACCAGCGAGAGCGGCGACTTGCGGCGCTCGGTCCGCGCCACCTCCCGTTCGAGGCTCTCCTCGAGCAGGCGCCGGTTGGCGAGCCCGGTGAGCCCGTCCCGGGTGGCGAGCCGCTCGACCTCGGTGAGCAGCCAGGTGTTGCGCAGGGTCATGGCGGCGTGGGCGACCGACTGCGCCAGGGTGTCGACGGTAAGGGCGGGGATGCGCTCGCCGGGCTGCCGCCCCCACTCGGCCGCCACCATACCGAGCGTCTCGCCGTCGGCGGTGAGCGGGGCGATGACAACGTTGAGAGCGTCGGGCAGGACCTCGGCCACCATCGGGGTGTCCTCGGTCGTGCTGACGAGGACAGGCTCGTCGGCCAGCCACGCCTTCGACAGCAGCGCGCCGGCGGGCGCAGAGCACTCCACCAGCGCCTGGCTCGCGCCGTTGTCGACCGCGCCCCACCACGCGGCGCCGCGCGGCGTCAACACGGCCGCCCGCTGGAAGCCGAGCCGCTCGCGCACGTGGGCGGCGAGGAGGAGCACGACGTCCTCGGGCTCGCGTACCCGTTCCAGGGCGGCCCCGAGCTCGACCAGGCCACGCAGGTCGGCGCGGCTACGGCGCAGGGCGCGCTCGTTCACCGACGAGAACACCGCGGCGCCGACGGCGAAGAGCAGGAACGCGAGGGCGCTGAGGGCGGCGTCGCGGTCGCTGCCGGGCGAGTCGATCCCGCCGATGCGGGCGGCGGCGGCGGCGTGCCCGACGAAGAGCAGCAGCACGTACCACACCGCGATCTTCAGGCCGGTGCGGTAGGAGACGAGCAGCGTGACCGCCATCACCTGGAGGAAGACCAGGAACAGCAGCGGGCTCTCGTAGCCGCCGGTGACGGCGACGGCCAACGCGAGGAACACCCCGTCGAGCAACAGCGTCGCCGACACGGTGCCGAGGCCGCGGCCCCCGGCGCGGCGGCGCATGAACTCGACCACCGCGGTGATCGCGATGTACGACACGACCAGTGGCGCGAGGCGGCGCTGCACATCGCCCATCAGGGCGCTCACCACGAGCACCGCGGTCGCCACCAGCAGCCGCACGGTCTGCACGACCGCCAGCCGATCGGCGAGGGGCACCAGCTCGTCGCGCCCGGGCCTGGCTCTCATCGGAACTCCACGGAGTCGGTATCGACCGAGGCGCGGGCGAGCTTAGGGTCGCGCCGATCGAGACGGCTGTGGACGCCCAGGAAGATCAGGACGGCGGCGGCGAGGACGAAGAGCGGGCTGAACGAGCGTGCCGCGTGGGCGACGGCCTTGGGCGCGGGAGCCGGTTCCCGGCGGGTGCTCTCGGGCGGTGCCGATTGGTCGGGCTCAGGCACCGGGGCCGGGGCAGGCGCGGGCGCCGCGACGG
>JBOGFI010000145.1:0-4974 GCA_050743365.1 Acidimicrobiia bacterium | reverse complement strand
TATCGCAGCGCAAGGGCCCAGAAGTGCGGCGGTGTCCAGCAGAACACGATCGCGAAGAGCACCCAAGCGGGCGCGTCGAGACGGCCGGTCACCGCTGCCCATCCGACGAGCACGGGTACCGCGCCGGCCGCACCCCCGATCACGATGTTCTGCGGGCTGCGGGGCTTGAGCCAGATCGTGTACACGAACACGTAGAACAACATCGCGCTGACAGCCAGCGCGGCGGCGAGCAGGTTCACGGCGGCCCACAGCCAGGCGAAGGCGACACCCTCGAGCGCGAGCCCGAACACCAGGGCGTCGCGAGGGGCGATGGCGCCGGCGGGCAGGGGTCGCCGGCGGGTCCGCCGCATCATCTGGTCGCGGTCGCGCTCGATCCAGCAGTTGATCGTGTTGGCGCCGCCGGCTGCGAGCGCACCGCCGAAGAGAACCGCGCCGATCAGCGTGAGCGAGGGCAGCTCGCCCGCGGCCAGCACCATCGCCGGGACCGTCGTGACGAGCAGCAACTCGACGATCCGGGGCTTGGTGAGCAGGACGTAGGACCGGACGGTGGCGGCCGCGCTGCGCCACCGCGGCACCGGTGGAGTGGCCGGGCGCTGCACGACCTCGGGGGAGTGCGACACGGTGAGGCGCAATCTAGCCGAGCGCTCCTTGCAGCCACGAAGGCCCGGGGCCGGGACCACGGCCGGTAACCTCCTCGTGATGCCCTACGGCGACGACGACACGAAGCACGCCATCCGGATGACCGCCGACCGGCTGCTGGTCCTCCCGTCGCCCGAGGTGGGGGAGCGCAAGTCGCGCAGCGGGATCGTCATCCCGGCGACCGCCAACGTCGACCGGCGCCTGGGATGGGCCGAGGTGGTGGCGGTGGGCCCCACGGTACGCAACGTCGAGGAGGGCGACCTGGTGCTCTTCGCCCCCGACGCCGGGTACGAGACCGAGATCCGAGGTGACGAGTACCTGATCCTGCGCGAGCGCGATGTGCACGCAGTCGCCTCCAGCCGCGCCGAGGGTCAAACCGGGCTCTACCTGTGATCGAGCTCGAAAGCCTGCCAGCCACCGCTCGGTCTCTCGCTACAGGAACGCCCGGGCGACCTCGAGGGCAGCGATGGCGCCGTCGCCCTCGGCGCGCAACGCGGTCGCCTCGGCCAGAGTCGTCCGCTGCACGCAGAGCCGGCAGAACTCTCCCGCGGGTCCGGTGACCCGGTTCGGCGCGCCGGCGGGCCCGAGCTCGTAGGTGGCCCCGGACGGCAGGGTCAGCTCCACGCGAAGCTCGCCCGGGGGCTGTGCGCGCCCGGCGATCGAGAACGCGTAGGGCAGGGCGCGGTACCCGAGCCAGGCGACGTGGCGAAGGCGGTCCGTGTCCGTCACCGGCAGGTCGAGCGCGGCGCGCACGTCGAGGCCGTGGGCCCAGGTCTCCATGAGGCGGGCGGTCACGAACGAGTTCGGGCGCATGCCCAGTCCCCAGGGGACACGGCCGGCGGGGTCGAGGCGGGCGAGCACCTCGCGCTCGACCGCCGATGCCTCCTCCCACCATTCGAGCACCTCGGTGCCGGTGCGGCGCCGCCCGCGCAGCACACCCCACAGGGTGGCGTCCTCGGGCGACGCGAGGCGCGACGCGAACTCGTTCAGCGGGCGCTCGCCGCCGGTGCAGGTGTCGACGGCGATCTCGTCGGTGTCGGCGAGGTGGGCAGCGGTGTCTCGGACGTCCCATCCCTTCGCGGGCGTGGGACGGAACCAGTCGTCGACCCCGACCGGGGCGAGCGCGGCCTGGGTCTCGACCTGCTCGGCCTCGAGATCGTCGAGGAGCGCCCCGTAAGCGTCGTCCATCAGCCCCGTGCGGCGCGAGCCTTCGGGCGCCGGCGGCTGAAACGCACCGGGACCTCGGCCGGGTGGCGCACGGGCGGCGGCTGCGAGCGCTCCCGACCGTCGAGATAGCGAGCCACCTGGGCGTAGAGCTCCGCGCCCATCATCTTGCGCAGCTCCTCGGCCAGCGAGCGGTAGACGGGCTCGGAGGCGGTGAACGCCTCCGGCGCCTCGGTGCACCACCAGGCGAACTCCTCGCCGCCCTCGCCCCAGCCGTCGCGCCCGAACTCTGACAGGGTGGACACCACCGTCCCGTCCCCCTGCTCCTCGTCGACGCATCGGAGCGGGAGTTGCCAGCACACGTCGGGCTTGAGGTCGCTGTGGTGTTGACCCGTTCGCATCGCCTGGACGTGGAGGGCGCAGCCCGGGCCCGTGGGGAACCCCGGCCGGTTCAGGAAGACGCAGGCGTCCTCGACCAGGCGCGTGCGCCACTCCTGCTTGCCGTCCTCGTCCTTGCCTGCCCTGGCGAAGATCCCGCGCTTGCGGCCGGTCTTGGCGAACTGCCACACGTCGTCGGGCAGCTTCCTGGCTGCCTTCACGACTCGATCGCGGTCCTTTCGGCTCGAGAAGTGCGCGCCGTAGGAGCAGCAGCCCTGGACCAGCTCGGGGGCGGGCTCCGTGAGCACGCCCTGACAACCGTCCCCGAAGATGCAGTGCCACGACGACGTGAGAAAGGTCACGTCGACCTGCCAGCGCCGGCCTTCTTCCTTGGGATCGTCGAAGGTGACCCACTCGCGGGTCGGACCAGTCCCGGGGCGGTTCCCGTTCGCTCCCACGGCGCGCAGCGTAGTGGGGTCGGTCGTAGGCTTCGTTGATCGACACCGCGACCGCGTCGCTGCTCGCCGACCTCCAGGCCGTGCTCGGTCCCGACCGGGCCCGCGCCGAGCCGCTCGAGCTCGCGCTCTACCAGCGAGACGCCGGCGTCGACCGCGGCCGGGCGGCAGCGGTCTGCTTCCCGGCCACCGGCGCCGAGCTGGCGGCGGCCGTGCGCGTCGCCGCCCGCCACGACCGTCCCTTCGTGGCGCGGGGCAGCGGGACGGGCCTGGCCGGCGGCGCAACCCCGGTCGGCGACCCCCTGGTCATCGTGACGACCCGGCTCAACCGGATCCTCGAGGTCGACGCCGAGGAGCGGGTGGCCTGGGTGGAGCCCGGCGTGCTGAACCTCGACCTCAGCCGGGCGATCCACCATCTGGGCCTGCACTTCGCGCCCGACCCGTCGTCCCAGCAGGCGTGCACGATCGGCGGCAACGTGGCCACCAACGCCGGCGGGCCGCACTGCCTCGCGTCGGGGGTCACGGCCACGCACGTCCTGGCGGTGGAGGTCGTCCTCGCCGACGGCTCGGTCGCGATGCTGGGCGGCCTCGAGCCCGACCAGCCCGGCTACGACCTGCGGGGCTGCTTCGTCGGGAGCGAGGGCACGATGGGGGTGTCAACCCGTATCGCGGTGCGGCTCACGCCGAACCCGCCGGCGGTGCGGACCCTGCTCCTCGACTTCGCGGCCATCGACGACGCGGCCGGCACGGTCAGCGGCATCATCGCCGCCGGGATCGTGCCTGCTGCGCTCGAGATGATGGACGCCGAGATCACGCGGGCGGTCGAGGACTTCGTCGGCGCGGGCTATCCCCGTGACGCGGCCGCAGTGCTGCTCGTCGAGCTCGACGGGCTGCCGGCCGGGGTCGAGGCGCAGGTCGAGGCGGTCCGAAGCGTCGGTCTCGCGAGGGGCGCGCGTACCGTGCGGGTCGCGGCCGACGACGCCGAGCGGACGCTGCTATGGAAGGGCCGCAAATCGGCGTTCGGCGCCATCGCCCGCATCGCGCCCGACTACTACCTACACGACGCCGTCGTGCCCCGCACGAAGCTCGTCGACGTGCTGCGCCAGGTCTACGACATCGGGGCCGCGTACGACCTCACGATGATGAACGTCTTCCACGCCGGGGACGGCAACCTCCATCCGCTCATCGTCTTCGACCAGCGCGAGCCCGGCGTGTGGGAGCGGGTACACGCGGCGGGCGACGCCATCCTCCGGGCATGTGTCGAGGCCGGCGGCGTGCTGTCGGGGGAGCACGGCATCGGGCTGGAGAAGCGCGAGGCGATGCCGATGATCTTCACCGCCGACGACCTCGACGCCCAGGCGCGGCTGCGCGACGCGTTCGACCCGTCGGGGCGTGCGAACCCGCAGAAGGTGCTACCGCGCGGCAGCCGCTGCGGTGAGCTTCAGCACGTGCCCGAAGGGGCGTGGGTCTGATGGAGGCGCTCGCCGTCGCCGGCGTGGACGAGCTGCGGGCGACGATCGCCGCCGCCGAGGCCGTCGTTCCCGTGGGTGGGCGGACCCACTGGGAGGTGGGCGGGCCGCCGCCCCGGGGCGTCGAGGTCCGCGCCCGCGAAGGGGTCCTCGCCTACGACCCCGCTGAGCTGACGGTGACGGTGGGCGCCGGCAGCACCGTCGCCGACCTTGCCGCCCGGCTGGCCGACGCGGGCCAGGAGTGCGCCCTCGACCCCCGCGACCCGGGGGGCGCCACGGTCGGCGGCACGCTCGCCGCCGGCCTCTCGGGGCACCGCCGCCTCCGCTACGGGCCGCTACGCGACCGCGTGCTCGAGGTGCGCTTCGTCACCGCCGACGGGCGCATCGTGAAGGGCGGGGGCCCGACGGTGAAGAACGTGAGCGGGTACGACCTGCCCCGCCTACTGGTCGCATCGCTGGGCACCATCGGAGTTCTCGTGCAGGTGACGCTGCGCTGCCAGCCCCGGCCCCAGCAGACGACCTGGGCGACCACCACCGACGACCCGTTCGACACCCGACGCCGGTGCTACCGGCCGTCGTGCGTGGCCTGGGACGGTGAGCTGACTCACGTGCTGCTCGAGGGCCACCCCGACGACGTCGAGGCGGAGCTGCGAGCGGCCGCCCTCACCGCCGGTGCCGCCCCGCCCGCCTGGCCCGACGGGCCGCACCGGGGGCGCATCTCGGTTCGTCCCGCCATGGTGCGGGTGCTCGCGGGCGAGCTGGGGTCGATTCCCGGGCTGCGCTGGACGGCCGAGGTCGGCGTGGGCACGGTGCACGTCGCCGGCGACGACAGAGCCGCACTGACGGCGGCCCGGCGGGCGGCCGAGGCC
>JBOGFI010000144.1:0-30504 GCA_050743365.1 Acidimicrobiia bacterium | reverse complement strand
GCGGCACGCCCACCACGGTCCCGGAGCCGGCGCCGGTCGCCGAGCCGCCCCGCCTGCGCGACCGACTGACGAGGACCCGGGCGGCGCTGGCCGGTCCGGTCCGCGCCTTGACTGGTCGCGGCCGGGTCGACGACGAGACGTGGGACGACCTCGAGGAGGCGCTGCTCCTCGCCGACGTCGGCGTGGGCGCGACCGGCCGGCTTCTCGACGATCTCAAGGCGGCGGCCGCCGGGCTACGGGTCTCGGAGCCGGCCGAGGTGGTCGAGCTGCTGAGGGCGCAGGTCGTCGCCCTCTTCGACGGCGACGCCGACCGCTCTCTCGCCATCGTCGCCGGCGAGCCCAACGTGTGGTTGTTCGTGGGTGTCAACGGGGTCGGCAAGACCACCGCCATCGCCAAGCTCGCGCAGCGCGAGTCGAGGGAAGGCCATACCGTGCTGCTCGCCGCCGCCGACACATTCCGGGCGGCGGCCGCCGAGCAGCTCGCGCAGTGGGGCGAGCGGGTGGGCGCGCCGGTCGTCCGCGGCCAGGAGGGCGCCGACCCAGGCTCGGTCGTATTCGACGCGATGAGCGCGGCAAACGCGCGCGGCGCCGACCTCTTGCTCGTCGACACCGCCGGGCGGTTGCACACCAAGCTCAACCTCATGGACGAGCTCGAGAAGCTGCGGCGCATCGTCGACCGGACGCCGGGCGCGCTGAAGGAGGTGCTGCTCGTGATCGACGCGACCACCGGCCAGAACGGGCTCACGCAGGCCCGCCAGTTCGCCGAGGCGGTCGACGTGACCGGAGTGGTCCTCACCAAGCTCGACGGGACCGCCAAGGGCGGCATCGTCCTCGCCATCGAGGCCGACCTGGGGATCCCCGTGAAGGTCGTGGGCGTGGGCGAGTCGGCCGACGACCTGGTGCCGTTCGACCCGGTGGAGTTCGTCGACGCCCTGTTCACCTGAGACCAGCCTGGCAGGCCTTCCTCTCTGGTCGCGCTCGCTCGGGCGCCGGGATACCCGGCGCCCGCCCTCCGGGCCGCTCGCCGCTCCCGCGCAATCCTGGCGGCGAGCCAGGGGCTGGCAGGCCTTCGCGACTCCTCGACTCCACCGGCTGGGGCCGCAGTGTGCGCAGGGGCTCGCCGTTCGTCCATGCCGCGGGGTCCCCCGGTCGCCACCGGCGACCAGCGCCCTCCTCGACGATGCGACGGCGCGCGATCGCCTCGGCCGCGCGGGCCGGAGGCACGCCGAGCTCACGTGACAGCGCGAACACGCGGCCCAGGGTCTGCTCGATGCCGGCCGTGCGTGCGAGGGCACGCTCGCGGTCGTACCCCACGAACTCCTCGGCGATGTTGATGACGCCGCCCCCGCTTACCACGAAATCGGGGGCGTAGAGGATCCTGCGCTCCGCCAACGCGTCGCCGTCCTCGTCGTCGAGCAGCTGGTTGTTGGCGGCTCCCGCCACCGCCCGGCACCGGAGCCGGGGCACGCTCTCGGCGTTCAGGACCGCCCCTAGCGCGCAAGGTGCGAGGACGTCGCAGGGCTCTTGGAGCACGGTGTCGTGGGAGAGCGCGTCGACACCGTGGGCCCGGGCGAGCGTCTCCACCCGGTCACCGGCGAGGTCGGCGACACCCACCGACGCTCCCGCCTGCACCAGCAACTCCGCCAGGTGCGAGCCGACGTGCCCCACACCCTGCACCACCACCCTCTTGCCCTCGAGCGACCGGTCGCCGTCGAGCTCGAACATCACCGCTCGCATGGCCTGCAGCACTCCGAACGCGGTGACCGGCGACGGGTCGCCCGAGCCCCCGGGGCCGTCCACGCCGGTCACCCAGCGCGTCTCGAGTGCGATCGCGTTCATGTCGCCGGGCGTGGCGCCCATGTCCTCGGCCGCGATGTAGCGCCCGCCGAGGTCCTCGACCGCGCGGCCCAGCGCCCGCAGGAGCGCCTCGCTGCGCGGGGCAGTCGGGTCGTCGCGCATCACCACCGTCTTGCCGCCACCCTGGTGGAGCCCGGCGACCGCCGCCTTCAGGCTCATCGCCTCCGACAGCCGCAGCACGTCGACGAGGGCGTCGTGCTCACTGTCGTAACGCCAGAAGCGGATGCCGCCCAGCGACGGTCCCAGGGCGGTGGAGTGGATGGCGATGACCGCCCGGAGCCCGGTCGGCTCGTCGGCCACGAAGACCACCTGCTCGTGGCCGGCCTCCGCCATCAGCTCCGTGACCGAACCTGTCATCTCACATCCGACCGTACTGTTCCCCGAGCCGGCTCGACGCAGACATCGCGCGTCAGGCGGCGTCTCCGGCCGGTTGGGCGCGGCGCCGCGGCAGCGTGGGAAGGAGCCCGAGCCCGGCCACGATCGGCAGCCAGTAGCTGAACAGCCGCCAACCGAGGACGGTGGCGGTGGCGGCGTCGACCGGGGCGCCGGAGGCGACGAACGACCCGATCATCGCCGTCTCCACGATGCCGACTCCGCCGGGCGTGAGCGGGATCGCCGCCGCGAGCTGCCCGACCACGTAGACGAGCAGGATCGCGGTCAGCGGCGTGCCCCGGCCCACGGTCACGGCCACCGCGGTCAGCGCGGCCACGTCGAGCAGCCAGTTGGCGGCCGCGAACCCGAGCCCTCGCAGGAGCGCGGGACGGTCGTTGACCAGCAGGCGGATGCCGGTCACGGCGTGCGCTGCCACCCGGCCCGCGACCACCGGGTCGACGTGATGCCACAGCGCTCTCGGGACGACCATGCGGAGCACGCGCTCGACCGCGTCACCGCACGCTTCGGGATGCCGGACGGCGGGCACGATGGCGCCGACGACGGCCACGATCGCGGCCGCGGCCAGACCGGCCGCGAGGGCGACGCCGCCGTGCTCACCACCCACGATCGCGATCGCGACCGCCGGCACCAGCAGGAGTGCGAGGACGAAGGACGACAGCAGGCCGCTCGTCGCGAGCGCGGCGGTGCTGCGCACACCGTCGAGCCCGGCCCGCCGCAGCCTGTTCACCACGATCGCCAGCGCGGTGGTCGTGCCGCCCGGCAGCGTGCGACCCAACGACGTGCCGACCAGCGTGGTGCGCTGCACCAGCCCCAACGAGACGCGCTCCCCCATCGACCGCAGCACCACGCGAACGAGCTCGCCGTATGCGAGGAGACTGGCGGCCTCGAACACGACGAGCGCGACGATCGAGAGCCAGCTTCCGCGCGCGATGGCTCGGCCGACCTTCTCGAAGCCGGCGATGCGCGGGGCCAGCAGGTGCAGCGCCAGCGCGACCGTGAAGACCTCGAGCGCAATGACGACCGCCCGCCGGCCAGGCCTCGGGCCTCGCTCTTCCGGCACGGCGGTCATGCTGTCATCTGGGCCAGCACGGCTCTGACAGTCCGCCCCGCCGCGTGCGAGGCTGCGCGTCGGTGCGTCGCTCGCTGAGGGCCATCCTGATCTCGCTCGGTCTTGCCGCGGCCGTCGCATGCTCCGGTGGCGGCGGAGACGGCGGATCGGGTGTCAAGGCGAAGAACACCGCGTCGCGGGAGGAAACACCCGTGCCGGCGCCCGCGCCGGTTTCGGCTCCCGAAGCGCCCGCGCCGGTGAACGTGTACGAGCACACCCTCGCCGGCAACCTCGACGAGTCGGTGAAGGACATCCCCGTCCGCGTCTACGTCCCCAACGGCGAGTCGGCGACCGTCGACGTCATCGACCCGACGACCTTCGAGGTCGTCGACAGCTACCCCGTCGGCCGGCTCCCCCAGCACGTCGTCCCCTCCTACGACATGCAGACCCTTTACGTCAACAACAACCAGGGCAACTCACTGACCCCGATCGACCCCCGCACCGGGAAGCCCGGCCCCGAGATCCCGGTCGACGACCCCTACAACCTCTACTTCACGCCCGACGGCACGAAGGCCGTCGTGATGGCCGAGCGCAACAGCCAGGTCGACTTCCGCGATCCCGAGACGTGGGAGCTCATCGCCAGCGTGGAGATCCCCCACCGAGGAGTCAACCACCTCGACTTCAGCGCCGACGGCAAAACCGCCATCGCCAGCTGCGAGTTCTCCGGGTGGGTCGTGAAGCTCGACATCGAGAACATGCAGCTGGTCGGCGAACTCGAGGTGGGAGGAGAGCCGATCGACGTGAAGCTCTCGCCCGACGGCAGCGTGTTCTACGTGGCGAATCAGGCCCGGGGCGGCGTGTCGATCGTCGACCCCGACGCGATGACCGAGATCGGGTTCGTCCCCACGGGCAGCGGGGCCCACGGCCTCTACCAGAGCCGAGACGCGACCAAGCTGTACGTGAGCAACCGTCTTGCGGGATCGGTCACCGTCATCGACTTCGTCACCCGGCAGGCGGTCGCCAACTGGGCGTTCGGCGGCAGCCCCGACATGGGGGGTGTCTCGACGGACGGGTCGCAGCTGTGGCTGAGCGGCCGCTACCACGGCGAGGTGTACGTGATCGACACGAGCACGGGCCAGCTCATCCGCCGGATCCGGGTCGGTGGCGGGCCTCACGGTCTCGCCCTGTTTCCCCAGCCCGGGCGCTACAGCCTGGGGCACACCGGCAACTTCCGCTGAGCCCACCCGGCATCGAGGGCGCTAGGCTGGCTTCTACGCGGGAGCCCGGTGCGCCGGGCTGAGAGGGAGGGCACGAAGCCCCCGACCGTCAGAACCTGATCCGGGTCATACCGGCGCAGGGAGTCCTCTCTCTCCCGGGCGGTCGGGGCCGCGCGCGGAGGAGGGACCCTAGTGGTGGAGGCGGCCGAGGCGACCGTCCTCGTCTTCGCCGGCGGTGAGCCCGTGCCCGAGCGGGTGGCCGTGCGGCTGCCCGCGGACGCGCTGGTGATCGCGGCCGACTCGGGGCTCGGGCACGCGCTCGCCCTCGGCCGGCACGTCGACCTGGTCGTGGGCGACCTCGACTCGGTCGAGCCGGGTGTCCTGGACACGGCTGCCCACGCCGGTACCCAGGTCGAACGTCACCCCGCCGAGAAGGAACAGACCGACCTCGAGCTCGCGCTGCGCGCCGCCCGCGCCCGCGGCGCGACCCGCGTCGTCGTCGCCGGTGGCTACGGAGGCCGCCTCGACCACTTCCTCGCCAACGCGCTCGCACTGGCGGGCCCGGCCGCCGACGGCGCCGCGGTCGAATGGGTCACCGGGGCCGCCCTCCTCACCGTGGTGCGCTCCGAAGCCGCGCTCCGGGGCGCGCCGGGTGACCTTTGCTCCCTGCTCGCCGTCGGCGGCCCGGCGCGGGGTGTGCGCACCGAAGGCCTGCGCTACCCACTCCGTGGCGAGGAGCTGCTTCCCGGCTCCACCCGCGGCATCAGCAACGAGCTCATCCAGCCGGTCGCCCGGGTCTCGCTCGAGACCGGCACACTCCTCGCCGTGCAACCCGAGCCTGAACCCGGGCCGGTCTGACCATGCGCGGACCCACCGGTCTCGTCGTCGCCATCGCGCTCGTGGCCGCCGCCTGCGGCTCCGACGGGTCGTCGGGCGACGGCGGAGCCGACACCCTCACCCTCGTCACCCACGACTCGTTCGCAGTCTCCGACGACGTCCTGAACCAGTTCACCGAGCAGACGGGAGTGGAGGTGGACGTGCTGCCGTCGGGGGACGCCGGCGCGGCGTTGAACCAGACGATCCTCACGAAGGACGACCCGCTCGGTGACCTCTTCTTCGGCGTCGACAACACCTTCCTGACCCGCGCCACCGAGTCCGGGATCTTCGTGCGGTACGAGTCGCCTCAGCTGGCCGATGTGCCCGAGCAGTACCAGCTCGACCCGCGGCACCGGCTCACGCCCGTGGACCACGGCGATGTGTGCGTCAACTACGACAAGGAGTTCTTGGCGGACGAGGGCGTACCGGTGCCGTTCGCGCTCGACGATCTCGCCGAACCCGAGTACGGCGGGCTGCTCGTGGCCGAGAACCCGGCCACGAGCTCGCCCGGCCTCGCCTTCGTGCTCGCGACCATCGCCGCGTTCGGCGAGGACGGCTGGCGCGACTACTGGGAGCAGCTACGCGACAACGACGTGAAGGTCGTGTCCGGCTGGGAAGAGGCCTACAACGGTGACTTCAGCGCCGGCGAGGGCCGGGGGGACCGACCGCTGGTGGTGTCGTACGCCTCGAGCCCGGCGGCGGCGGTGTACTTCTCCGACCCGCAGCCCGCCGAGTCGCCCATCGGCACACAGATCGCGAGCTGCTTCGCCCAGATCGAGTTCGTGGGGATCCTGAGGGGGACCGACAACGAGGCGGCGGCCCGCGAGCTCGTCGACTTCATGCTGTCGGAGCGCTTCCAGGAGGACGTCCCGCTCAACATGTTCGTCTTCCCCGTGCGTGACGGCGTCGAGCTGCCCGAGGTGTTCGCCAACTTCGCCGAGGTGCCGGAGCAGCCGCTAACGCTTCCTCCCGAGGAGATCGGCGACAACCGCGAGCGGTGGATCGAGGAGTGGACGGACACCGTGCTGCGGTAGCCACCGCATCACGCGTAGGCAGCGCGGCGATGCTCGTCGTGCCGGCGGCGTTCGTCGCCACCTTCTTCGTTTACCCCGTGGCATCGATCATCGGGCGCGGACTCGTGCCCGCGGGAGGAGGCCTCGACCTCGAGCCTCTCGGGCGTGTGGTCACCGACGGCGGGCTGCGCGAGGTGGCGTGGTTCACCCTCTGGCAGGCCGCACTGTCGACGGTCCTCACCGTCGTGGTCGCGCTACCTGGCGCGTATGTGCTCGCCCGCTACGACTTCCACGGCCGCCGGCTGCTGCGCGCCGCCGTCACGGTGCCGTTCGTGCTGCCCACCGTGGTGGTGGGCTCGGCGTTCCGCAGCCTGCTAGGAGGGGACGGCCCGCTCGCCGCGCTCGGGCTCGAGCAATCGCTGGCCGCCATCCTCATCGCCCACGTCTTCTTCAACTACGCCGTCGTCGTCCGCACCGTCGGGGGACTGTGGTCGCACCTCGACCCCCGCCAGGAGGAGGCTGCCCGCGTGCTCGGGGCAAGCCCGTGGCACGCATTCCGGGCGGTCACGCTCCCGGCGCTGCGACCCGCGATCGCGGCCGCGGCTTCCATCGTGTTCTTGTTCACGTTCACGTCGTTCGGCGTGATCCTCATCCTCGGCGGTCCCCGCTACGCAACCCTCGAGGTCGAGATCTACCGGCAGACGGCCGAGCTGCTGAACCTTCGGCTGGCCGCCGCGCTCTCGGTCGTCCAGCTCCTGGCGGTGGTGACGCTGCTCACGGCGTCGGCCCGCTTCCAGGGCCGGCGGGCCGAGGCGCTGCGGCTGCGGGCAGCGGCGGAGGTGGTACGCCCGCCCGCCGGATGGCGACAGCGAGGCCTTCTCGCCGCCAACCTCGGCGTGATGGCGGCGCTGCTGGGCGGGCCGCTCGCCGTGCTGGTGGAGCGCTCGTTCGCCACCGAAGGGGGCTACGGGTTGGGGTTCTACCGGGGGCTCTCCGAGCTGCGGAGGGGCAGCTCGCTGTTCGTGCCGCCGGCGGAGGCGATCCGGAACTCGCTCCTGTTCGCGGCGGCTGCCACCGTCATGGCCGTGGTGGTCGGCGGGCTGGCCGCGGTCGCGCTGGTGTCGCGGACGGCCCGGCCCGGCCGGCATCGACTGCTGCGGGGAGTCGACACGCTGCTGATGCTGCCGCTGGGCACCTCGGCGGTGACGGTCGGGTTCGGGTTCCTGGTCGCGCTCGACCACCCGCCCCTCGACCTGCGGGGCTCGGCGTGGTTGATCCCGATCGCGCACGCGCTGGTAGCGGTGCCGTTCGTGGTCCGCACCATGACGCCGGTGCTCCGCTCGATCGACCAGCGCCTGCGCGAGGTCGCCGCGGTGCTCGGCGCGTCGCCGGCGCGCGTGTGGCGGGAGGTCGACCTCCCGATCGTGGCTCGCGCCGTGCTGGTGGCGGCCGGGTTCGCGTTCGCCATCTCACTGGGCGAGTTCGGGGCCACGATCTTCATCGCCCGGCCCGACTACCCCACCCTGCCGGTGGTGATCTTCCGGCTGCTGGGCCAGCCCGGTCCGCTCAACTTCGGCGCCGCCATGGCGGCCAGCACCATCCTGATGCTGCTCACCGCAGTGGCGATCCTCGCCATCGAGCGTGTCCGGGTCGGCGAGGTGGGCGAGTTCTAGATGCACTTGTCACAAAACGAGGCGGAGCAGTGAGTCAACGTTCGCAGCGGATTACCGGGGTCCCCGCCGGAACCTCTGGTTCCGGCGGGGTTATCTGATGCTCGAGGTCGACGGACTGACCGTGCGCTACGGCGACACCGTCGCCCTCGACGGGATCGACCTCGAGGTCGCCGACGGCGAGGTGCTGTGCGTGCTCGGCCCCAGCGGCTCCGGGAAGAGCACGCTGCTGCGCGCCGTCGCCGGGCTGGAGCCACCGGCCGCGGGACGGGTCGCGTGGGGCGGCGCCGACCTCGCCGGCGTGCCCCCCCACCACCGCAATCTGGGATTGATGTTCCAGGACCACACGCTGTTCCCGCACCGCGACGTCCTCGGCAACGTCGCGTTCGGGTTGCGCATGCAACGCCTGCCCCCTCCCCGGGTCGATGCCCGGGCGCGCGAGCTGCTGGCGCTGGTGGGACTGGCGGGCTACGAGCACCGACGGGTCAGCGAGCTGTCGGGCGGGGAGCAACAGCGCGTCGCGCTGGCCCGGGCCCTCGCGCCCGCGCCTCGGCTGCTCATGCTCGACGAGCCGCTGGGGTCGCTCGACCGGCCCCTGCGCGACCGCCTCGTGCTCGAGCTACGCGACCTGTTCGTGCGCCTCGGGCTCACCGCGTTGTTCGTCACCCACGACCATGACGAGGCCTTCGCGATCGCCGATCGGGTGGCCGTCATGCGTGGGGGCCGGATCGAGCAGGTCGGGCCGCCGGCCGACGTGTGGCGCCGGCCCCGCACCGAGTCTGTGGCCGGCTTCCTCGGCTACAACGTCACCGACGCACTCGGCCCGGGCCGCGTCGCCGTGCGTCCCGACGGGCTCCGCCTCGCGCCCGACGGTCCGGTCACGGGGGTCGTGACCGGGCTCAGCTTCCGGCGCGATCACTTCCTGCTGCGGGTGAAGGTCGCCGATGGCTCACCACTCGAGGTCGCGGTGCGAGGTGACGATGTGCCCGAGGTGGGCGACGCCGTGCGTGTGGCCGCCGACCCCGACGCGATGATCACTTTCCCGAACGAGCCGAACGATCGGAGCGATTAGGCGAGGCGAGTCCACGGATCCGGCGATCTGCACCGAATCCTCACATCCCCGGCGAGACTCCTGCGGACCGGCTCCTTATCCTGGCTCGCATGCCCCCCGGCGTCGCCGCGGCCGTACGCAAGATCGTCGTGATCGAGGACGAGGCCCCGATCGCGGCCGCGGTCGCGGCGCGCTTGCGGAGCGAGGGGTTCACGGTCGAGATCGCCGGCAACGGAACATCCGGTGTCGAGCTCTGCGAGCGGGTCGATCCCGACCTCGTCGTCCTCGACCTCATGCTGCCCGGCCTCGACGGCCTCGAGGTGTGCCGAAGGATCCAGCGCGACCGCCCTGTGCCCGTCCTCATGCTGACCGCCCGCGACTCGGAGACCGACCTCCTCGTCGGGTTGGCGGTCGGGGCCGACGACTACCTCACCAAGCCGTTCAGCACGCGTGAGCTCGTCGCCCGCGTGCATGCGCTGCTCCGCCGGGTGGAGCGGGCCGGCGCCATCGCCGTCGGTGACACGCTGGAGGTCGGCGGGGTCGAGCTCGATCCTGCCACCCGCCGCGTGTGCCGCGGCGACGAGACCGTGCACCTCACTCCCACAGAGTTCGACCTGCTCGCCCACCTCGCCGGCCACCCGGGCCAGGTCTTCACGCGGACGCAGCTCCTCGATCTGGTCTGGGGCTACAGCGACGGCTCCGGAGCGCGCACGGTCGACTCGCACGTTCGGGCCCTTCGCCGCAAGCTCGGGCCCGACCTCGTGCGCACCGTCCATGGCGTCGGCTACGCGGCCGCTGACGGGTCGCCGGTGGACACCGACGCGGCGGAGGATGCGCGGTGACATCCGCTCACCACCAGCGTCGCCCGCTCGATACCGTCCCGTCGCTCAAGATCAAGCTGGGCGCGGTCATCTTCGCCGCCGTCGCGGTGACCGTCATGGTCTTCTGGTCCGGCATCAAGCTCGGCCTGTGGCCTTCGGTGAGCGGCGCCATCGCCGGCTGCGTCGCGCTCATCATCGTGCGCTTCCTCACCCGCGGAATGACCTCGCCCCTGCGCGAGATGGCCGAGGCGACCGCGGCCATGGCCAAGGGCGACTACGAGCGGCGCGTCGACGCCACCTCGCGCGACGAGGTGGGAACCCTCGCCCGCGCCTTCAACAAGATGGCGGCCGAGCTCGCCGAGACGGACCGCGTTCGCCGCGACCTGGTGGCCAACGTGTCACACGAGCTTCGTACGCCGATCACCGCCCTCCAGGCCGTCCTCGAGAATCTCGTCGACGGCGTCGAGCCACCCGACGCGCAGACGCTGCGAACGATGCTCGCCCAGGTCGAGCGGCTCGGCCGGCTCGTCACCCAACTGCTCGACCTGTCGCGTCTCGAATCGGGCGCGGTGCCGCTCGAGCGGGCGCGCTTCGACGTCGAGCCCGTGCTCGAGCACGCCGTCCGCGAGCAGCAGCTGCACGCCCCCGGCGTCGACGTATCGGTCGTCGTCGAGACCCCGGGCCTCACCGCCGACGGCGACCCGGAGCGGGTCCACCAGGTGGTCGCCAACCTCCTCGAGAACGCGGTGCGCTATTCGCCGCACGGCGGGCACGTCGAGGTACGGGCCCGACGGGCCGTCGACGGCGTGACCATCGAGGTTCTCGACGAAGGGCCCGGCATCCCCGAGCCCGAGCGGGCCCGGATCTTCGAGCGCTTCTACCGGGCAGATACCGCGCGCGCCTCGAGCGACGGCGGCGCCGGGCTCGGCCTGGCCATCGCCCAGTGGATCGTCGACCTGCACGGAGGCGACATCCGCCCCGAGCGCCGCGACCCGCAGGGCTGCCGCATGGTCGTGACCCTGCCCGCATCCAACTGACACCGCAGCACCGGAGGAGAGACGTGACCACGCTGTCCACCATCGACGAAGCCCTCAAGCGGATCCGCCGGGGCGAGATGGTCCTCGTCGTCGACGACGAGGACCGCGAGAACGAGGGCGACCTGACCATGGCCGCGAGCTGGGTCACCGGCGGGGCGGTCAACTTCATGCTGCGTTGGGCCCGCGGGCTCGTCTGCATGCCATGCGACGCGGAGCGACTCGACCAGCTCCAGATCGACCCGATGGTCCCGCCCGAGCGGGCGGGCTGCGACACCGCCTTCTCGGTCTCGATCGACCATCGCTCCGCCGGGAGTGGCATCGGCGCCGGCGACCGTGCCGTCACGATCCGCAAGGTCCTCGACCCGCTGACGCGGTCCGACGAGTTCGTCCGCCCGGGCCACGTGTTCCCACTCCGGGCGCGGCCCGGGGGGGTGCTGGAGCGGCGCGGCCACACCGAGGCGGCCGTCGATCTTGCCCGGCTCGCCGGCCTGCCGCCGGCGGCGGTGATCTGCGAGGTGCTGAACGACGACGGCTCGCCGGCGCGCCTGGCGTTCCTCGAGCACTTCGCCACCGAGCACCGGGTGGCGATGATCTCGGTCGACCAGGTGGCCGAGCGCCGGCAGCAGGTCGAGTGCTCGGCCGCGCCGGTCGGCGCCCCGCTGTTGCTGTGATCAGGGGCCGGGCTCTTCGCCGATCTCGCGCAGCGCGTCGGCGAGCGCGGCGCGCAGGCGACGGGCGGTCACGGGCCCGAGGTGCGCCACCAGTCCGTAGCCGGCCCGACCCGACTCCTCCATCGTGAGCACCACCCGCAGCTCACCGTCGCCGCACGCGTCGCAGTCGTCCGAGAGCGCGACCGCCCACGACACGGGCGGCCGTTCGTCGTCGTCGGCGGGGTGGTCGTCGAGGGCGTCGTCGATCGAGCGGCGCATCGGCGGCTGGACGTCTCAGCGCTTCTTCTTCGCCTCGACCCGGGCGTCGCTGCTCGGGAAGTAGATCGACTCGTGCCCGTCGTCCCAGCGCACCCGGTAGTGCTCCTGGCCGCGGCCCTCGAGCACCTCGACGACCTCGCCCCCGCGCTGGGGCTGGCCGACGTGCGCGCTGTCCACGACGATCCGGTCACCCGTGTTCGCGTCCACGATGGAACCTCCGCATTGGGCCTATGGCCTCAGTGTTCCCATTAGGCACGGCTACCGCAACAGCGAGAGCGCCAGCCCGGCCTGGCCCAGGTGGTAGGTCACCATGATCGCCACGGGGGCACCGCGGTGGGGCCGCACGAAGCGAGTCTCGGCGATGAGGGCGTCGGACCCGAAGAAGAGGACAGCCCCGGCCGCGGCCCAGATGCTGCCGCTCGCCAGCGCGCTGGTGACCATGGCCGAGATCACGAGCAGGTAGGCAACGAGTGGCCCGATGAGCTCGCGGCGCCCGCCGGCCACGACCGCCCGCAGGATGCGAGCGGCCAGGAGCGCTCCGACCACCGCCACCGGCACGGCCGCCAGCGCCAGCTCGCCCGCCGACCCGCCGTGCAGGTCGAGGCCGACCACGTAGGCGAGGTGGGCGAGCAGGAACGACGCCAACCCCGCGACGAACAGGTCGTGCGGGAGCATGAGGAACACGTCGCCGGCCAGCGACAGCGCCAGCGCGAGGACGAACCACGCCCTCACGTCGCCGTCGGCGGGGTCGAGCGCCAGCGCGACCCCCACGAGCGCGGCCAGGGTGCCCGGCTTGCAGACGTACTCGACCGGCTTCGAGCCCCGGGCAACCGCGAGCCAGTCGCCGATTGCCAGGACTCCCGCCAGCACCAGCAGGGCCCACGCCGGTCCGGTCACCGCGAATGTCTAGCTTTCCGCTCCGGCCCTGCGGGCCGGGCCGCTCGGGCCCCGGCTCGCTGCGCCGCAGGGTACCTGCGGCCCGGTCGCTCGCCTCTAGTCCGCCGGCCGCGAGCGCTACGTGACGTACCGGCTCGTCCCGGGTACGAAAGAGGACGTGGACCTCGACGTGCGCAAGCGGCTCGACCGGTTGGGTGAGCGCCGGCGCTGGCTCGGGTTCCTCCTCGCCCTCCAGGCCCGCTTCGGCGAGCTCCACGGCAGCCAGATGGCCTCGGCCATCACACTGACGGCCTTCGTCACGCTGTTCCCGCTCGTGCTGGTCGCGATCGCGGTGGTCGGGTGGGTGTCGGTGGGGTCCGACGACGTGCCCCAGCGCGTCGTCGAGAACCTGGGGCTCACCGGCCGGGCCGCCGACACGATGACCGACGCCATCGGCACGGCCGAGAAGAGCCGGCAAGCGGCCAGCGTCATCGGCGTGGCCGGCCTGCTCTGGACCGGGCTCGGCCTCGCCGGCGCGGTCGCGTACGCGTACGACACCGCGTGGCAGGTGAAGGCACGCGGGATCAAGGACCGGCTGGTGGGCCTGGGCTGGCTCGCGGGGCTGGGTGGGCTGGTCGCGGCGAGCTTCGCCGCCACCGCCGCCATCGAGTGGGTCGGCGCCGCGGTGGCGCCGCTCGCGCTGGTCGTCGGGCTGACGCTCAACACCGGCATCTTCGTCTGGACCTCGTGGATGCTGCCCAACCGCCGGGTAGGCGTGCGCCCGCTCCTGCTCCCGGCGCTCGCGGGTGGCGTGGCGCTCGAGGTCCTGAAGGTGGTGGGGACGCTGCTCGTACCCCGGCTGGTGGCCAACTCCTCGTCGCTCTACGGGACGATCGGGGTCGTCTTCGCCGTGGTGGCCTGGCTCCTGTTCCTCGGGCGGCTGGTCGTGTACGTGGCCGTGGCCGAGGTGGTGGCGTGGGAGCGGGGCCACGGCACCCAACGGACCGTCATCGAGCTTCCTGCGCTGCCGGGCAGCGAGCCCGTCGCCAGTACCCGGGCCGGGGACCGCGAGGAGGCGTGAGCGCGCTCAGGGCGCGAGCCGATCGAGAGCCCAGCCGCTCCGCTCGTCGCGCCGGTAGCGGAGGCGGTCGTGCAGCCGGTCCTCGCGGTGCTCCCAGAACTCGAAGTCGTCGGGCTCCAACCGATATCCGCCCCAGAACGGCGGCAGCGGGATCTCGCCGTCGGTGAAGCGCTCCTCGAGGCGCGCCACCTCGACCTCGAGCGCGTCCCGGCCGGGCACGACCTCGCTCTGGCGCGACGCCCACGCGCTGAGCTGGCTCGCCCGGGGCCGGTTGCGCCAGTACGCGACCGACTCGGCCTCGTCCAGGCGGGTGACCCGACCGGTGATCCGCACCTGCCGGTGGAGCTCGGGCCAGTGCAGCACGGCGGCAGCGCGCGGATTGGCGGCCAGCTCGGCGCCCTTGCGGCTGTCGTAGTTGGTGTAGAAGCAGACGCCCCGCTCGTCGAAGCCGCGCAGCAGCACCACACGAGCCGAGGGGCTGCCGTCGCGGGTTGCGGTCGCCACCACCATGTTGTCGGCGTCGTCGCCCGCCGCCGTCCGCGCCTCGTCGTACCAGCGGGCGAACTGCACGAACGGGTCGGGGTCCGCGTCGCGCTCGAGGAGACTCACGTGCCGATACGCTACGTGCCCTGGCGCCATCACCGACCACGACCCGACGACAACCCGACCACGACCAGAGGAGCGCGATGGGCATCCACCACGTTGCACTGGCGACCCGCGATGTCGAGGCCACGCACGCCTTCTACACCGACGTCATGGGCTTCGACCTCGTGAAGGTCGAGGCGGCCCAGACCGAGCACGGCGGCTGGGCCCGCCACCTCTTCTACGACACCCACGGGCAGGGGCTCATCGCCTTCTGGGACGTGCACTACGACGACACCGTTCCGGACGACTTCGACCCGTCGATCAGCCGGGGCCTGGGCCTGCCCGTGTGGACCAACCACCTCGCCTTCGACGCGGCCAGCCTCGATGCGCTCGCCGAGCACAAGCGGCGCTGGCTCGACGGCGGCCACGACGTGGCCGAGGTCGACCACGGCTGGTGCTCGTCGATCTACGTGATGGACCCCAACGGGATCATGATCGAGTTCTGCACCACGACCCGGGCCTTCACGGAGTCCGACCGCGAGGAGGCACGGCGCCTGCTCGGCGCCGAGAAGCCCGATCTGGGTGCGCCGCCCGCTCCCGTCTTCCACCAGGCGACGAAGCCCGCGCCCGCCGGCCGCTCCTGACGCTCGAGGCAGTGGTCAGGCGATCACGCCGGCGGCCCGGAGCTGCTCGAGCTCGATGTCGTCGCAGCCGACGATGCCACGCAGCACGGCGTCGGTGTGCTCGCCCAGCGCCGGTCCCACCGAGATGACCCGTCCCGGCGTCCGAGACAGCTTGGGCACCACGCCCGCCATCGGCACGGCGCGGTCGAACCCGGCCGCGAGGCGCAGGATCATGTCGCGCGCGGCGTAATGCACGTCGTCGGCGATGTCGCCGGCGTCGTAGATCCGCCCGACGGGGACGGCATGTTCCTCGAGCCGGGAGATGAGCTCGCCGGTGGTGAGGGTGACCGTCCACCGGGCGATCTCGGCGTCGAGGTCGGCCATCCGCTCGCCGCGCGCGCTGTGCTCCGCGTAGAGCGGGTCCGCCGCGAGGTCGGGCCGGCCCATCGCCGTCGCGAGACGGGCGAACACCGCGTCGGCGTTCGCCGCGATCACGACCTCGTGCCCGTCGCTCGTGGGATACGCGTTCGACGGCGCCACGCCCGGTAGCACGCCACCCGACCGCCTACGCGTCACGCCGGCAAGCTCGAAGTCGGCGACGGTCGACTCCATCAGGGCAAACACCGCCTCGTAGATGGCGACGTCGACCTCCTGGCCCCGCCCGCTGCGCTCGCGCTCCCGCAGCGCGGCGAGCGCCCCGATCACCGCGAACATCGCTGCCAGCGCGTCGCCGAGGCTGACGCCGGCGCGGCTGGGCGGCCGGTCGGGGGGCCCGGTGGTGTGGCGGATGCCGCCCATGGCCTCCCCGATGCTGCCGAACCCGGGCTCGTGGGCGCGGGGCCCGGTCTGCCCGAAGCCGGAGACGTGCACGACCACGACGCCGGCGTTGGCGGCGGCGAGGACGTCGTAGCCCAGGCCCCACTGCGGGAGCGTGCCGGGCCGGAAGTTCTCGAGCACGACGTCACAATGCGCGGCGAGGCGGCCGACGAGCTCGCGGCCACGCGTGTCGCGCAGGTCGATCGCGACCGATCGCTTGTTGCGTGCGATGGCGGGCCACCACAGGCTGCGGCCGTCTACGCACACTCCCCAGCGGCGCATCGGGTCGCCGGTGCTCGGCGGTTCGACCTTCACCACCTCGGCGCCCAGGTCGCCGAGGAGCTGTCCTGCGAACGGCCCGGCGATGAAGCTGCCGAGCTCGAGGACGCGGACTCCCTCGAGCGCGCGTGACGGGGGATGCGGCATCCGGTCAGCCTCGCGCACGCCGTGACACCGCCCGGTAGCGTCGCGCTTGAATGGCCGCGGCCCGCACGCGTATCGGGCGGTACGACAACCCGTACCTGGTCGCCGAGTGGCACCGTGATCCCCCGCCGGGCACGAGCGTCGAGCCCCTGATCCTCGAGACCGCCGACCGGGCGGTCGCGGGTGGCTGGCTCTACGCGCGCGGTGGCGAGGACACCGTGGTGTGCGTGATGCACCCCCGCGCGAACTTCTCGCATCACTACGTCGTGCCGGGACTGGTCGATGCGGGCTACGCGGTGCTGTGCGAGAACAGCCGCTGGCTCAACAACGACGCCACCCTGATCCACGAGAATGTGCTGCTCGACGTGGCGGCCGGGATCACGAAGATGCGCGAGCGCTTCGACCGGATCGTGCTGTGCGGTAACTCCGGCGGCGCCTCGCTGTACACCTTCTACCTGCACCAGGCGTTGGCGCCCCCGGGCGAGCGTCTCGACGACACCGCCGCCGGTGACCCGCTCGACCTCAACCGCTTCGAGCTCCCACCCGCCGATGCGCTGGTGTACCTCGCCGGTCACCCGGGTGAGGGGCACTTCCTGCTCCACGCCATCGACGCCTCCGTCACCGACGAACGCGACCCGGTGTCGTGCGATCCCGCCCTCGACCTGTACGACCCCGCCAACGGGTTCGTGGAGCCACCGGGCGAGACCCACTACGAGCCCGAGTTCCTCGCCCGCTACCGGGACGCGCAGCGGGCGCGGGTCGAGCGGATCGATACCCTCGCTCGCCAACGGGTAGAGCGCCGTCGGGTGGCGCGGGCCCGCGGGGCGGGCGGCGGCTCCCTTGCCGACCGGCGCGCCGCCATCGCCACCGAGTTCCTCACCGTGTACCGCACCGATGCCGATCCGCGCTGCGTCGACCGGTCGCTCGACCCGTCGGCGCGGGATTACGGGTCGCTGTGGGGAGTGCGACCCGACTGGATCAACTACGGCGCCGTCGGGTTCGGCCGGGTCGTGTCGCCCGAGGCGTGGCTCTCGACGTGGTCGGGCCTGTCGTCCCGGGCCGAGATCGCCGCCACCGGCGCCCGGATGACGCTCCCCGCGCTGATGGTCAGCTACACCGGCGACAACTGCATCTTCCCCTCCGACGACGACCTCATCGCCCGATCCCTGGCCACCGAGCGGCTCGAGCGCGTCAGCGTGCCCGGGGACCACTACGGGTTCCCCGCCGGGCCCGGCCGTGACCAGGCCGTCTCGGTGGTCGCCGACTGGCTGGCCCACGCCTGAGGGCGGGAGACAACCTCGGCCGGCGTTCGTGCGTCGAAGCAGTGAGGTGACCAGCACGACAGAGGAGGCCCGGTGAGGGCGCGCGCGTTCGCGGTTGAGCCGTCGGCGTGCGCGCCCGGTCCCTACGCTGTGGGCGCCCGAGTGACGATTGGGGCTCGTGTGAACGACGACCGGATCCGCCGGTTCGTAGCGGGCGAGTACCGGCAGGTCGTCGCCACCGTCGAGCTGGTGTGCGGGAGCCTCCCGACCGCCGAGGACGCGGTACAGGAGGCGTTGGCCCGCGCCTGGGAGCACGAGGCCCGAGGCAAGGACATCCGCTCGCTCGGCGCGTGGGTCACGACGGTGGCGTTGAACCTGGCCCGGAGCCAGATGCGACGCTGGCGCTGCGAGCGCAGGGCACGCGACCGGCTGCTGCCGCTCCAGCGCGCCGTGCCCGACGCGCCCGCCGCGAGCGGCGAGGCCCACGCGGTGCGTGAGGCGCTGCGCCAGCTCCCGCGGCGCCAGCGCGAGGTGACGGCGCTCCGCTACTACCTGGGCCTCGACGTCGCCGAGATCGCGGAGCGCCTCGACATCAGCACCGGTACGGTGAAGTCGCTGCTGTTCAGGGCCCGCCAAGCCCTCGCCGCCGCCCTCGGCGAGGACGACCTGGAGGAGGTGAACGACCCTGCCCCGGCTTGACGACCGTCTCGAGCAGACGCTGCGCGACAGCGCACGAACCCCCGACGCGCTCACGGGCGCGGTGACGGCGCGGGTCGCGGCGAAGCGGGCCCGGCGCCGTGCCCGGCACCGCATGGCCACGGGAGCGGTGGCCGCCGTGCTCGTGCTCGGGGCGACGGTCGGCATCGTCGCGATCGTCGACCGCGACGGGGGCAGCGACCGTGACCTGCGCGTCGCCACCGACGCGACTGCCCCGGCGAAGCGCCTGCCCGACGACCCGGCGGCGGCCCGCTCCGAGATCGAGCGGGTCCTGGCGGGGCCGTTCCGAACCGACGGCATCGAGTTCGTGAGCGCGACCGAGGCGCTGGTAAACGTCACCGAGGTCGACGTGGCACCGGGCGCGGTGCCGCGTGCGTATACCGGCCTGCGGATGGGGGTCGCCGGCGACACCGGCCGGTGGGCGCTCGCCTCGGCCAGCGCCTGTCGCATTCCCGACTTCGATCCGACCGGCGGGTCTTGCGGCCGCGACACTCCCGAGGTGCGCATCACCGAGGGCAGCACATCCCTCGACCCCGAGGCGTACGCGGGGATCGCGCCGCCGATCGAGCGCATCGCGCGCCGCCCCGACGAGGGGTACGTGCGCGGACCACTGGTCGCCGGCGACGGCGTCGTGTGGGCGGCCGGCTACGACCGCGCCGGCGCGACGTACACGTTCCCGCCGTCACGGGTCGTCGCCTTCGACCCGGCGTCGGGCGCGGTCGCGACCCGGATCGACCTCCGGGGAGAGATCGAGTCGCTCACCGAGGGGGAGGGAGCGCGGTGGGCGGTCACGCGCGACAAGGAGGTGACGGACGCCGAGTTCCGGGTCAAGCGCATCGAGCTCGACGGCGCCGGGGAGCCGGTCACGATGCCCATTCCGCTGGGAGAGGTGCCGGCGGGCCCGGTCGCGGCGGGCGCGGGCGGCGTGTGGGTGCCGGTGCGCGACGGAGTGCTGCGCTTCGACGCCGACAGCGGCGAGTACGCCGGAAAGGCGGAGCTCGGGGGCGACCAGGAGCGCCGCGGGGTGGCCATCATCGACGGCGGCGCGTGGGTCACGACGGGCACGACCCTGCAGCGCCTCGACACCGAGGGCGTCGTGAAGTCACGCCTCGACACCTTCGCCCGCTCGCCACTCACCGATGTCGTCCTCAGCGACGACGCGGTCTGGGCGCTGGCCTCGGCCTCGCGTGAGCTGTTCCGGTTCGAGCTCGACCCCGGCCTCGCGAGCGTCGAGGCCCCGGTGGTCCTGCCGGGGAGCCTGCAGGGCGCGAGCCTGCACGCCGGCGCCGGCCGGGTGTGGGTCACCGGGACGGCCGACCTCGCGCCCGCCGGCCCCGGCGCGACCTCCGTCGCGGTCGAGACCGTCGTGCTGCCGGTCGAGGGTGGGGCCATCGCCGGCACGATCCTCGTGGCCGGTGCCACCGATGCGACCGTCGTCCTCGACTCGGCGGGTGACCCGATCGTGACCTCGGGCGGCGACGTCTACGGGACGTCGCTCCGGCCCTGATGGGACGGCGAGACCGCGACGACGACCCCGGGCTGCCGATCAAGTTCGGGCCCTGCTCGAACGGCGAGTACGAGCCGCGCCCACTGTCGCCGGTGGTGCGCGAGACGATCCGCCGCGCCCGCCAGGACTGCGACGACCACGCCCGTCGCCTCGGCCTCTCCCGCCGGCAATTCCTGCTGTCGGTTTGCGGCGCCGCCACCACGCTGCTGGCGCTGAACGCCTGCACCCGCGAGGAAGCGCGCCGGCGGGGGCAGCCCGCGCCCGGCGGCACCTACGACATCCCCACCACGGCCACCACCGAGCCCGAGGCGGCGCGAGAGGTGCTCGCGGGCGACGAGTTCGTCTTCGACGTGCAGGGCCACTTCCTCGAGTACCGGGTCGACCCGGCCGCGCAGCACGGCCGCGACTTCTGGGACGGCTTCCCGCAGCAGTACTGCGGCGAGGCCGACCCCCGCACCTGCTTCTCGATCACGCATTTCATGGAGGACGTGTTCCTCAAGAGCGACACGTCGATGGTGGTGCTCTCGGCACTCCCGATCGAGCCCGAGGGAAGCCCGATGTCGGCCGACCTCATGGACGAGACCCGGCGTCTCGCAGAGGCGCTGTGCCATGACGAGCGCGTGCTGCTCCACGCCCAGGCGCTGCCGAACATCGGCGACCTCCGGGCAAACCTCGACGCCATGGCGGTTGCCGTCGACCGCTACCCGATCGCGGCATGGAAGGTGTTCACCAACTACCCCGACCTCTGGGACGGGTCCGGCAACGCGTGGCGCCTCGACGACGGCGATGCCGCCCTGGCGCCGGTCGGCGAGGCATTCGTCGAGCAGTGTGTGGCGCTGGGCGTGACGACCATCTGCGCCCACAAGGGGTTCTCGCAGAGCAGCCCGCACGCGTCGCCGGTCGACTTCGGGCCGGCCGCCCGGGCGCACCCCGACGTGAGGTTCGTCGCCTACCACTCGGGCTACGACCCCGACCGGCCCGAAGGGCCGTACGAGGAGGCGACCGCTGACAGCGGCGTGAACCGCCTGATCGCGAGCATGCAGGCGAGCGGGATCGGGCCCGGCCAGAACGTCTACGCCGAGCTGGGCTCGACGTGGTGGACGCTCATGGGGGTACCCGACCAGGCCGCGCACCTGCTCGGGAAGCTCCTCCGCCATGTCGGTGAGGACAACGTGCTCTGGGGGACCGACGCACTGTTCTACGGCGCGCCCCAGGACCAGATCCAGGCGTTCCGGGCGTTCCAGATCAGCGAGGAGTACCAGCAGCGCTACGGCTACCCGGCGCTCACCGACGAGATCAAACGCAAGATCCTCGGGCTCAACGCGCTGAGGCTGCACGACGTCGACCCGGTCGCGGTCCCGTGCCCGTTCACACGGGAGGAGCTCGAGCAGATCCGCCTCACGCTCCCGAGCGGCAACGAGACCTTCGGCCCCACCACCCCCTCCGAGAACCGGGCCTTCGTCGCCGCCCACCGCGGCCGGCCGTAGGTCAGCCGCCCACCCCCGACGCCAGGCCGACCGCCTCGGACGGCGTGCGCCCGGCGCGAGCAGCGAGCCAGCACGCGACCGGCGCGGCCGTGCGCTCGGAGGCGTGGGCCGCCTCCGCCGCCAGCGCGAGCAGCGCCTCGAACTCGACCTCGGTGGGCGGCTCCACCCCCAGCGCGGCCGCGAACGCCGCGATCCACTCGGTGGCCGTCATTGCTCCTCCTCGTCGCTCGTCGATCTCGCTACTCCCCGCCGGACCAGCATCCGCAAGAGGCGGGCGCGGTTGTAGCGCTGCGTGAGCAGGCAGGGCAGGTTCGCCGCGAGCGCGTAGCCAACCATCGCGAGGCCGAGCCACCACGGGTTCCACAGGAAGAACAGCGGCGCGATCGACATGACCAGCCAGTGGGTGAGCTCGGCCCGTCGGGTCTCGACCGCGAACCGCTCGAGGTACTCACGGTCGCGCCCCACGACCTGGCGCTTCGAGAAGCCGCCTTTGAACAGGGCGCCGGCCTCGGGAAGCAGACCCTTCCAGCGCTTGATCCGCCACACGCGCTCGTAGAGACGGCCCGGGCGTTCCACACGTCGGACGCGGAACAGGAAGCCGTCGCCGCGCAGGCGCTCGACCGGGACGCGGTGCGCGAGATAGCCGCAGAGCGTGCTCCACACCGCCCACACCCCGGCGTCGAGCGCCACCAGCCACACATTGCGGCGCTCGAACACGGTGGCGCTCAACGGTACGAGCTCACTGACGCACCGGGACGACCCGTCCCTTCCAGCGCACCTCGCCGCGGACGATCCAGTAGATCGACCGGAGGAAGATCACGAACCACGCGGCCAGCGGCACCGGGAAGAACGGCGCCGCCCACGAGTAGTTGCCGAGCGGCCGGAGCATGACGGCGAGCTGCACGGCGAACGCGGCGTACACGGTCCAGCCGACGATGCCCGGGTACGACCACCCGGCCAACACGGTCAGGGCGGCACGCACCGGCACCTGGGCGGCGGTGCCGCAGCCGATCACCCACAGCATCACGAGCAGGAACCGACCGGGCGGCGTCGAGCCGGCGCCGGCGGCGAAGTTCTTGCTCCATCCGTCGACGAGCTGGCGCAGGCCGTCGGGGTACAGGCGGTACCGGATCGAGTCGACGCCGCCGGCCACGGTGACGGCCCGGCCCGTCGCGCGGAACCGCCGGGCGAGCGCGACGTCGTCGACGACGACGCGCCGCACCGCCTTGTGGCCGCCGACCGCCTCGTAGTCGACCCGGGTGCACGCGAGACACGGGCCGTAGGCGGCGGTGACCGGGGCTCGCCGCCACACGGACGCCGCGCCCACGCCCATGAGCGAGATCACGCTGAAGAACGCCGACAGCCGCTCGTAGGGCTGTTCCATCCGGTGGTACGGCATCACCGACACCAGCCCTCCACGCCGGTCGAGCACCACGAGGAGCCGGGCCAATAGCCCCGGAGCGGGCTCGGTGTCGGCGTCGAGGAACACGAGCACGTCGCCGCTGGCGGCCTGCGCGCCGCGCCAGCACGCCCATGCCTTGCCGGTCCAGCCCTCGGGCAGCGACGGCGCCGGCAGCACCCGCGCCCCGCCGGCGGCGGCCACCGCGGCCGTGCCGTCCTGCGAGTCGTCGTCGACGACGATCACCTCGGCGGGCGGACGGGTCTGACGCGCCAGCGCGGCAAGGAGCCGGGGCAGCGTGGTGGCCTCGTCGCGGGCGGGGATCACCACCGACACCCGGCGCACCGGCGCCGGACCGCCGACCTCCTCACGCCGCGGCAGCCGGGGCACGCGGAAGCACAGGAGCCACCCCGCCAGCCAGGTGAGCGCGAGCAGCAACGTCCCCAGGTCGAGGCTCACACCCCCATTGTGACGCCGTGACCCGGCTCGCATGCGCCCGGGTAGGGTGCCGACCATGGATGACGACCGACAGACGCGGAGCGAGGACGGCTTTGGTCTCACGGGGGACGTGACCAGGGCGAAGCGAGCACCGGCCCGGCTGAGGGCCGGAGCGCAGCGGAGCACGCGGAGCGAGCGGCAGCGGGCCGGGTACCCCGGCCCGCAGCGAGCGGAGCAATAGAGATGGACTTTGCGTTCAGCCCCCGCTCGCTCGAGCTCCAGGAGCGTCTGCGCGACTTCGTCGACACCCACGTCGAGCCGGCGGGGCCCGTCTTCCAGGAGCAGGTGGCGGCGTCGGGCAACCCGCACTTCCACCCGCCGGTGATGGAGGAGCTGAAAGCGGAGGCTCGCAGGCGCGGCCTGTGGAACCTGTTCCTCCCCAACGCCAAGTGGGGCGCCGGCCTCTCGAACCTCGACTACGCGCCGCTGTGCGAGTTGATGGGCAAGAGCCTGCTCACCGCCGAAGCGACGAACTGCGCCGCGCCCGACACCGGCAACATGGAGATCCTGGCCGAGTTCGGAACCCCCGAGCAGCAGGACGAGTGGCTGGTGCCGCTGCTCAACGGCGAGATCCGCTCGTGCTTCGCGATGACCGAGCCGTGGGTGGCGAGCTCCGACGCCACCAACATCCAGAGCCGCATCGAGCGCGACGGCGACGGATACACGATCAACGCCCACAAGTGGTGGACGAGCGGGGCCGCCTCCGACCGGTGCAAGGTCGCCATCCTCATGGGCGTCTCCAATCCCGACGCCGACCCCTACCACCGCCACTCGATGATCCTGGTCCCGCTCGACGCGCCGGGCGTGAAGATCGTGCGCACCCTGCCGGTGTTCGGCCACGACGCCGGTGGCGGTCACTGCGAGACCCTGTACGACAACGTACGCGTGCCAGCGTCGTACATGCTCGGCGAGGAAGGCGGCGGGTTCGCCATCGCCCAGGCCCGCCTGGGCCCGGGACGCATCCACCATTGCATGCGTGCCATCGGCTTGGCCGAGCGCGCGCTGGAGCTGCTGTGCCAGCGGGCGCAACTGCGTTCGCCGTTCGGCAGGACGCTGGCCGAGCAGGGCGTGGTGCAGGACCGGGTGGCGGAGTCGCGCATCGAGATCGAGCAGGCCCGCCTGCTCACGCTCAAGGCGGCGTGGCTGATGGACACCGTGGGCAACAAGGGCGCCCGCTTCGAGATCGCCGCGATCAAGGTGGTGGCGGCACGCGTGGCCACCAACGTGATCGACCGGGCCATCCAGGTGTTCGGCGGCGCGGGCGTGTCCGACGACTGGCCCCTCGCCGCCATGTACACACACGCCCGCACGCTCCACCTCGTCGACGGGCCCGACGAGGTTCACAAGCAGCAGATCGCGCGGCGCGAGCTGCGCCAGTACGAGCACCTGCGCGCGTGAAGTGAAGATCCGCATCGGGTACGGGCTCGGGGTGCAGGGTCTGCGCCAGGACGACACCTTCCCCGACCTGGTCGACGCGCTGGAGCGGCTCGGCTTCGATTCGCTGTGGCTGTCCGAGCGTCTGACCGGCGACGCCCCCGACCCCGTGGTCGGGCTGGCGTTCGCCGCCGGGCGCACGAAGAAGCTCAAGCTGGGCACCAGCGTCCAGGTGCTGCCGGGCCGCAACCCGGCGCTGGTCGCCAAGGAGTGGGCCAGCCTCGACCGGCTGTCGGGCGGCCGGGCGCTGCCGGCCTTCGGCCTCGGCATCGCGAACCCGGCCGAGCAGCAGGCGTTCGGGGTCGGCCGCGACGAGCGCGCCGCCTGGTTCGACGAGGCCCTGCCCCTGATCCGCCGCATGTGGACCGAGGACTCCGTCGACCACGACGGGCCCCGGTTCTCGTACCGCGGCCTCTCGGTCCGCCCCCGGCCCGTGCAGCAACCGCCCGACGTATGGCTCGGCGGCCGGGCCAAGAGCGAGCTGCGCCGGGTGGGGCGGCTCGGTGACGGCTGGCTGCCGAGCTTCTCGACGCCGGGCGAGGTGGCAGCTGGGCGCGTGGTGGTCGAGGCGGCCGCCGCCCAGGCCGAGCGGGCCATCGACGTCGAGCACTTCGGCGCACTCGTCATCTACGTGCGAGAGGAGATCCCCGAGCTGCTCGCGGCCGCCATCGCGTCACGCCGGCCCGGCCTCGACCCCGCCGAGCTCGTGCCGGTCGGGCTTCCGGCGGTGCGGGCGACGCTCGAGCGGTTCCTCGAGCACGGGTTCTCGAAGCTGGTGCTCGTCCCCGCGCAGGAGCCGCGGTCGTGGACGGACGAGCTCGAGGCCATGGCCGACGAGGTGCTGAGCCTCCAGACGTAGGCCCGCACGGAAGGCCTGCCAGCCCGGCAGGTACCCTGCCGCCGAGCGAGCGCCACCTAGTCAGTTGAGGCCGTCGTGCAGGATGGCCACGATCACGCGCATGATCAGCACGACGCTGCAGAACAGGCTGAAGTAGCCGAAGAACTCGTAGAGGGTCGTCTCGCCGGCGAAAGGGGGCCCGCCGCTGGTCCCGAGGAGGAACACGCCGACGAGGCCGACGAAGCCACCCATCAGGGCGAGGACGGCCCGGTTCACGAGGCGGGTGACGACGCCAACGTCGCGCTCGTCGGAGAACAGGCTGAGGCGCGCCCGCAGGTTGCCGCGCTCGAGTGACGTGGCGAGACGGTCGACGTGACGGGGTAGCCGCCGCAGCAGGGGCGCCATCCGGATCAGCTCGCTCTTCGCGACCTCCTCGAGCGTTGCGGGACGGATGCGTTCACGCATCCATTCGGTCGCGACCTTCTGGGCCTCGTCGATCGTCGGGTAGCCGGGACACAGCGTGGTGAGAGTGCCGTCGAGCGTCACCAGCGCCCGGAAGAACGTGCTCAGCTCGGGCGCCACGATGATGCCGAACGTGAAGAAGAGCTGGAGCATGTCGTTGAACATGGCGGCCCCGGGCGCCATCCCGGGCGCGAGGTGCCGGCCCATGAAGCGCGCCAGCGCGCGCTCGAGCTCGTCGTCGTCGACGACCCGCCGCAGGGTCGCCACCTGGAGGACGGCCTGGCGGAGCAGCTCCGCGTCGCGCTGCGCGACCGCGAGCATGAGGTCGCGGAGAGCCGACTGCTGCATGGGGTCGAGGCGACTGGCCGCGCCGAAGTCGATGAGCCCGATGCGGCCGTCGGCCAGCGCCATGACGTTGCCGGGATGGGGATCGGCGTGGAAATGCCCGTCGACGAGCATCTGGTCGAGCATGCAGCGCAGCAGCGTCCCCGCCAGCGCCTCCCGATCGACGCCGAGCTCGTCGAGCCGATCGTCCTGCCGCACGCTCGCGCCTTCGAGCCACTCCATCACCAACACGCGGGAGGTGGTGAGGTCCTGGTAGACGGCCGGGACCTGCACGCTCGGATTGTCGGCCAGGTTGGCGCGGATGTCCGAGGCGTTGCGGGCCTCGATGCGGAAGTCGAGCTCCTCGCGGAGCCGCTCCGAGAACTCGGCCGTGAGCTCGACGACGCCGTATTCCGCCGCCCATGTCGTGCGCTGCTCGGCCATGTGCGCGAGCTGGTCGAGCACCTGGAGGTCGCGGTCGACCGCCTCGCCGACGTCGGGCCGCTGGACCTTCACGATCACCTGCTGCCCGTCGTGCAGGCGAGCCCGGTAGGCCTGACCGATCGACGCCGCCGCCACCGGCTCCCAGTCGAACTCGGCGAACAGCTCCTCGACCGGCGCCTCGAGGTCGTCCTCGAGCACCTCGCGCACCGCGTCGGACGGCACCGCCGCCACGTGGTCCTGGAGATGCGACAGCTCGTCCGCCACCGCGGGTGACACGAGATCGGGACGGGTCGAGAAGACCTGGCCCATCTTGACGAACATGCCGCCGCCCTCCTCGAGGGCGTGGCGCAGCCGGCGGGCCAGCGGGGCCCGGCCGTCGACCCCGTCCTCGTCGTGGCGGCCCAGGCCCAGCGACGGCCCGAGGCCGTTGCGCATGGCGATGCGGGTGATCTGGGCGTAGCGGCCGACCCGCTGCGCCCGGCGGCGCAGCGCCCGCAGCGGCCGGGGGATCGAGGTAAAGCCGCTCTGGGCCCGGGCGAGCGCGCCGGGCCGGGCGAGGAGCTCGATCCACACCGACGCCGACATGACGCCGAGCGCCGAGAACAACCACACGTTGCGGGTGAAGCCCTTCGCCGGGGTCGCCCGCTGGTCGGCGATCGCCAGCGCCAGGGCCACGCCACCCGCCCACCCCAGGAGCCCCGATAGCACGGTGGTCCCGAGGGAGCGGCGCACGCCGAGCAGGCGGCCGGTCACCCACGACAGCACGAGGATGCCCGGCAGCGACGCGAACAACGCGAAATCGACCAGGTCGCGCAGGCTCTCGGCCGCGACGGTCATCGCGCCCTGCTTCCTCGCCCTTCAGCGCGGCGCGGCACTAAGTGAGCTCTTCGACCTCGAGCTCGCCGGCCGCGTGGCGGGCGCGCAGCACCTTCTTGTCGAACTTGCCCACGCTCGTCTTGGGTACCTCGTCGATGAAGGCCCAGCGTTCGGGAAGCTGCCATTTGGCGACCTTGCCGTCGAGGAAGTCGCGCAGCTCCGCCGCGCCCGTGCTCGCGCCCTCGCTCCGCACCACACACGCGAGCGGGCGCTCGTCCCACCTCGGGTCGGGCACGCCGATCACGCTCGCCTCCACCACGTCGGGATGGGCCATGAGGAAGTTCTCGAGCTCGACCGACGAGATCCACTCGCCCCCCGACTTGATGACATCCTTGGCCCGATCGGTGATTTGCACGAAGCCCTTCGGGTTCACGGTCCCGACGTCGCCGGTACGGAGCCAGCCGTCGTCGAACTTCTCGGCCGACGGGTCCCGGTAGTAGCTGGCGGTGATCCACGGCCCCCGCACCTCGATCTCGCCCACGGCCTCGCCGTCCCAGGGCAGGGGCTCGCCGTCGACGTCGACGATGCGGAGCTCGACGCCGCCGATCACCCGGCCGGTCATGGCTCGCCAGCGCATCTCCTCGGTCGTGTGCCGGGGGACGCTCTTGGGCGGGTGGGCCAGCGCGGCGAGCGGGCTGGTCTCGGTCATGCCCCAGCCCTGGATGATCCGCATGCCGTGCTCCTGCTCGAACCGCTCCATGAGGCTGCGCGGCACAGCCGAGCCGCCGCACACGACGAGGCGGAACGAGGAGAGGTCGACGGGGTGGTCGCTCGCGTAACGCAGGAGGTCGGCCCAGATCGTCGGCACCGCCCCCGCCACCGTGGGCTGCTCGGCGGCGATGAGCCGTGCCAGCGGCTCGGCCTGCAGGAACCGGCCCGGCATCACGAAGTCGGCGCCCGCCATCCAAGCGGCGTACGGCAGGCCCCAGGCGTTGGCGTGGAACATCGGGACGATCGGCAGCACCCGGTCGTCGTCGGTGAGCCCGATGGCGTTGGCGGCGTCGACACCGAGCGAGTGGAGGAACGTCGACCGGTGGGAGTAGACGACGCCCTTGGGGTTGCCGGTGGTGCCGCTCGTGTAGCACATCGCCGCCGCCGACCGCTCGTCGACGTCCGGCCACTCGAAACCCGGCGGCTCGGCCGCGAGGAGCTCCTCGTAGCGGAGCACGTCGGCGCCCGCCGCCGCATCCTCGAGCGCCGACGCGTCGCCGCCGCCCACGACCACGTAGTGCTCGACGGTCTTGAGGTCGGGCGCCACCTTCGCGAGCAACGGCACGATGCTGTCGTCGACGATGACGATCCGGTCCTCGGCGTGGTTCACGACGTACGTGAGCTGCTCGGGGAAGAGCCGGATGTTGAGCGTGTGCAGGACGGCGCCCATTCCGGGGATGGCGAGGTAGGCCTCGAGGTGCTCCTGGCTGTTCCAGGAGAACGTGCCCAGGCGGTCGGCAGCCTCGATGCCGAGGCGGCCGAGTGCGGCGGCCAGGCGCTCGGCGCGCTCGGCGACGTCGGCGTAGCTTGCCCGGCGGCTCGACTCCCCCTCGAACGTCGCGACCTCGCTGTCCGCGTAGACGGCGCGCCCGTGGCGGAAGATCATGCCGACCGTCAGCGGGAAGTCCTGCATCGTGCTCTCGAGCATCACCATCCCCCTCGCTGTGCTCTCCCTATGGCTACCAACCCACGACGACGCCGACGACCAGGCCGAGCAGGAACAGCGCGCCCGCCCGACGCGTGAGCACGAAGGCGTGCGGCGCGAACCACAGCGGCCAGATGGGATAGTCGGCCGGCGGCGACTCGGGCTTGGGACGGCCGAAGGCCCGCCAGACCCGCTTCAGCAGCGGCGCCGACGCCACCACGAGGAGCGTCGCGAGCGGGAGGACGGTAACGGCCACCAGAAGCGCGACCAGCGCGAAGAACGCCACGATGATCCCCCGGGTCACGGCACGACCCGCCTCGTCACCGAGGATGACGGGGAGCGTGCGGGTGCCGGCGGGGGCGTCCCACGAGGCCTTGTCGAGGTGCTTGCCCATCAGCACCGCCGTGCAGAGCAAAGCGTAGGGCAGCGACGCGGCCACGATCGCGCCCGGGAGGTGCCCGGTGGCCGCGTAATAGGTGCCGCCCACCATCAGCGGCCCCCACACGACCAGCACGGTGGGCTCGCCGAGACCGTGCTTCTTCAGCCGCAGGGGCGGCGCGGTGTAGGCAACCGAGAGCAGGAAGCCGCCGAGGGCGAAGGCGACGACCGGCCAGCCGCGGGCGACGAACAGCACGCCCAGAATCACCAGGTCGAGCGCGTTGACGGCCAGCGCCGACGTGAGGAGGCCACGGCGGGTGGTCATGCCCGACAGCACCGGATGGGGCGCGTAGAGCGCCCGCGGGTAGCTCTCGGTGTCGGCGCCGACCTCGAGGTCGAACAGGTCGTTCATGAGGTTGTTGGCACAGTGGGCCAGCACCAGCCCGACAGCCGCCAGGGCGAACAGCCACCATGCGACGCTCTCGTCGCGGTAGGCCGCCAGGAGCCCGGCGATGGCCGCCGACGTGATCGTCATCGGCAGCACCGACGCCCGGGTCAGCACCAGCCAGCGCGAGACCGGGTCGACGCGGCCGCGAGGCGGGTTGCCGGTGCGCAGCGCGTGCCGCCAGTTCCGCGGGAGGCTCGGACGGCGGGGCGGCGGCGGCGTTAACGCCTCGCGGGTCTCCACGTCCGTCATGTCCGCAGCGTACCGGTGTGTACGAGCGGCGCGCCCGCCGCGACCCGTATGGCAGGATGCGCCGCGACCAGCGGCAGGATCGGGACGAATCCGCCGCTCCCCCGGTGCCACGACACGTCAGGAGCAGTCATGGCAGACCAGAACCCGCCTCCGGCCGGCCCGCCCGCGGGGCCGCCTCCGGGCCCGCCGGCGGGCCCACCGAGCTCGGCCGACCGCACCGAGCCCACGC